>CATKXE010000036.1 GCA_949840465.1 uncultured Lachnospiraceae bacterium | reverse complement strand
TTTTATTTGCCTCTGGAATAAATATCCTAAGCCCAGGTTCTCCAAAGCGGAGTTTAGCATCGGTATCGTTATCTGTATAGGTAACGATACCGATTGACAACTATGAGGAAGACAGCTTATAATGTGTAAAAGACATGAATTTTCAGGGAAGCCCAAAAAACGGGTGGAAAATGCTAACTTTCAGAATATTCTGTGAATTGCTTGCAAAAACGGCTCTGGGAAGCCACATAAACAGAGGTTTCCAGAGGGGTACCGTAGAAATGGAGTAAGCCCGACTGAGGGCATTGACACAGTTGAAATCGGAGCTTTTCCACATACTCAAACTGACGTAGAAATGGGGTAAGCCCGACTAAGGGCATTGACACGATCCGACCCTTGAATGTTGACGTGCGCACTGGTCTGTAGTAATGAAGAAAGCCTGATGCAGGGCATGAACTCAAAAAAAAGAAAAGTATATGCTAAAGAGCATCCGAAAGGGTGCTTTTTATTATGGATTTTTCTGGAAAATAAATTAAGAAAGAGAGGAATGTGTAATGAAAATAAGGGCAGAGCCGGACTTAGGATTGTAACTGTAGCAAAAAATTAGAAGATAAGGAGAAGAGAAATGGAAGGAAAAGAAAAAATCGTATTGAAAGATGGCACGGTAGTAGAAATTGAAAACGGAGCAGGCGTGAACCTTATCCGGGTGTCGATTCAGAGTCTTGATGATTTTAAAGGGCTCTTTGAGAATTTTACGGAGGATAATCTGGAAAAGTACACCGTCCAGAATGCCGAGGGTCTGACTTGTACGACATTAGAGAATAAATATCTGGAGGAGGCAGGTGTAAAGCGGAGAGCGGATGATTTCCTGGTATCCCTGCACCTGGCGGATGTGGACATGGTAGAAAAGCGTCTGAATGCTATCGAAGCTGAGCAGGAAGCGACGAAAACTGGCCAGGCTATCCAGGACGGCGCTATTGCCGACCTTGGGGAGATTGTAGCCGGAATGATGGAAGGCGGTGAGGCGTAATGGTTAAATTTTATGCAGATAAAATCAGATCAGGGGCTATGAATCAAAATACCGGGGCGGAATGGACGCTGGAGGACATTCCGAAGATCTGGCGTGTAAAGGTAGAAAAAGAATTAAAAGAGTAGTGAGGACTGGTTATGGATGCAGAGTATATTACAAGGCAGGAACACACCGAATTTGCTGCAAGGCAGGACGCAGAAAATACCCGCCAGAACCGGCGTATTGAACTTCTTGAGGAAAATGTCCGGGAAGTTCGGGATCTGACCTCGTCGGTGGAAAAACTTGCCGTGAACATGGAAAACATGCTTAAATCCCAGGAGCAGCAAGCGGATCGTCTGGAAGTCCTGGAGGGCAGAGATGGTGAGATGTGGCGGAAAGTAAGCGGGTATATTGTAACCGTAATAATCGGGATAGTAGTAGGGTTTGTCTTTACTCAGATTGGATTTTAAAAGAACTTGTTTTCATTATAAGAGGAAAAAAGTATGAACCACAGGAAAAGGCTCCACCCATTTAGGAAACTGAAAGAATTTATTGGAAAAATAGGCACGCTGAATCTGGTTTTGATTGCAGTGGGTGCCTTTTTTGTTTGGTTTAACTGGCAGCTGTTGGATATTTACCAGACAGGCGGCAGTATCCCGGAAACATATGCCTGTGCGGTCGTGGCGGCCACAATAGGCGAATGCGGCATCTGCGGATGGATCAGAATCAATAAGGATCGGAAACAAGAGCATCAGTGGGAACTGGAAGAAAGGAAAAGAGGAAATGAATGAAATTATTTTTGAAATCATTAAGGTGCTTGTCATGGTGGCAGTATTGGTCATTACTAGGTATCTGGTGCCATGGATAAAGGGAAAGATTGGTGTCGATAAGCTAGAAGAGGCAGAAAAGTGGGCAAGGTATGCTGTCTTTTCAGCCCAGCAGGTTCTCTGGGCTGAAAAGGGGCAGGACAGGAAAGCCTATGTGACAGAGTTTTTAAGGGAAATCCTCATTGCGAAGAACATTGCCCTGTCGGATGAACAGCTAGATGTTCTGATCGAAGCGGCTGTCAAACAGATGAAGATTGAGGAAAATGCAACAGTAGTATAACTGAGAGGACGGGAAACCGTCCTCTTTTTGTGCAGCAAAATGAAAGGGGAATATCCATGTTAAAGAAACAGGTAGCAGTTGAATTGATGAAACATCTGGTAACCTGTAATAGCCACGGGTACAGCCAGATTTCACGCTGGGGAGACGGAAGCGGGAAATGCAATGTCCAGACAGGGGCAGGCGTATACCAGTTAGAGAGGGGAGACCGGGACTGCAGCTCCGCGATTATCTCTGCTTATGAAGCAGCCGGGATTTCCTGCGGGGGCGCGACCTATACTGGGAACATGCGGCAGTGTATGTGCGGTACAGGCAATTTCCGTTGGCATCCAATGTCTTCAGGGTATATTGCGCAGGCCGGTGATGTATACCTAAATGAAGCCAATCATACAGCCATGTGCCTTTCAGCCGTGCCGGATATGTTGATGGAATTTGCTATAAGCGAGAACGGCACTATTGACGGGAAAGAGGGAGACCAGAATGGCCATGAAAGCCATATAAGAACGTATTATGATTATCCATGGGATGGAATCCTGGAATGCATCAATAACGAAACTGCAGGAGACAAGTCAGGGAATACTGTGGAAACCATTAAATCAGACATCCCGGCACCGGAGTACCGTGTCTACACCAAAGAAGATGGTTGGTTGGAATGGATGCGCGGCCTTTCCTGCTCTGATGGCTGCGGTGATGATTATGCAGGCGTTCCCGGCCACGTCCACAGGAGTGCACAGTTTAAAAATTTGGGCAGGAATGGATGGTTCCAACTCACCATGAAACGCCAGGGGCTTCTGGAAAAGAATCAGGAAAATAAAGATATGTCTGATTACATAATCGGATATACGATCTTTTATGCCGGGGAAAATTCGGGAACAAAAGGATATAAAGCGAAATATCGGGTCGCTCCATCAGGGAAAGGGTATTTGAAATGGGAGTATAACGATGAAGACGGTGGAGCCGGTGATGATATGAATGGTGTGGATAGGCTTCAGCTGACATTAGAAAAAGTTTAAGAAAAAGGCGGTAGGGCTATCCTGCCGCCTGATTTCTTTTAATGATCTCATTTTGTGCTTTTGAGCATATGGTTTTATAGGTCAGTGCTTTTTCTTTATCATTTCTTGCGTATTTGTGGTATAAATCTCCGGCCATTCCTCGGATGTATCTTAATTCGTCAGTTGTAAAATTTTCCATATCCTTCTCACTTTCTCCCTGCATTGCCCGGTAGGGACGGGATAGATTTTTTTGCTGAGCCTAATGGTTAAACCCCTGAGCTAATAGGGCTTATTTTTCGTTGCGGTAAATTATAAAAAATGCAATTTCCCTAAGGACTAAATATGCGGCGTACGCCAATAATGCAAGTAAAAAATATGGATAACCCACAATGTCCCCTGTCTGTGAATACTAGTGGCTCTATCTCCAGTTTGTATTATATTTTCGGTACGCATACAGTTTAATTTCCCCTGTAAATATCGCAGGAATAAGCTCCTAATTCCAGTTCGCTTTTACTTTCATATTTTTACTCCTATTTTATTTGCTTTCTTGTTTGCGTTCTTTGTGTTTCGTTTGTTGTTTGCTATGGTTATACTGTATCACATAAAAATGTGATTATCAACATTAAAATCACATTTTTATGAGAAAATTTTATTGACAAAATCAGTATGATATTATATAGTAAAAGTAGGATTTTGAAAGGAGGCGAAAGTGTATTGTTACAATATAAAATAGATGTGATTCCAGAACTGGCTAAAGTTGGAATAAACACAACGACTGCAAAGAAAAGCGGTATTTTCGGGCAAGATACCATGCGAAAATTCAGGAATGGAGATACGAAAATATCTCTGGAAGTGCTCAACCGCCTGTGTTGTGTTTTGGAAATGCAACCGAGGGATATAATCAAATTTATAGAAACGGACGAGGACAGAGAAAAAATAATTTCAAAAATATGTGATAAAACTATCGACAATCACTGAAATATGTGATATATTATAATTGTCCAAAGGGAACGAAGGACAATAACCCGAAAGGGAGAAAGGAGAGACATGGAGCAGATGAATATGCAAGAAAACGCAAGGCTGGTTTTAGGTTTAAGAGCCGCTGGATGGAGCGAAAAGAAAATCAATGATTTCATTCTTTACATCGAGACAGGAGAAGAACAGTATAAGCCAGAGCCGGACAAAAAAGAAAAGGCTGAGTAATCAGCCGGGAACACAGAAAGGGCGGCGAACTTAAGCCGCCCAAACTGTAAAAACAGAATAGCATGAATATCAATATAAATCAACAGCAGGATATGAAAAATACAAAAGCGGAGATAGAGCGAATGGTAGGCGCGTTTACAAACCAAGATTATTTACGTTCAGTCTATACCGTGTGCAAAACCTTATCATCATAGTCAATAAAAGAGCATAAAAAATAAAGGTAAAAAAGAGAGCTTGGAAACAGGTTCTCTTTTATTTACCCATATTTATCCGTCCAGGCAAATGCTATCTGTTATTACAATATGCACCGCCAAACTGCGAGATAATTACCTGTGCCAAAGCCGGATTTGTCTGATTGATTTTTACCGGATACTGCAGTCTTTTTTCATAATTCCACATAAATCAACATCCCCCTTCCTGCCACGGCCATGGCTCATTAATCCAATTCCATTTCTCTGGCTCCGAGTAGATGACGGTATCTACAGTCAGAGGTCCGTAATTTTCCGCATATTCTTTCAATGCTTCATTGCGCATATGGCTGTATTTGCAGAAATATTCCATGGCTTCCCCGTCACATGGATGTGTATCCAGATAGAGCTTTGCATCGTCTACCGCAAAGCTGACTTCATTGATTAATTTCATTAAATCTTCTCTGCATGAACAATTTTTCATCGTTTCCAGCCTCCTCTCCCGAGAAATGGTTGATCCAGTTCTTTAAAGATTGTTCCTGTCTGGAAACTGTCGCATAGATCAAAGGTATCTCCCCATGTCTGCCATGGGACATATGCCATAGCAAGCGGCATGCCGTAAAGCGGGTCTTCCCTTCTGCATCCGCAGGATCGGGAATTATCTCTGGATCTGCGTTCTGAACCTTCATTTACAGGACAGCAGTTTTTTTCAGGTTTTGGGGTGGGGGTACAGCAGGAATCCTCCCTTCCTGACATCATATCTGCTCTCGTTATCGGACCCGGCGCGCTGCAGCGTGCTTCTGATTGCGGCATGCCATATCGTGCATTTTGTCCGCAGGGCCTGCGCAGATTACCCTGACGTCCATAACGCATATTATTCTGGTAATTCGGCATTTGCGGTATCTCCTTCCATAGTTTGATTTACAATAATATATTATGGAAGAAAAAAGAAAAGGTTCCACCGCAGAGGCTCAGCGGATCAGTTCATCCACTGAAATCTCTAAAATATCGGAGAGGCGGATGAGCGTATCAAGATCACAGCGCCGGGTATCTGTCTCGTATGTAGAAATGGTCTGTCTGGTTATGAATAGTTTTTCTGCAAGATCCTGCTGTGTCATTAGGCGCAGTTTGCGGTAATGCCTTAGATTAGTGGAAAAGTGGTTTAACATTTGTCAGTCCTCGTACTTTAGAATATTCATAATAGAAACTGTATGCAGTTTGTTTCAATTCAGGGAATCTGCATACAATGCTTTGCTATAAGTATAGTATTGTGTCGAAAACATGTAAATACAGGTAAGAATATATCGAAAACATGGATATGGTAAATGGAACGGTAATTTATGTCCAGGGCCTGGCCCACCCAGGGCTTAGGCGGACAATCGTTACAATTCACAGTCTGGCCGGCCGCCAACTGTAACGCGTCCAGCCTATGGAAAAAGCCGCCTGACGGCGGTTCGAAGCGCCAGCGACGCTTGTTTCGGACGGGTCGGAGCGGAGGATAGAAGGCTGAATGCCTCAAACCGTAACTTTACTGGCCGGATGCCTTGCAGCGTGGTGCAAGGCACCGTGAACAGTAACCGACAGGAACCAGAAATTTCCCTGCTTTGAGGAAATAAGTTGTTTTTATAAATAAAAAAAGCTATAATAGATAGCGAGTCAAAATTTCTGCTGGAAATAAACCCAGAATCTGTATATGAATCCGGCGTTTTCCAGTAAAGCGGGGGCAGTTGTTTTTAAAATGCTGTCGTGGAAATCGACTTTTTGGGAATAATAGAGGATGCGGCTTTTGTGGCACAAAAGATTACAGGGCTTGAATACGGGAATAAAGGAGATAAGGATTTATGTGTGGGTTTGCAGGATTTGTGGGGGCGGTCGAGAACCGGGAAGAGGTACTTGAGAATATGATGAACACGATCGTGCACCGGGGACCCGACAGTGAAGGGAAATATGTGGATGCGGATGCGGCGCTGGGCTTCAGGCGGCTGAGCATCATCGACCTTTCAAAAGAGGGGGATCAGCCTTTATATAATGAAGACAGAACCAAGGTGCTGGTGTTCAACGGAGAGATCTATAATTATCAGGAGCTGCGGAAAGAATTGGTAGATGCAGGCCATAGTTTTGTGTCCAATACAGATTCCGAGACGCTGCTGCATGGCTACGAGGAGTGGGGCGAGTCTTTGGTGGACCGGCTGCGGGGAATGTATGCATTTGCCATCTGGGACAGAAAGTCGAAAAAGCTGTTTGCGGCCAGGGATATTTTCGGCATCAAGCCTCTCTATTACGCGCAGATGAACGGGACGCTGCTGTTCGGCTCGGAGATCAAGTCATTTATGGAGCATCCCAAGTATGACAAGATTTTTAATGAAGAAGCCCTTGGCAATTATCTTTCCTTCCAGTTTGTGCCTACCAATGAGACATTTTTTAAGGGAGTGTACTGTCTGCAGCCGGGACATTATTTTACTTATGAGGATCAAAAGATGAAGATTACCCGTTACTTTGAGCCGCATTTTACCGGAGACTGCAAAAAATCCTTCGAGGAAGTGGTGGAGGATGTGGAAGCGGTGATGAAGGAGTCGGTGGAAAAGCACAAGATCAGCGACGTAGAGGTGGCTTCATATTTATCGAGCGGTGTGGATTCCAGCTATCTGACCTATTTAGGGCAGGTGGATCGTACCTTTACGGTGGGATTTGAGGAAGGGAAATACAGTGAGATTGGGGATGCAAAGGAGTTTGCGGCAAGTATCCGCATGCAGAACGACGCAAAAGTGATCACGCCGGAGGAGTATTGGGATCGGCTGTCGGATATCCAGTATTATATGGATGAGCCGGTCGCGGATCCGGCGGCTATCGCTTTGTTTTTCCTGAGCGAGGAGGCGTCCAGGAAGGTGAAAGTGGTGCTTTCAGGGGAAGGCTCGGACGAGTTGTTCGGAGGATATAATATTTACTGTGAGCCTTTGGAGCACACGGGATTTAATAAGATTCCCATGCCGGTCCGGCGTTTTCTCGGAAAGTTCGCGGAGTACTGCCTGCCCCGGGGGATGAAGGGCAGAGGGTTTCTGATGCGTCATGGAAAGACGCTGGAGGAGCGGTATTTTGCGAATGCAACCAATATTTTTACGGAGCGGGAGGCAAACCGGATTCTGAAAAAGGGCTGTGCGCCGGGAATCCGTAAAGTGACCGCGCCCCTGTATAGACGGGTGAAAGGCAAAGACCCGGTAACGAAGATGCAGTATGTAGATCTGCATCTGTGGCTGGTTCATGACATTTTGATGAAAGGGGACAAGATGGGCATGGCCAATTCTCTGGAAGTGAGGGTGCCGTTTTTGGATAAAAAGGTACTGGAACTCGCGCAGACGCTTCCTTTGAATTATAAGGTGCGTGCTCCCAGGACGAAGGTTGCGCTGAGAGCTGCGGCGGAGAAGGTCATCCGCAGCAAAACCGCGGAGAAAAAGAAGCTGGGATTTCCGATCCCGATCCGGGTATGGCTGCGGGAAGAGCAGTATTACCGGAGAGTGAGGGAGATGTTTACATCTGAGGCGGCGCGGAAATTTTTTGACACAGAGCTTCTTGTGAAGATGCTGGACGCCCACAAGAAGGGGAAGAAGGCCAATGAAAAGACGGACGACAGCCGGAAGATATGGACGGTGTACATTTTCCTTGTGTGGTATGACAGGTTTTTCGGACACGGGAAACCGGTGCATCCTGCGGCGGCGGTGCGGTAGGAGATAAGCCAGCCGGAAATTTGTACGCAATAATTGATGCTGCATCCTCGGCAGGGGATGTCAGCAAGGACGGCCAACTTATAATGTAGATGGAAAAATAAGGGACTGCTGAACAATAACATATAGCACAACCATGTGCCAGTAAGTTGCGTATGCTGTTTTGCGGCAGATCCGAAGGGGAGATTCTATGAAAAGCAGGACTGTGCAGCCGCTTCGGCAGCGGGAACAGAGGCCGGGAAGGAGACAGGGGAGTCCTTACGCAGGCCAGGGAAAGTGGGGGAAAAAGGCGCCCGAAAACAGGAAGAACCGGCAGGGGGCAGGATACGGATATAGCGGCGGCACGTATTATGGCGCCTATGACGGAGGAAATTACGAAGACGAACGGGAGGAAGAGGACAACAGGAAAAAGAAAGGCATTCTGTCCCACATCTTTGTGACAGACGCGCAGTATTTTGATTATGATCTGCTGCTGGTGATTGTTTTCCTGATGTGTTTTGGGCTGGTCATGCTATACAGTACCAGCTCCTATACTTACGGAGTATCCTATTTTGCAAAACAGGCGGTAATCGGGGCGGCAAGCTTCGCCGTGCTTTTGTTTGTGTCCAGGATAGATTACCACCTGTACGGTGCGTTTTCTTTTGAAATTTATCTTTTCGCGCTTTTTTTAATGGCTCTTGTACAGACTCCGCTGGGGGTGACGGTTAAGGGCGCGAGGCGGTGGATCGGGATTACGGAAAGCCTGACCTTACAGCCTTCCGAAGTGATGAAGATTGCTGTAATCCTGTTTATTTCTTATGAATTGTGCAAGCTGGGGAACAAAGCCCACAATCTGAAAGAAGGAGGCCTGTGGATTTTTATTTTCGGGCTGGTGGCGGCAGGAGGGGTAAGATATCTGACGGACAATTTGAGTACGGCGATTATTGTGCTGGCGATCACATGCATCCTGTATTTTGTCGCGCATCCCAAGCTAAAACCGTTTCTGGCCATGGCAGCCGGAGCCGGTGCGTTGATTTTTGCGTTTGTGAGATTTTTGGCGACGAAACTGGCGGACAGTGAGAATTTCCGTTTCCGCCGAATCCTTACCTGGCTGAACCCCGAGGGGGATATGGACGGGAACGGATTTCAGGTAATGCAGGGGCTGTATGCTATTGGTTCCGGCGGATTCTTCGGAAAAGGGCTGGGGAACAGCACCCAGAAGCTGGGCGTCATTCCGGAGGCGCAGAATGATATGATTCTTGCGATTGTGTGTGAGGAATTGGGTGTGTTTGGTGCGATTATTATCCTGCTGCTGTTTGCGTTTTTGCTGTACAGGCTCATGTTTATTGCCAGAAATGCACCGGATCTGTACGGCGCTCTGGTGGCGACGGGGATATTTGCCCACATTGCCCTGCAGGTGATCTTTAATGTGATGGTGGTGACCAATCTGATACCAACCACCGGAATAACACTGCCTTTCATCAGCTATGGAGGGACGGCCATCCTATTTCTTATGACGGAGATGGGGATCGCACTGGGGATTTCCCGGAAAATAAAATTAAAGGAATCATAAAAAGCGTTGCCAGGTCACTATTCACGGGGCTGTGTACTGCGTCGCCCGGCCTTAGAGGATTACTTCTGAAAAAATATCTTTTCAGATAATAAAAAATATGATATAGTAAAACGTAGTAATAAAAACTATGTGAAATAGAAAGCTATAGAATATGTTGAAAGGCTTGGTACAGATTATGAGTTATAAAGTGATTGTTGACAGCTGCGGAGAACTGTGTGAAGAGATGAAAGAGAGCCGGAATTTTGAGACGGCGCCTTTGACTATGGAGGTCGGCGGAACCAGAATTGTGGATGATGAATCGTTTGATCAGGCGGATTTTTTAAGGAGGGTTGCTCAATGCCCGGACTGCCCGAAGTCGTCCTGCCCCTCGCCCGAGGAATATATGAAACGGTACTGCGGCGAAGACGAGCGGATCTACGTTGTGACTCTGTCCGCGGAACTAAGCGGTTCTTACAACAGTGCGGTGCTCGGCAAGAACTTATATATAGAAGAATACGGGAAAAAAGACATTTATATCTTTAATTCACGCTCCGCATCCATCGGGGAGACTTTGATTGCCCTCAAAATTCAGGAATGCGAGGAGGCAGGGATGCCGTTTGACAAGGTTGTGGATGCTGTGGAGAGTTACATTGCAGGGCAGAATACGTATTTTGTATTGGAGAATCTGGATACCCTGAGAAAGAACGGGCGGCTCACCGGGATTAAATCTTTGGTGGCGGGAGCCCTGAATATTAAGCCGATAATGGGCTCCACCCCGGAGGGGACTATTTACCAGATCGGGCAGGCAAGAGGCACTAAGAAGGCGCTGGTAAAGATGGTAGACCGGATTGCGGCGGAGACTCAGAAGGCGGAAGAGAAGATCCTCGCAATTTCCCATTGTAATTGTAAGGAACGTGCCTTAGAGGTCCAGAGAATGCTGTCAGAAAAAATGAAGCCAAAGTCCAGCTTTATCCTGGATACGGCGGGCATCAGCAGCATGTATGCGAATGACGGCGGAATTATTGTTGTAGTTTAAAGAAAAATATGATATACTAAACGATGGATGTCCTGTCGGCGTGGTTTCCCAAAGCAGGCGCGTCCGGAGAAAATATCAGAATATACTGACACAATGCAGTTTGATGTGCTCCATGGAGAATCTGCAGGGAAGATTTGAGTTGATCAGCAGGCTGCGCTTTGAACAGAGAAGAAAAAGGAGATTGAAAGATGAGTCAGGAAAAGATAGACCGCCGTAAAGAAGAGAAGGCGAACAGAAAGAAGAATATGAAGAAGCAGCGCATGATGAGTATGGTGCGCAAGACTATATTGGGAGTAGCAGCTTTGGCTTTGGTCGGTTGGCTTGGATATTCGGCATATGATACTTACATTGCAGAAGAGGAACGGGAGATCACGGCTGTGGATTACCATGCTATCAACGAATATATACGTGGGCTGAGCGAATAAAGCTGCCGCCGGATAATACCTGATGTGGAGCAGGAGAACACATCAGGTGTTTTGTTTATTCTATAAAGATCATACGATGCTTTCAAAGATTCCGGTGTGAAAGTGGGGGATAAAGGAGGGGCTTTTTTCATTTTCAGGGCAGATGTGGAGACAAAATCCCCAAAAAAATTTTCCGTAGCGTTGATTGAAAAGCAGTAAATTAATCCGTTGCTTTGACAAGAAAAAGCATGACTCATGGTGGATTTGATATAACTGAAAAAATGTAGGGATTATAATTTGAATTACTAAAAAGCAGTGAATTTATAAAGATGTGTAATATGAAAAAAAGACGGAATTTTGTCCGATGCAGGAGAGTGTCGAACAGATTCCGTCCTTTTTTTTTCCGAATTTCACTGCCTAAAAAACTGAAAAAAAGGGTTGAAAAAGGAGCTGAGGTGGGGTACAATGGTTGCAGGTGGTAAGAATGTGGTAGTCAGTGGAACAAAATGGAGGGAAAGAAGAACTTCATGTTGACGGAAGGAGTTCCGGATGTTACTAGGAGAGTTTAATCACAGTATAGACGAAAAAGGCCGGTTGATTATACCGGCAAAGCTCCGGGAAGATTTAGGAGAGAGCTTTGTGATCTGTAATGGACTGGAAGGATGTCTGTTTGTGTACTCTCAGGAAGAATGGAATAAATTCGTCGCTGAACTGGAAACCTTACCACGGATGAACAAAGATGCCAGAATATTCAAACGCTATTTCTTCGGAAGCGCTTCGGAAGGAAGCTTTGACAAGCAGGGGAGAGTGCTTGTACCACCTTCATTGAGAAAGGCGGCACATCTTGAAAAGGACGTTGTCCTTGTGGGAGTTCAGGATCGTGTAGAGATCTGGGACAGGGAGCTTTGGGAAGAGAAGAGTACGGTCAGTGAAGAAGATTTGGATGCGATTGCAGAACGTATGGAGGCAATCGGGATTCGGATCTGACAATACAGGGAAAGTAACCTAGCCTTATTGAAACAGGAGGATATAATGGCATTTCAACACATTTCCGTGTTACTGCAAGAGACAGTGGATGCACTGGCGGTGAAGCCGGACGGCATCTACGTAGACGCCACACTGGGCGGAGGCGGACATGCTTTCGAGGTGTGCAGGCGTCTAAGCGATAAGGGGAGATTCATAGGGATAGATCAGGACGCTGCTGCGATAGAGGCGGCAAGTGTCCGCCTGAGCAGTTTCGGGAAAAGGGTCACAGTGATTCAAAGTAATTACCGTGACATTGGACTCAGGCTCAGGGCTGTCGGAATTGAAAAAGTCGATGGGATTGTTCTTGATCTGGGTGTATCCTCGTATCAGCTTGACGTTGCTGAGCGAGGATTTTCTTACCGGTTAAATGCGCCGTTGGATATGCGTATGGACCAGAGGCAGAGCCAGACGGCCAAAGATATTGTCAATTCTTACAGCGAGGCAGACCTGTACCGCATCATTCGGGATTATGGGGAAGACAGGTTTGCGAAGAACATCGCGAAGCATATCGTGATGGAACGCAAAAAGGCGCAGATTGAGACGACAGAACAGCTCAATGAGGTGATTCGGCATGCCATTCCGATGAAAATCAGGAAGGCCGGCGGCCATCCGTCCAAGCGGACGTTTCAGGCGATTCGGATTGAACTGAACCGGGAGCTGGAAGTACTGGCGGGCACACTGGACGAGATGATTGATATGCTGGATCCGGGAGGAAGGATCTGTATCATTACTTTCCATTCTCTGGAGGACAGGATCGTAAAGAGTACATTTCGAAAGCAGGAAAATCCCTGTACCTGTCCGAGTCATTTCCCAGTCTGTGTATGTGGGAATGTATCAAAGGGGAAGGTAATCACCAGAAAGCCGATCCTTCCTGGAAAGGAGGAGCTAGAGCAAAACAGCCGTTCGAAAAGCGCGAAGCTGAGAGTTTTTGAACGGGGTTGAGGGATGCCGTGTGATTCTGCTGCGGTACCAGCGGGCAGAGGGATTTTTCTATGGGCAGTCTGTAAGGATATCAGGAATCAGGGAGGTTTTTTGGGATTCGGCTGCATGGCCGACGAAGCCGGAGAAGAGTTCATGGCAGTGTTTCAGGAAATACAGAGAATGTGTCAGGGAGGAAACGTGATTTTCAAAGTATTTCCTGTGAAAACGGAGTATATAAAATAAATGTGTCCAGTTTTATCGGGAAGGGGAGATCCTGATAAAAAAGAAAGGGGCGTGGGACGATGGCAGCAAGGAAGATGGTTTCATATACAGATTACGGAAGAAAAGCCCGCCATGGCGGACAGGCCTATGTATATGGGAGCGCCGTGCGGCAGCCGGAGGCTTACCCCATGCGTGCGCCGATTGGGGAGTCGGAGCACAGACAAAAGACAAGCAGTCAGGTTCTGAAGAACAGAAGACGGGCTTTGAGCATCAATACGGCATATGCGGTATTTTTGGCGTCTGCCGCAGTCATTGCGGTGGTCATATGCTTTTTGTATCTGAGCCTGCAGGCAGAGACCGTCCGAAGGTCAGAGAATATCACGGCGCTGCAAAAAGAACTTGCAGGGCTGACGGAGAAGAACGACGCGGCATTCCAGGCAGCCGAGGATTCGATAGACCTGCAGACCGTGTGGGACAGGGCAGTCAATGAGTTAGGCATGGTATATGCGGCACAGGGGAGAGTGGTGCCATATAAAAATCCTACCAATGATTGTGTGAAGCAGTATAATGATATTCCCGAAAACGGCGTTCTGGCGAAATCAGGGAACTTGAAAGAATAAGGAGACAGATGGCAGGAAGAAAACGTAGAAACAGATTCGATTTTCTCACAAAAAAATTTCCAAAGAGGATGCAGGAAAAGCTGGTAATGGTCTTTATGGCGGTTATACTGGCTTTTGTTGCTTTAATAGGCAATATTACCTATATTAACGCCTCCAAAGGAAGCGGCTATTCCAGGATTGTGCTGGAACAGCAGCAGTATGACAGCCGGCCAATCCCCTACAGGAGAGGGGATATCGTGGATCGTAACGGCACCAAGATGGCGGTCAGCGAACGTGTATACAATGTGATCTTGGATGTGTATGTGGCGTGTTCAGACGAGGAATATGTGGATCCTACAGTCAAAGCGCTGGGCGACTTTTTCGGTGTTCCGGAAGAAACGGCCCGCAAGGTGATCGACGAACGCCCGGACAGCCGGTATGAGATTCTGGCAAAAGGTGTGGATTATGAGACCGCCCAGACATTTAAGGAAAAAGTCGAAGGCGCCGCAGAAGATGAAGAAGCCGATGCGTCCAAAGAGGACTATTCCCATGTACACGGTATCTGGCTGGAGGAGGATTATAATCGGAATTATCCATATAATACACTGGCAGGCGATGTGATCGGATTTGTGGTGGGAGGAAACGAAGGAGCCATCGGGATTGAAAGCGCATATAACGATATCCTGAACGGGACAAACGGCCGGGAGTACGGGTATTTCAATGAGGACGCATCCATTGAGCGGACGGTCAAGAGGGCAAAAAACGGCCATACCGTTGTTTCCACCATAGACGCAGCGTTGCAGCGGATGGTGGAGCAGTGCATTCTGGAGTTTAATGAAGCGCATGCCGGGGAAGTCCGTCCGGGCGAGCCAGGCAGTAAGAATACGGCGGTGATCATTATGGATCCGAACACGGGAGAAATACTGGCGGAGGCGTCGTATCCGTTTTTTGATCTGAACAACCCGCGGGATCTGTCCATCCTTTATTCACAGGAGGAATGGAACGGCATGACGGAGGAAGCGCAGCTGGAGGCCATGAACAACCTGTGGAGGAATTTCTGCGTCAGTGATACGTTCGAACCGGGATCTACGGTGAAGCCGCTGACCGTGGCCGCAGGGCTGGAATCCGGAACCGTACACGGCAATGAGACTTACCAGTGCTACGGGGTTCTCCATGTAGGGGACTATGATATTAAGTGCCATCTTCATGAAGGGCATGGCACAGAGACTGTGCAGGATGCGGTTGCATACTCCTGTAATGTGGCTATGATGCATATGGCGGAAACCATAGGGGTGGACAATTTCCTGCGCTACCAGCATATTTTCGGATTTGGGGAGTATACGGGAATCGACCTTCCGGGGGAAGCTTCGACGGAGGCTCTTTTATTTCAAAGGGATTCCATGTTGGACGTCAACCTTGCTACCTGCTCTTTTGGGCAGGGCTTTAATGTGACTATGACGCAGGTCGCGGCGGCTTTTAGTTCTCTGGTCAACGGCGGTTATTACTATGAGCCCCATGTGGTAAAACAGATTCAGGACGAGGCCGGCCGGGTGGTGGAGACGAGAGACCCGGTGCTTTTGCGCAAGACGGTCTCGGCGGAAACCACGGTGCAAATCCGGCCTTACCTGCGCGCAGTGATGGAATATGGGACGGGGAGCGGCATTCAGGTCCCGGGGTATGATATCGGGGGCAAGACCGGGACGGCGGAGAAGCTCCCCAGAGAGGACGAGAATTATGTACTCTCCTATATCGGGTGCGCGCCTTTGGAGAATCCGGAAGTGGTGGTTTACGTGGTGATCGACCAGCCGAATGTGGGAAAACAGGACGACAGCCAGTATGTGAGGGAGCTGTCCCAGAAAATTATGTCCCAGGCATTCCCCTATCTGAACATTACTACGGTGGAGGGCGCGGCTCCTGCCCAAAATGCACAAGAGGAGCAGGAGGAACCGGTTTATACGGATGAAGAGTATGTTTCCTATGACGAGTCTTATGCGGACGACTATGCAAATGCGGACGGACCGTATATTGACGAGGATTACAACCCGGATCTGGACGGCTGGGCGCAGGGGGCGCCGGTTGAGTATTGATGATAGCGGCGGTTATAATGCAAGCCGGCGGCACATGTTATTGATGTTAGAATGCATAACCTTACAAAAGAGATAATAAGTTGTAAAAAATATCTTTTGTAAGGTTTTTCTATGAAAAATAAGACATATAATAAGAAGAAGATGCTTGTCGTCTTTGCCGCGGCGTGCATCATCATTCTGGGCCTGATTATCCGTCTGGTCTATCTGATGGTCTTTGACGCCGAGTATTATCAGAAAAAAGCGGAAGCCCTCCATGAGAGGGAGCGGGAGATCAAGGCGGCCCGCGGGGAGATTGTGGACAGGAACGGGACGGTTCTGGCCACCAACAAGACGGTATGTACCATCTCGGTCATCCACAGCCAGCTTGAGGATCCGGAAAATGTCATCCGTATTCTGTGCGCGGAGCTTCAGATGGATGAGGAAACAGTCAGAAAGCGCGTGGAGAAAGTCTCTTCCATGGAGAAGATCAAGACAAATGTGGAGAAAGAAGTGGGGGATCGGATCAGGGAATACAACCTGGCAGGGGTCAAGGTGGATGAAGATTTTAAACGTTATTATCCCTACGATGAGACGGCTTCCAAGGTGCTTGGGTTTACCGGAGGAGACAATCAGGGGATCATCGGGCTGGAAGTGAAATACGAGGAGGTCCTAAAGGGCAGCAACGGGACGATCCTGACGGTCACGGACGCCAGGGGGATTGAATTGGAAGGCGTGGCCGAGGATCGGGTGGAGCCGGTGGCCGGCAATACGCTGCAGGTGACCATGGACTACAACCTCCAATCGTTCTGCCAGCAGGCGGCAATGAAGGTGATGGAGGAGAAGCAGGCGGACAGTGTGTCGGTGATTCTTATGAATCCCCAGAACGGGGAGATCCTTGCCATGGTCAATGTGCCGGAATTTAATCTGAATGCGCCTTTTACGCTGAATGCAGATATGGACGAAGCAGGAATCAGCGATGAGGAAAAACAGAACCGTTTGAACCAGATGTGGAGGAACGGATGCATCAACGATACATACGAGCCCGGCTCGACATTTAAGATTATTACCTCATCGGCATGTCTGGAGGAAGGCGTGGTCAGCCTGTCAGACACATTTTCCTGCCCCGGATACCGGATGGTGGAGGATCGGAAGATCCGCTGCCATAAGGTGGGAGGCCACGGGTCGGAGACATTTCCACAGGGACTGCAGAATTCCTGTAATCCAGTGTTTATCGACATCGGGTTGCGGCTGGGGGCGGAGCGGTTCTATGAGTATTTTCAGCAGTTTGGCCTGTTGAACCTGACCAACGTAGATCTGCCCGGAGAGGCGGGGACGATCATGCATAAAAAGGAAGATATCGGAATTGTGGAACTGGCAACCATGACATTTGGACAGTCATTTCAGATCACGCCCATCCAGATGCTGACCACGGTAAGTTCCCTCATCAATGGAGGGCGCAGGGTGACGCCCCATTTTGGAATGGCTGTGCTGGATCCCGACGGCAGGGAGCTTAAGCGGTTTTCTTATGAGGAGAAAAAAGGGATTGTATCGGAAAAGACTTCCGCTACCATGCGTACGCTCCTGGAAAGCGTGGTGGCGGAGGGCGGCGGAAGCAAAGCGTATATAGAAGGATACCGGATCGGGGGCAAGACAGCCACATCCCAGACGCTGCCCAGAAGCGCCCACAAATACATCGCTTCTTTTATCGGGTTTGCACCGGCGGACGCTCCTCAGGTTATCGGGATGGTGGTGATCCATAATCCTCAGGGGATATACTATGGAGGTACGATTGCCGCGCCTGTGCTTCGAAGTATTTATGATAATGTGCTGCCGTATCTGGGGATCGAAAGGGCGGAGGCTGTGAAGGAGGAAAATCGCTAATTCCCGCAAATGGGGAGGATGCGTTACAATTCGCGGCCGGTGAGGCCGTGAATTGTAACCGGGGAATAAGAAATAAGTTGGCAGAAACAGTAGAAAGGTTGAAAAAAAGGAATAGATAGGGTATACTGTAGTCAGGGAAAATGTCTGTTTCCGGAAGGAATTTCAGGCTCGGGGCAACAGGGGATTTTCCGAGGGTATTCAAAAGAGATGAGAGGTGAATGTATGGCAAATCATGTGGTGATACCGGTATTGATTGCATTTGCGCTGAGCGTACTTATGGGGCCGGTAGTGATCCCTTTTCTTAGAAGGCTGAAGGTGGGGCAGACAGAACGTGTGGAAGGTGTGCAGTCGCATTTGAAGAAGGCGGGCACTCCTACGATGGGCGGCGTGATGATACTGATCAGTGTAGTGGTCACGTCCTTGTTTTATGTGAAGGATTATCCCAGGATCATTCCGGTGTTGTTTTTAACCGTGGGTTTTGGACTGATCGGATTTCTGGATGATTACCTGAAGGTGGTCTTAAAGCGTTCGGACGGCCTGTTTCCTGCACAGAAGATGGCGCTGCAGATTGTAGTGACAGCGGTATTTGCATTTTATCTGGTGAAGGTGGCGGAGATTCCGCTGACTCTTCTGATTCCTTTTTCAGGGGGGCAATACTGGGACGTTGGCTGGCTGGCTGTCCCGCTTTTGTTTGTGGCGGTCATCGGCACGGTAAACGGAACCAATTTTACAGACGGGCTGGACGGCCTGGCCTCCAGCGTGACTGTCCTGGTCGCTACATTTTTTACGGTGGTGGCGATCGGGACTCAGAGCGGGATTGAGCCGATCACTTGCGCGGTCGTAGGAGCGCTGATGGGCTTTCTGCTGTTCAACGTCTATCCGGCCAGCGTGTTTATGGGGGACACGGGGTCTCTGGCGCTGGGAGGCTTTGTGGCGGGCACTGCGTATTTGATGCAGATGCCGTTGTATATCATCATTGTGGGGCTGGTGTATCTGGTAGAGGTAGCGTCAGTGATCATTCAGGTGACGTATTTTAAAAAGACCGGCGGCAAGCGTTTTTTCAGGATGGCGCCGATCCATCATCATTTTGAACTGTGCGGATGGTCGGAGACGCGGGTGGTTGCCGTATTTTCCATAACAACGGCGGTTCTGTGTCTGGTTGCATTGATGGGAGTGTGAGATATGGACATAAAAGGAAAACAGGTATTGGTATTTGGTACGGGGATCAGCGGTATTGCGGCGGGGCAGCTTCTGCTTTTTCAAGGCGCGGACGTGGTTCTTTATGACGGAAATGCGTCTCTGGATGCGGCGATGTTAAAGGAAGAGTTAAAGGAAGGCATGCAGGAATCATGCGCTGCCGACAGTTCTTCTCCTGATGCGGCTAAGAGTCAGGCTTTCGGCGCGGAGGAGAAGGAGGTTTCCAGAAGGGTACGGGTTATTTTGGGGGATTTTCCGGAGGAAGAACTGGATTCTCTGGATTTGGTGGTAATTAGCCCGGGCGTGCCTACGGATCTTCCCATTGTCAACAAGATGCGGGAAATGCAGATTCCCATCTGGGGTGAGGTAGAGCTGGCCTATGTGTTTGGACAGGGAGATGTGCTTGCGATTACCGGGACCAACGGCAAGACGACCACCACCACGCTTTTGGGCGAGATCATGAAGCATTATAGGGAAAGTGTATATGTGGTGGGCAACATCGGCAATCCGTACGCCTGTGTGGCCTCTGAGCTCCGGCAGGAGTCCGTGGTGGTGGCGGAGATGAGCAGTTTCCAGTTGGAGACAATCCATGCATTTCGGCCAAAGGTCAGCGCAGTGCTCAACATCACTCCGGATCACTTAAACCGCCATCATACAATGGAGGCTTACATCGAGGCGAAGAAAAATATTTTCAGAAACCAGACAGGGGAAGATACCTGTGTCCTGAATTATGAGGATGAGGTTACAAAGAAATTTGGAGAAAATACAAAAGCAAAAGTTCTATATTTCAGCAGCAGGCGTAAACTGGAAAGAGGGGTTTACCTGGAAGGCAACCGGATCATCTGCTCCATGGAGAAGCCGGTGCAGCTCTGCCGTACCGACGAACTGCAGCTGTTAGGCGTACATAATTATGAAAATGTGATGGCAGCCGCCGCGATGGCAGCGGCTTACGGGGTTCCTATGGAGATCATCCGTAAGTCTGTAAAGGAGTTTAAGGGTGTGGAGCACCGGATTGAGTTTGTAGCCCAGATCCGGGGCGTGGCATATTACAATGATTCCAAGGCCACCAATCCGGACGCCGCAATCCGCGGTATTCAGGCCATGAACCGTCCGACCCTCTTAATCGGCGGTGGATATGACAAAAATTCCACTTATGAGGAGTGGATCCGGGCATTTGGCGGAAAGGTGAAGAAGCTGGTGCTTTTGGGCGCAACAGCTGAAAAAATCGCTGCGGAGGCTCACAAGCTGGGATTCGAAGATACCATTCTGGTGGAGACATTTGAAGAGGCCGTGAAGACCTGTGTGCGGTATGCCCTACCGGGAGATGCGGTGCTGCTTTCCCCGGCCTGTGCAAGCTGGGGGATGTTTAAAAACTATGAAGAACGGGGAGAGAAATTCAAGGAGCTGGTGAAGCAGTTTTAAGACAGTAAGGAGATTGAATTTATGCCGAAATATACCTCGCGTGCTGCGTCCAGAGAAGCGGCTCTGCGGCCGGATGCAAATGAAAAGACCTGGAGGCACGGGGGAAAACGGTATGATTATACAATGCTCGTGGTGGTTCTGCTTTTAGTGGCAGTGGGGCTGGTGCTTTTGTACAGTACCAGCGCGTACAATGGACAGGTGAAATTCCATGACCCGTACTATTATCTGAAAAAACAGGGATTTGCGACGGCGCTGGGGCTGGCAGGGATGTTTTTTGTGGCAGGGGTGGATTACCACAAGTGGGTGCCTCTGGCAAATCTGGGGTATCTGACGGCCGTTCTCTTATCCATTGCGGTTATATTTGTGGGAGATGAATACAATGGGTCCAAAAGATGGCTGTCTTTGGGCCCTGTTTCGTTTCAGCCGTCCGAATTTGCCAAAGTGGCGGTCATCCTCTTCCTGGCCTGCCTTGTGACGAGGAATGTGAAGACGATGGGGAAATTCCGTACGCTGATCAGGGTGATGCTTCCGGTGCTCCCTATCGTAGCTCTGGTGGGAGCCAGCAATTTGAGTACGGCGATCATCATTCTTGGGATCGCGGCTGTATTGATCTTTGTGGCAAGCCCGAAATATGCGCAGTTCATTGCAATGGCGGCTGCGGCAGTGGGATTTATGGGAATATTCCTTGCGCTGGAAAGCTACCGATTAGAGCGGCTGGCAATTTGGCGCAATCCGGAGAAGTATGAAAAGGGATACCAGACCCTGCAAGGGCTCTATGCCATCGGCTCCGGCGGGTTATTTGGCAGAGGATTGGGGGAGAGCGTCCAGAAGCTGGGATTTCTGCCGGAAGCACAGAACGATATGATTTTTTCCATTATCTGCGAAGAACTGGGGTTGGTGGGAGCCAGTTTTATCGTGCTGCTGTTTTTGGTTCTCATCTGGCGTTTTTTTGTGATCGCTACCCATGCAAGAGATTTGCTGGGGGCGCTGATCGCGTCAGGGGCAATGGCGCACATGATGATTCAGGTTATTCTGAATATCGCGGTTGTGACCAATACGATCCCCAATACAGGGATCACGCTTCCGTTTATCAGTTACGGCGGAACCTCGGTGCTGTTCCTTCTATTGGAAATGGGGCTTGTGCTGAGTGTGTCGAATCTGGTAAAATAAGATATCGGCAATGGAAGCGTGAACTGATAAAAAACAGCCGAACATACAAATGCACAGGAGTATCCGTTATACGTAAGGGGGATTGTTATGGCGCAGAGAGAACGTTTGGAGGGCGGGACAAAGCGTATCCTTTCTGACTCATCCTCTGGCCAGGGAAGGGACATAGAAGAGGGGAAGGGCCAAAGAGAAGGCAGTGTGGATATTATTCAGGATAACCGGAAAGCCGCAGCAGTCAGGCGGGACGGCATGAATGTCTCTGGAGATCGAGGCGCAAACACGGTTAAAAATGGCCAAAGTACCAGGGACGCCAAAAGAGAAAGCCAGAGGGGAAGAAATGTAAAAAACGCAAGGGACAATCAGGAAGCCGGACGTGTGAATCCAGGAAGGCGCAGCCAAAGGGTTCATCACTCAGGAAGTGCAAAAGACAGCCGAATGACACAGAAAGCAGGCGAATCCAGACCTGGTAAAGGGGGAAATAAAAGCATGTCCCAGGCTCATGTCCGGGGAGAAAAAGCTGCGCCGGGGCATCCTGCCCCTCCAAAGCGGGGACAGCGTCCAAAGAAAAAGAAGTCCGGCCGGAAATTTTTTGCCGGGCTGCTGTGCGGGATGATCATTCTGGCCGGGTTAGGATATCTGGTCATCGTACTGTTCGAGGTGGAACAGATCATAGTTACGGGGAATCAGTACTGCCCGGAAGAGGAAATCATTGAGTGGCTGAAGCAGGACAAGTATTCGGATAATTCTCTGTATTTGCTGTGGAAATACAATCAGAACAATGTGGAACAGCTTCCGGCAGTGGAAGAGGCCAGAGTCGGGCTTAAAGACCTGCGGACAGTCGTTGTGCAGGTGAAGGAAAAGACATTCAGCGGCAGAGTCGATTATGAAGGGAGGCTCCTGTATTTTGATCAGGACGGGAAAGCCGCGCTCATTACGGATGCAGTGATAGAGGGAGTGCCTTATATAGAAGGAATGGAGGTCGGCGCGGAGAAGATTACGCTGGGGAAAGCACTGCCGGACGAAGAAGGGCAGGTTTACGAAAAAATCAAAGAGATCATTCCATTGTTGGAAAAGCAGGGGCTTTCACCGGATAAGATCAGCTGCGCGGGGACAGATCTGACCCTGCATTTCGGAGGTGTCCGGGTGCAGATCGGGAGCGGAAAATTTTCGGACAGGCTGGCTCAGGTTCCGCCGATTTTAGAAAAGATGGGCGAATTGTATGCAGATCAGACGGGAGTGCTGCATCTGGAAAATTATGATGTATCCGGGAGTTCCATCCGTTTTGTCCCGGATACGGCTGTAGTTCCTGCCGGGGATGAGGCTCAGCCGCCGGGGGAAGGAGCGGCTGAACCGTGAAAGGACATGTTTTGTCAGTCTGCTTCAAAAGACTGCTTGCCGTTTCGTTTTAATGTTGTAATGATTTTATTTTATTGGTATAATAAAAAACAAGTCTTACCTTTTTGAACCATACAAAAAATATGCGGGATTTCCCTGTTCTGGAGGGAATTTGATGTTCAAATGGAAGATACTATCTTAAGTAAATCTGGAAAGAAGAGAAGCCTGATGGAATATATTCCGGCAAAATCAATCGTGGTCAAAACAAAGGCTCCGGCAAAATGGTTTGGGATTGACTATAATATGAACATTTATAAGGGATGCTGCCATGGCTGCATTTATTGCGACAGCCGTTCGGACTGTTATCGGATTGAGCAGTTTGACAGGGTGCGGGCCAAGGAAAATGCGCTTGAGATTATCCGGGATGATCTGCGGAGAAAACGGGCAAAGGGGGTGGTGGGAACCGGGTCTATGAGCGATCCCTACAATCCCTTCGAGCGTAAGCTAAAGCTTACACGGCATGCATTGGAATTATGCGATGCTTTTGATTTTGGCGTCGCG
Source organism: uncultured Lachnospiraceae bacterium (assembly GCA_949840465.1). Taxonomy (GTDB): domain Bacteria; phylum Bacillota; class Clostridia; order Lachnospirales; family Lachnospiraceae; genus Schaedlerella. Next base: position 8,834 of record CATKXE010000036.1, on the reverse strand, counting down.
GTGGCGACGAAGGGCACGCTTTTAGAAAGGGACGCAGATATCCTCAAGAGTATCGCGGAGCATTCCCCGGTGCTTTTAAAGATTACGGTGACAACGGCGGACGACGATCTGGCGGGGAAGATAGAACCTGGCGCCCCGCGTCCGAGCGAGCGGTTTCAGATGATAAAGGAGTTAAGCGCGGAAGGACTGTATACGGGCATCCTGTTGATGCCTGTACTGCCTTTTATTGAGGATCATCAGGAAAATGTCGGTGAGATCATCCGCAGGGCGGAGGACGCCGGGGCAAGGTTTATCTATCCTGCATTCGGCATGACGCTGCGCGGAAACCAGAGGGATTGGTACTATCAGAAGCTTGACCTGTTATTTCCGGGAGAGGGGCTTACGGAAGCTTACCGGAAAAAATATGGGGAATATTATGAATGTGTCAGCCCCAGCGCGGGAAAGCTGTGGGAATATTTTTCAAAAGAATGTAAAAAAAGAGGGATTGTTTATCGCATGGAGGATATTATCAGCCAGTATAAACGGCCATATATGGTTAGCCAGATGACCTTGCCGTTTTGAGAAAACCGTCCTTACAGCAGTGGATTCCTGCGAAGCAACGAGCCAGGCGGGCATGTTTTTGTATGTCTATTGGACTTGTATCGTTTTTTGAGGGAATACGGCTGTAACGAAGACAGAGCAGATATTTCATTCAAATTTTTTGTAAAATTGTGAAAGGATTTGTGAAGGACATTCGTATTACTTATGAAAGGGCTAATTTGAAAAGATATGGAGGTATGTGAAAATGAAAAAATCAATTCTTTCCTTTGTGTTGGTGGCAGCCGTTGCGGTGGGCGGCCTGACAGTTTATGCATCTTCGCAGCAGAAAGATGCAAATGAGAATACAGGCGTCAGGACTTCCTATGCATCAGCAACGATGGCAAAAGCAGGGGGTGTCGTACAGAGGAAAGCAGTTCTGAATGAGCAAAGGAATGAAGCTGCTGCAGCGGTTGAAGAAGAGGCCCAGGCGGCTGTGGCGGCAAAGAAGGCTCAGGAGGAAGCAGAAGCGAAGATGAAAGCCGAGGCGGAGGCGGCGGCTAAGAAGAAAGCGGAAGAAGAAGCTGCAGCAGCGGCTCAGAAGCAGGCCGAAGAGGCAGCAGCAGCGGCGGCGGCAGCAGCAGCGCAGGCAGCAGATAATTACAGTGTACCGGCAGCAGTGGAAAGTACTCCGGTACAGGCAGTCCAGGCTGAACCTGTAGTGAATACACAGGCTGTATACCAGTCCTTATGCCCATATGGCCATGAACTGGTCAATGGCAATATGTGCGGCTATGCGGATTGTCCGAACGGTTACTGCCCCAATAATAACTATTCCTATTCGTCCGGCGGACAGAATGTGGATTACGGCTATTCAGGCGGCTATCAGGGCGGGAATTATGGCCACCACGGTTACGGGCATGGCGGCGGCCATGGACATGGCTGCTGGTGATATTCTAAAGGTAAGGGAATTGCTATGCGAAGTGAGCAGGAGGCTGAGAGGGCGATCGAGCTGTATGCGGATACTGTCCGAAGGATCTGTACGTTACATTTAAAAAGCTATTCTGACACGGAGGACATATTTCAGACAGTATTTCTGAAGTATGTCCTTTATTCTGGTGCGTTTGAAAGCGCCGAACATGAAAAGGCGTGGATGATCCGTGTGACGCTTAATGCCTGTAAAGACTATATGAAAAGTTTTTTTAGAAGGCATACGGTCCCTCTTGAGGAAATACAGGGGCTGGAAGCAGAAATTCCAGAAGACCACAGCGACGTCCTGGAAGCGGTCCTGTCCCTGCCTGTGAAATATAAGACGGTGGTGTACCTCTATTTTTACGAGCAGTATTCGGCGGTGGAGATCGGAAAGCTTCTTGGAAAGAATGTCAATACAGTATATACGCTTCTTGCCCGAGCCAAGGCAATGCTCAGGGAGCAGCTGGGAGGTGACGAATTTGAATAACCAGATTTACGCAGCATTTGATGAGATCCATGCGGAGCGTGGATTGAAAGAAAGGACGAAACAATATCTGGCTCAAAAATCCGGCAGGAGACAGTTTTCCCCTGTGCGTTATGCCGCTGCTTTCGCGCTTGCCGCTCTGTGTGTCTTATTGGGAGGCGGGGGATATGCGTTTTATATGGCTCCTGTTGCGGCCATCAGCATTGATATCAATCCCTCGATGGAGTGGGAACTGAACCGGTTTGACCGTGTGGTTTCCGTGACCTGCTACAATGAGGACGCCCAGAATGTGGTATCAGGCCTGCCCTTAAAATATAAAAAATATGACGATGCGATCATCTTTTTGCTCACCAGCCAGGAAATGTCCCCCTATCTTGCAAGGGATCCGGAGGTCAATATTTCCGTGGTATCGGAAAATGCCGGGAAAGAGCAGGAGATTCAGAACCGGGCCGCAGAATGTGCGGGACAGCACTGCGGTAACGTAAGCTGCCACAGCGGCAGTATGGAAGAAAGACAGGCGGCTCAGGAAGCCGGGGTTTCCCTGGGCAAATATCAGGCGTTTCAGGCTTTGAAGGAACATTATCCGGATATCACTTTGGAAGAAACCAGCGGAATGTGCATGCACGAGATACGCAATATGATCGCGCAGTCCCAGGTTTCGGATGCGGAGCCGGATTCAGGTACGGAGGATATATCCGGCAGCTGCGGCAATGGGGATGTGGGCTGTCCTAATGGCGGAGGCCACATGCACCGCCATGGCCACGGCCACCAATAACCGGAAATATTTTGCCGTGCAGCAGGACGGAATATAGTTTTGAGCCATCCGGATCGGGGATGGCTCTTTTTCGCGGGAATAAACAACATATCAAAAGAGGAGAGCTACAGATGAGAGAGAAATTATTTTCTGACAAAATTTTTTTGAAAAAGCTATGGCAGCTTGCGGTGCCGATTGCGTTCCAGAACCTGATGCTTGCATCGGTTGCCGCGGCGGACGCGCTGATGCTGGGGCGGGTGACGCAGAATTCGATGTCGGCGGTGTCTTTGGCGACACAGATCCAGTTTATCCAGAACATGATATTGATGGCGATCATTGCGCCGATCGTGATTCTGGGGGCGCAGTACTGGGGAAAGAAAGATATCAGGACTGTGAGCGATATTTTTTGTATCGGGCTGCGTCTGTGCATCGCAGTATCCCTTCTTTTTTTCATTGGATGCCTCTTTTTTCCGCGCTATCTGATGCTGATCTTTACAAATGAAGAAGCGTTGATTCTGATCGGAGTACGCTATCTGAAAGTAGCCGGATGGTCTTATCTTCTTACCGGCATTTCACAGTGCTATCTTGCCATTATGAAGGTCAGTGAACATGCCGCGCAGACTGCCATCGTCAGTTCCGGCGCGGTAATCATCAACATAATCCTCAATGCGGTGTTCATCTTCGGGCTGTTTGGGATTCCGGCAATGGAAGCCCAGGGTGCGGCAACGGCTACTTTGATCTCAAGGGTGATCGAGCTTTTGTGGGTGGTGGTATTTTCCCGCCGGGAAGGATATATCCGCCCGGACTGGAGCAGGCTGTTTAAAAGAAACCCGCTGCTGTTCCATGATTTTCAGAAATGTGCGCTTCCCCTTTTAGGCGCCAGCCTGTTCTGGGGAGTCGGCTTCACATCCTATTCCGCGTTCATGGGACATCTTGGTACGGATGCCACTGCTGCAAATTCCATTGCCGCGGTGGTGAGGGATCTGGTCTGTTGTCTGTGCAACGGCCTGGCCAGCGGCGGGGGGATCCTTGTGGGAAACGAACTTGGCGCCGGGCATTTGGACCGTGGAAAACTCTATGGGGACCGTCTGGAAAAAATCGCGTTTCTGGTAGGCTTTTTATCCACAGCCATCATGCTTGCGGTGACTCCTTTTGTCACAGGATTTGTCAGGATGACGGATCAGGCGCAGCGCTACCTGATCGGGATGATGGTCATCATGGCGTTTTATATGATCGGGCGTACCGTGAATACGATCATTATCAACGGAATATTTGCAGCCGGGGGAGATACCATGTTCGATATGTACAGCCTGGCAGTGTGCATGTGGGGGCTCGCCATCCCGCTGGCGGTGGCAGGCACCTTTTTCCTGAACTGGCCTGTGCTGGTGGTCTACGCGTGCACTTGTCTGGACGAAGTCGGTAAAATCCCATGGGTCATGTACCACTACCGCAAATACATCTGGGTCAGGGATCTGACCAGAGAACTGTAGTGGGACGTCCGGGCAAATCGCTGTCCAGGTGTTTAAAAATCACCCGGCGCCAACGCATTTAGCGTAAAAAAACATTCAGTTCACGTCAGGCATTTTTTTGATTTTGATACTGTGGTATACTTTAGGGAGTTTGAAAAACGCTCTAAACACAGTATGGAAATCAGAAAGGGAAACAGAAGATGAGAAGAGTAGACTTTAACGAGGGATGGACCTGCAGATGCCTGACACGGGAGGAAGAGGAATATCCCGTCTCCATCCCCCATGACGCCATGCGGTCAGAACCGCGCACGCAGGGGAGCCGGGGAGAGAACCATATTGGATGGTATACCGGCGGCGACTATGAATACAGAAAGTTGTTTCACGTATCGGAAGAGGATCGGGACAAAAAAATCCTGATCGAATTTGAGGGGGTCTACCACAACGCGGAAGTCTTTCTCAATGGAAAAAAAGTCATGTCCCGTCCTTATGGCTATACGAACTTTTATGTGGATACAAAAGATACCCTTCTTTACGGAGAAGAAAATGAAATCCGTGTGATTGCACATAATTCAGACCTGCCCAACAGCCGCTGGTATTCCGGAACCGGGATTTACCGCCCGGTGTATCTCTGGAAAGGGGAGGAGAAGCATATCCCGGTCAACGGCGTGAAAATCCGCACGGTCAGCTATGAGCCGGCGGTTATCCAGGTGGAAGTGAGGACTTCCGTAAGCGGCAGGGTGCAGATTGAGATTTTTGACGACAGCGGGCAGGCTGCGGCAGCAGCGGGAGCGGATACGGCGATCACTGAAAGGCTGATAGAAGCGGCATCCGAAACCAAAGTATCAAAAGAACCGGCGTCCGAACCAAAAAAAGAAACAAAGGAAAAGGCAGCCCGGACAAAAGAACCGGAAAACAGGGCGATTGTACGGATGGACATCCCTTCCGCAAAACTCTGGAACTGTGATACGCCCAGCTTGTATCTCTGCAGGGTCACATTCGGGGAGGATATTGTGGAGGAGCATTTTGGAATCCGGCTTTTGGAGTGGAACAAAGAGGCCGGCCTTGCGATTAACGGAAAACGGGTCATCCTCCGCGGCGCCTGCATCCACCACGATAACGGCATTCTGGGGGCATGTGCCTTCCCGGAAGCAGAGGAGCGTAAGGTGCGGCGCCTGAAAGAAAACGGGTATAATGCCCTGCGCTCCGCACACAATCCATGCTCCAAAGCCATTCTGGACGCATGCGACCGTCTGGGTATGCTGATGATGGATGAATATGTGGATGTGTGGTATATCCACAAGACAGAGAACGACTATGTAGAGTACCTTCCGCGCTGGTGGAAACAGGATCTGAAGGATATGGTGGAAAAAGATTACAACCACCCCTCTGTCATTCTGTATTCTACAGGAAATGAGGTTTCGGAGACCGCCCAAAAAAAAGGAATCCGTCTGACCGGCCAGTTTACACAGTATCTCCATTCGCTGGACAGCACACGGCCGGTAACCTGCGGAATCAACATTTTTTTCAATTTTTTAAGTTCCATCGGCTTCGGTGTTTACAGCGATGAGAAGGCGAAAAAGAGCGCTTTGGCCGCGCAGAAAAATGCACAGGAGTCTCAGAGGGACGCACAGCACAAGGCTGGATCGGGGAAGAAAAAGCCGGTGGGAAGTGAATTTTATAATACACTGGCCTGCCTTGCAGGGGATTATTTTATGAAATGCGGAGCTACCTTGTACCCCTGCGATTTAAAGACAAGGGACGCTTTTGCAAATATGGACATTGCGGGATATAATTACGGCATCTTCCGCTATCTGCATGATCTGAAAAAATATCCGGACAGGCTGATCCTTGGGACAGAGACGTTCTGCAAGGATGCTTATTCTTTCTGGGAAAAAGCGAAGAGGAATCCGCGCATCTTAGGAGATTTTGTCTGGGCAGGCATGGACTATATCGGGGAGACCGGGGAGGGAGCCGCGGAGTACCCGGATTATAAAGAAGAAAATCCGGCCTGCCGCATGACCGGAGGCAACGGGCGCGTGGATCTGCTTGGAAAGCCTCGGGCAGAGGCAGCCTTTACCAGAGTGGCCTTTGAACAGGAATCCGGGCCGATTATTGCGGTCAATCCGGTGTATCAGAAGGAAAAGCTGAACCTGACCGGATGGCAGCTGACAAAGGCTTTGGAAAGCTGGTCGTGGCACGGGTGCGGCGGCCAGCCAGCCGTAGTGGAAGTGTATGCAAGAGCCGCGGAAGTGGAACTTCTGGTGAACGGGAAGGCTGTGGGCAGAAAGAGTTTTAAAAATACATGCCGCAGGGTATTTAAGACAAAATACGAAGACGGGGAGATCACGGCGGTATCCTATGATGATACGGGCAGGGTGATCGGCCGCCAGACTTTGAAAACCGCCGGGAAAGAGACAGAGCTTCGGATCCGCCCGGAGGAACAGGCGGCAAAGCCGGGACAGCTTGTATTTATCCCGCTTCAATATACGGATGCAGAGGGAATCTGGAAGCCCATGGTTCGGGAGAAGCTGACGGTCTCTGTAGAAAACGGCAGGCTGATGGGGCTTGGCAGCGCAAATGCCTATGTGGAAGGGAACTATACGCAGGATACGGCAAATACCTATTATGGGGAAGCGATGGCGGTTGTGCGGGCAGGGGAAACCGGCGCCGTAAAAGTAACGGTGACAGACAGCATGGGGAGGCATACTGCAAAGATTCCGGTATATGGACAGTAATAGGAGCTTGCCGGGGGGGCTTTGACTTTTGCGGGCATAGTTTAAAGGCTGCCGGAACAACTGAAAGACGTTGTTTCCGACAGCCTTTTTGCCCATCCTTTTCTATTCTTCTGTCCTGCACACCATGCGGTATACCCATGCCGCAAGCGCCGCTCCCACCAGCGGGCCTGCAATGAACACCCATACCTGCGCAAGCGCCGTGCCCCCGGCAAAGACTGCGGGGCCGATGCTTCTTGCCGGATTCACGCTTGTCCCTGTCAGCGGAATGCCCAGGATATGTACAAATGTAAGCGTAAGCCCGATCACAAGTCCGGCAACGGTACTGGTCTTAGCCTTTGCCGTGACTCCGAGTATGGTCAGCACGAACACAAACGTGAGGATGATCTCCACGACCAGCGCCCCCGCCATCGTAAGCCCTACATAAGAAGCCTCTCCATATCCGTTGGTTCCAAGCCCAACCTGGGCCGCCGCACCAGGTGTTGTACAGCGGATGATTCCCGCGAGAATCCCTGCCCCTGCAAGTCCTCCGAGTACCTGAGCCGCCACATAGCCGGCGAAATCTTTCGCGCTCATTCCTTTATTTAAAAATACTCCGAATGAAACTGCCGGATTGATATGACATCCTGACACGTCTCCGATTGCATATGCCATTGCCACAATGGACAGGCCGAATGCCATTGCAATCCCGAATACCCCAAGCACTCCCTCAATTCCGCCGGAAAGTGCTGCGGAACCGCATCCAAACAAAGTAAGGACCATGGTTCCGATAAACTCTGCTGCATATTTTTTCATAGCAGAGCCTCCTTTCTTTCGTATTGCGCATAACGGATATACCGGCTATGCGCTTGTCACAATTATACACCCTCTGCTTTCCGAAAAAAAACTTTTTACCATATTTGATACAATTTTACCAATTCAGGCATTGCAGCCCACGGTTTCATCTTCTGCGGCTTGCAATGCATCCGGCCGGCATTCCATTCGCGTCAAAAAATATGCAGATGACGTTCCCTGCCATCAGCCGGCAAAAAGACATGCTATAATCCTTCTATAAATTAGAGTGTGTTTTAAAATTGCAGGAATGCACTTGACAGAGATCCATTTTCAAACACGCTCTGGCACAAAAAGAGAAAGGGAGAGGAAAAAGATGAGTTACAGAAAAAATCTTTGGCGCGGCCTGTCTACCTGTACGGCGTCACTGCTGGCAGTTTCTTTGGCGGCAGGCCCATTGGTAGACAGCTACCGCACGGACATCGACAAGTTTCTTGGGACGAAGAGCAGCATGATGGTGACGGAAAACACGGACGGAGAAGATCTGTATACCTACAAATCGGATTATTCCAGCACCACCGAGCTTCTGGATTCCATTGAGGATCTGGGCGAGCGCATGAGCGAAGAGGGCACGGTGCTTTTAAAAAATGAAAACAACGCCCTTCCGCTGTCCAGGGAGGAGACGCAGAAGGTTTCCCTGCTGGGCTTTTCCAGCTATTATCCGGTACAGGGCGGCGATATGGGAAGTTCCCTGACGGTGAATGGGAGTATGGACGGAAATGCCGGGACAGACGCAGATACCGTGGACTTCGTACAGGCATTGGCTGCAAAAGGATTTTCTATCAATGGGAACCTGCAGGAATTGTACAAAAGCCTGGAATCAAATTTCAAGACGGAGATTGATATGTGGGGGAACATCATCGAATACTACCACATCACGGCTCCGGCCACAGACGGCGTATTTTCCAGTAAAGAGCCTTCCCGGGAAGTCATGGACAGCACGGATGCCTCCTGGAAGGACAGTATGAATGACTACAATGTGATGCTGGTTACCATTGCCCGTTCCTCCACGGAAAACGGCACCTATCTTCCGGGAGAGGCAGGAGTGGACCCGTCCCTGAACCTGTTCCTGACAG
>CATKXE010000035.1 GCA_949840465.1 uncultured Lachnospiraceae bacterium | reverse complement strand
CCATCTCCTGCCGAAGCTCCTCCGGGTCCACCCATTCTCCCAGAATGGCATAATTCGTCAGCTGATATGCATGAAATGCCTCATGCCAGATGGCAGCCGTCTGTTCTTCAGCGCCATACCCGTTTCCCGATACCATCCCTTCCACGACGCCTGCCAGAGAAAGCAGCTGATCAAGCTGCCCTACGGTGGGAACGACCACCTCAAAATGGTCTTCCACCGGATAGGCGGTTCCTGCAAATGTTTCCAGTACCGGGGCGCGTTTTTTAATCTCCCCCTGGTAGATTACATAGTCCCATTTCCCGTCATACATTGCCACCGGATAATCCTCAAGCCGAAAATCCAAAAATCCCAGCCCGTCCACCTGGTCCTGCATAGCGGCTGTCTGTTCATAGATCTCTATGTCCTCTTCACTCAGGCCGCTTTCCCCTGTCAGCAGCCACATTGCCAGCAGTCCCGCGCCTAGAAGAGCCGCCGCAATCCGGGCGGCCTTCCTCCTTTCTCCCCTGCAATTTTGCTTTTCCATCCAATCTTCCCTCCTGTATTTTGCCTCCAGGCTTTTCCTGTGAACCCTCACGCCTTTGAATAATGCTTCCCTTTCGTGCCGCTCTCCGCCAGGCCTGCGCGGCGCAGAAGCTTCAGGGTTTCCTGCTTCAATTCCTTTTGGGGAATCCCCTGCATCCTTCCATAAAATTCCAGAACCTCCCGCCCTGTCAGGAACGGATAAAAATAAGGCGTCTCCGGCGAATATCCGATCCGCACCCCGCTGTCCATCTTCACTGTCCCCCCATCCCTGGGAACCAGCCCCAAAATCATTTTAATCGTCGTTGTCTTTCCCGCCCCGTTGCTCCCAAGCAGGGCAAATACCTCCCCTGCCTTCACGGAAAATCCCAGATCGTCCACCACATATTTTTTCTGATACATTTTTTGCAAATGATTACATGCCAGCATACGCCATCCCTCTCCTTAATCCCCGCAGCCTGCCCCGCCGCAGAGCATTTTGCTGAACGCCCTTCTGAAAAGTTCCACGGCAAACACAGAAACACCCTTTTTCTTTCAGAAAGCATCCATCCGCATTTTCAACCATTCCGCCTGCATCCCGGAACACTTTCCATTCTAAAGCCGCAGGCTTAAGCCATAATAAAAATAACCTTAAGGCAATCTAAAGTTTACTAAAAAAGGCAGATATGTTCCCTGCCGCACCTTGAACAGATGTGACAGGGAACGCAGATATTCTATGGTTGAAATTGAGAGCGACATTTTTGAAATTTTCGTTTTCAACCATGCCCATCTCGTGTACAATAAGGTAAGGCATCCCGTATTTCATGCCCTGCGGGCGGGCGGACTTCGTCCGACAAAGTATACGTTCGCTGTTCAGCGGACAATTTAATTTTTACGGTTCATTAAGGAGGGCAATTAGCTATGAAAAAAAAATACGTACTGGTCACCGGGGCTTCCCGCGGGATCGGCCTGGCCTGCGCATCCCGTTTTGCCCGGGCAGGATATTTCGTATTTATAAACTGTAAGAATTCAGTGAAAGAATTGTATGAGATAAAAGAGACCTTTCTTGCGGAAGGGTATTTCTGCGAGGCGGTTCCCGGTGATGCGGGCAATCCCGCCGATGTGGCCCGGATATTTTCCCGGATCAGAACTTTCTGTGGCGGGCTGGACGTGCTGGTGAACAACGCCGGGATTTCCTATGTCGGGCTTCTGACCGATATGACAGATCAGGACTGGGAAAATATCCTGCACGCCAACTTGTCTTCGGCCTTCTACTGTTCCCGGGCTGCCATCCCCTACATGGTGTCCCAAAAAAAAGGCAGGATCCTCAACATCTCTTCTATGTGGGGGCGGGTCGGCGCATCCTGTGAAGCCGCATATTCTGCTTCCAAAGCCGGGGTAAACGGACTGACTATGGCTCTGGCAAAAGAACTGGCTCCAAGCAATATTCAGGTCAATGCTATTGCCTGCGGTGCCATTGACACCGCCATGAATGCCTGTTTCACAGAAGAAGAACGCCGCGCGCTGTCGGATGAAATTCCCGCAGGACGGTTCGGAACCCCGGAAGAAGTGGCGGAATTGGCCTATGATTTGTCGGAAAAACATCCCTATCTTACCGGACAGGTGATCGGATTGGATGGGGGGTATATTTGATATTTTATTCCAATTCACGGCCCACCAGACAGGAATTGGAACAAATTTTAAGCGTCCAAGCCGGTTTTAGCCCCTTTGCTCTTTACACCGAATTTCCCTTTTGCTATAATAAATGCATCATATCAAGGAAAGAATCAGAGGAATCAACTATGAGAAAACGAGCAGTCATTGCACTTGGGCACCGCGCTCTGGGTACCACGCTCCCGGAACAGATGGTGGCCGTAAAGAAAACCGCAAAATCCATTGCCGATCTTCTGGAGGAAGGCTATCAGATCGCGATCACACACAGCAACGCCCCCCAGGTCGGCATGATCCATACCGCCATGAATGAATTTGGCAAGTCCCACCCCCAATACACCGCAGCGCCCATGTCCGTATGTTCTGCCATGAGCCAGGGGTACATCGGTTACGACCTGCAGAACGGGATCCGGGAAGAATTACTGAATCGCGGGATCTACCGTACTGTAAGCACCATTCTGACGCAGGTGGTGGTGGATCCTTACGACGAGGCATTCTACACACCCACCAAAGTACTGGGCCGGTACATGTCTGTTCAGGAAGCAAACGAAGAGCGCAAAAAAGGGAATTACGTCATCGAAGAACCCGGCAAAGGCTTCCGCCGCGTGGTATCCGCCCCCAATCCGGTGGAAATCGTGGAGCTGGACGCTGTCAAAGCCCTGCTGGATGCAGACCAGATCGTGATCGCCGCGGGCGGCGGAGGAATCCCGGTTCTCAAGCAGGACAACCACTTAAAAGGCGCAAGCGCCGTCATTGAAAAAGACCTGGCCGCGGGAAAGCTTGCCGAAGGCGTGGATGCGGACATCCTGATCATACTCACCAGCGTGGACAAAGTCTGCATTAACTTTGGGACGGAACATGAAGAAAAGTTAGGGGAGATTACTGTCGCACAGGCGAAAGATTACATGGAACAAGGACATTTCGGCATCTATAATATGTTCCCGAAATTCAAAGCTTCCGTAGAATTTATAGAAAAAAGAGAAGGGCGCAGCGCCCTCATCACTTCATTTGACAAGGTCAAAGACGGAGTACACGGGAAAGCAGGGACGACCATCCGATAGGGTGGCCGTTCCTGCTTTCCAGCTTCTGTTCCCCTCTTTCGCCGGTTTAAATCCTGCTTTCAATTTTCCCCCTTTATCAATAGGCAATCTCCTGACATCCCCCGCATCAATACCGGTTATGTACGTCCTCCGCAAAACACATCAAGTCCTTCACTTCCAGCGCCGTCCCGTCGTCCAATACTGCCTTGCCGCTCATTCTTCCGAACACCTGATGCTGGTCCGACTCAATGATAAGCGCCGAAGTCTTTGCCTCCCGGTCAAGCACCGGCACAAAATCCATCTCAAACCGTCCGTCGCTGGAAGAAAATGTCCACGGCTTCATATAGCTGCCGCCTGGAATATGGAACTCCACATCCTCCAGCTTATGCCCAACCCCGTCATAAAACAATATATTCTCCGACGCCGCGGATGTATCCCCGAACCCGTATCCGATATTAAAGCCAAACATTTTTCCGTTGACCCGGCCATTCCCGGAGCCCCAATACCAGCGGTTGTCGTAGGTCCACACACCCCTGCCCCAGTCCAGGGTACCGAAATCCGTTTCTTTGGAAAATGTATAGGTCTTCCCGCCATACGACATGCTCCCGGAAGCAGGCATACAGTTCCTCTTCTGATTGTAATAAAAGGCCGTCTTCTTTTCCTTCCACGGCGTCGCGATCACCATGGTATCCATCTTTGGCTGCTCCAGTATAATATCGCAGGAAAATGATTTTCCCAGGAAAAAGTCGTGGAACCTGCAGCGGATCTGCCTCTTGCCGTCCTTCTGGAAAAAGCCCATGTGCAGGCGCTTGTCCCGGTAGATAACATCCCCCTCTTCTGAAGTCTCCGGCATATGCAGCTTCCCCATGGGAAACGGATTCAATATTGTCTCCGTATGCTCCCATCCCTCTTTAAAATTTAGCAGCGAAACAGACTGGAGCCCGATATACCCGTCGTCCGATATCGTGAACGCACCTGCAAAATCCTCATTCAGCACGAGATAATAATCCCATTCCTTTAACCGGAACTTCGGCGCCCTGATTTTCGTCTTATCATACACCTGCAAAAGCTTCCGCGACCAGCCCGGCTCACGCAGGCTTCCGTTCTCATTTAAAAGCGGCTGTACCGTTGTCACCTCGTGGTTCCTCATATCCATTCTCCTCCTTCTTTCCTCACAGGTTCCCCCTCGCCCACAGTTCCTTTGTCATGCTTTTGTTTTCAGTATATCATGAAAAACAAAAGAAATCTCCTGTAAATTGGTAATTTTTTTCTTGCATTCCTGTAATATATGATGTAATATATACATATACTTAATATAGTTTTTAAAACTACTTATTGTATTTTTCATATTTAGGAGGCGGTTTTTATGACAAAACAACATATCAAAGATCCTGGCAGTGCCATCACTCATTTTATCGGGATGCTGATGGCAATTTTCGCGGCAGTTCCCTTGTTGATCAAAGCGGCTCATGAGCCGAGCCGCATATATATTATCTCACTCGCAATTTATGCCGTGAGCCTGATTCTACTATATGCAGCCAGTACCACATACCATACATTCGATCTGTCAGAAAAGCAGAACACGGTCTTAAAAAAAATAGACCATATGATGATCTTCATCCTGATTGCGGGAAGTTATACGCCCATCTGCCTGTTGGTGCTGAAAGGCCGCGTAGGCATCGTCTTACTGTCAATCGTATGGAGCATCGCCATCGTCGGAATCCTGATCAAGGCCTTTTGGGTCTTTTGCCCAAAGTGGGTATCCTCCTTGCTCTATATCAGCATGGGATGGATCTGTGTGCTGGCATTCACACAGATCTTAAATTCCATGAGCAAAGCTGCGTTTGGATGGCTTCTGGCAGGCGGCATTATCTACACCATCGGAGGCGTTATCTATGCGCTGAAACTTCCGATTTTTAACAGCAGGCATAAGAATTTTGGAAGCCACGAGATTTTCCATCTGTTCGTCATGGGCGGGAGCGCCTGCCACTTTGTTGTGATGTACGCATACCTTCTGCCGTAAATCACAGCCCTGGTATGCCCTTCACAATATAAGAAAGACTGCCGCATCTGAGATTTTATTCTCTCTCGTGCAGCAGTCCTTCTTCATTTTTGTGCCCTCAGAAAATCCTTACTTACATCCATTTTTCAAACTATTTTCCAGGAACACATCTAATTTTTTCGCTCAGGAGGCGAATACAGACGTTCTAATTCTTGAATGCGCTGGTCAATCCCGCGCCTCAAGATATAATCGCCAACCGTTTTCGGTACATATTGAATCCAACTGCGATTTTCAGCGATCATCTTACGCACCTCAAAACCGGTTGCCCCGCAATCCTGTCCAATCCTCTGCCAGAGGATATTCCTCTTCAAGCCAAGTCCTTCTATCACTTGTGCCTTCTCTTCATCCCACTCACTACAGATACTCAGATAATAGGTAGCATCTCTGGGCGCATATTGACAAATCAGATCCGGATGGCTGATCGGAAATGGGATAATGTCAAACTCTTTGCGCCTTACGCCAAAATCCAGTAACGCCCCTTGTATCATCTCATATCGTTCCAGATATGTCAAGGGGTTATCTTTTTTTGTGATGCCATGAATATCTAAATCAGACGTACCCGCGAATGAAACGATGTCCGCATGTGTGATTCCGATATACAGTTTCTGGCAGCGCATCTTTGCAGCCAATATATACTCCATATGCTTCAAAGTAAAAACCTGAAACCTTCCGAATACTACCCCTGTCTCAACCATATCCCCAACCTGCCTTTTATACAAACCCTCAGACAGCCAGACTCCATAACCATATCCTTACTGCCGGCCATCAGGCTTCCGTCCCAGAATATCCCTGTCCCTGCCGGGCTTCCGGCAGCCTCTCAGGATACTTTCCCTCTTCGATCAACGTCAGGACAGACGCAGCCACATTTTCTCTGTCTTCTTTATAAGTCACGCCAAACCACTTGTCCGAGGAACCCAGAACCTGAACAGAAACCTTGTCCTCATCCAGAAGCCCTCCGATAATCGTGGGAAGCAAATATTCTGCCTTTGTATCCTTTTCCCCTGTTTTTTCCAGAAAATCGGTAAATCCTAACTCCAATATCTTAAAAAATTCCGGCTGCAGTCCCCACATGTTCATAGATACCAAACAATCTGCATCCACCTTCACATCTCCGTTTTCTCCCCGGATCAGAGCGCCGCCTTCCCATTTTTCAATATTCCTCGTCTCTACGACCTTTTCCAGCATACCATCGGAACCTACCCTGCAAAGCCCCCGGGTAACCGCCCCATTTTCGCTAAGTGTATTTTTGAGTACAAATCCCACCATGCATATTTCATTTCCGGCCCTCCCAGGCTTTTCAGTCAGATATGCATATGCCTGGACATAGGCCTGCTTTCCGTAAAAATCATCTGCGTTAATAACCAGAAAAGGAGTATCCACCACATTTTTGCAGCAGAGGATTGCCTGGCCTGTGCCCCACGGTTTCGTCCGTCCCAGAAAACGCTTTCGGAACGCCTCCGGTATATCCCCCACTTCCTGATATGCATAGGCAACATCCACAATCTTTTCAATCCGGTTTCCGATGACTTCCCTGAACTCCTTCTCCAGTTCCCGGCGGATGACAAATACAACCTTATCAAATCCCGCTTCCATAGCGTCATAAATGGAGTAATCCATAATGATCTCCCCATTCGGGCCTACAGGCTCCAACTGTTTGATCCCCCCCTGAAAACGGCTTCCCATTCCCGCCGCCATAATCACCAGCGCTGCCCTGCTCATTAAAATATCCTCCTGTATTACTCTGATATCCTTTCACTCACCCAGACCGTCCCGCACAATCTGAACCATCTCTCTCAAAGCCTCATCCTCATCTTCTCCGTCACAGACTATCATGATCTCATCCCCGCTCTTGATACAAGCCCCAAGAACACTGAGTACACTTTTCGCATTTGCGGAAACCACGCCCTGTCTGGCTGCCTTTTCAACCATGATCTTACAGCCAAACTGCATAGCTGTCTTGCAGAACAGCCCGGCAGGCCTCAGATGAAGGCCGGTTGGATTTTTTATCGTTACGCTCTCTCTTACCATATCCAATTGCCTCTCCTATCCTCCGTCTTTTTCAGTCAAGGTAATCCTGACCGTCGGATTTTTCGTTAATCTCACCCCGGAAGGTACCTCGATATTCACTGCGACCTCATACGTTCCGGGTGATTTGTAATTCTTCAGATCAATCGATGCCGCATAACGGACATCCAGTACATCCAGATCTTCCTGTGCTCCGGTAAACTGCAGTTCCATATCCATACCGGTCTCAAAGGACACATTCAGATCTTCTTTGAGGTTCTTCACCTGAATCGCCTCTACAGGAAGTTCTATCGTCTTGACGCCCTCCTGCTCCACCATAACCGTCACGACCACATTGTTGGCCGTTTCATCAGCCAGGCTGATTCCCTCCGGGAGATACGGAAGAATATCCACAGTCACCTCCCGCCTGCCGTTCAATCCGTTCATATTGATCACAGAGTCCGGCACCTCAATCATACTCACAGCGTCCAGGTCTTCCTTTTTGCCGCAGATCTGGATCTGGCTCGGCTCATTGGTATAACCCGTATAGATAAAGCCTTCCGCCGGAGTGCCTGACACCCCGAAGGACAGGGGCACAAACTTCGTATTCAGCATCTGCACATTGACACTGAGCCCTTTCTCTCCAAGGTTATGCCGCATCTGGCTTTGATCCATCGGATTCCCGTTGCCGTCGTAAAGAATCAACTCAGCATCCAATGTCTTGCTTTCGGATAAGCCGGACACATCCACCCGTGCAACCACCCTGTGGATGTTCTGGATAGAGGACTCCGTACCCCAGATTGTAATCGTCTCCGGATTTGTCGTCATCTCTCCCACAATATATCCGTCACGCGGGGTGCCTGTTGCGTTGACCGAAATCGGATAACTGTTCCTCATTACATCTTCGATCTTCACCTGCATATTCTTGGGGTTTACTTCCGTTGTCACAGAACCGCCGTCCACCCCTTTCACCTCTGCAGTAATCGGTACAAGATACGTATTGCCCTCCATCTGGCTCAAATCTGCTGTGGCCACGATGTTGGTATTCTTCACTTTGGATATCGTCGAACGGGTTCCTGATACCGTCACACGTACAAGCTGGGACTCACTGACAACATCATATGTCTTTCCTGTATTTGTGACTACCTCCTCATTGATAAACTCAACCGGAATCCCCGAAAAAGACGCACTCTCCACAGGATCATTCACATTAATTGCAACAAACCAGAGAATGACTGAAAAAATCAGAGCCGCAATCTTCAGCCCCAGATTCCGAGTCAGTTTATACGTTCTCATCATTCCGCCGTCCTTTCCATATCGCAAATTTCTTTCCGTCAGCAACCCGGTTCTGGATCTGTGCAAGCTTCCTCGTCAGATATTCCGGATCCACCCCCCGGTCAAGCTGCCCGTCCATCGCAAGAGAGACCAGCCCTGTCTCTTCTGATACGACAAGGATCATTGCGTCGCTGACTTCACTCATTCCCAGAGCCGCACGATGCCTGGTTCCCAGCGATTTGCTGATCTGCATATTATCAGACAGCGGCAGATAACAGGTGGCAGAAGTAATCCTGTCCCCCCGGATAATCACGGCGCCGTCATGGAGCGGCGTATTATGCTCAAAAATATTCAAGAGTACCTGTTCCGATACCAGACAATCCAGCTCAATCCCCGTCCGCTCATATTCTGTCAGATGGATTGCCCGTTCCACTACGATCAACGCGCCTGTCTTTACCTTTCCCATACTGTAACAGGCATTCACTAACGCCTCCAGCGTATGGTCTGTAAACCGCTGATTTTCCTTCCCTTTATCAAAAAACGAAAAATTGCTCAATAGATTTTTTTCTCCAAGCTTCTCCAATGCGCGCCGCAGTTCCGGCTGAAATACGACAATCGCCGCGAAAGCAAGCACGCCGATGGATTCTCTTGCGAGGTACAAGATTGTATGCATATTGAAAATATAAGCAAACAGAATGAATATGCCCAGCATGACGAGGCCTTTCAAAAGCATCCATGCCTTTGTATTCTTGATCCATAGCATGATTTCATAGACGATCATCGTGATAATCAAGATCTCCATGACATCGGTCAGGCGAATGGCAGGAGTATACCAATTATATCTCCGTAAATAATCAACGATCAATTCCTGCACTGATTCACCCCCTTAACTTAAAAATCCTGTTCCAGTGCATGTTTGAACAAAAAAGAGGAGTCCGCGCACTATTTTTTCAGGTTTTCATCCAGTCCCAGTTCTTTATTCAAACTCCTCTGAAGCAAAATCTGGTCGGCGCTTTTGGAATCTCCCAACATGCCTGTGCCATAACCCGACGAATTCTGGATACCGCCGCCCCAGCCTTTTCCGTCATTGATGACTCCCGTATTCTGCCTTTCATTGATATGCTTAACACTTTTTTGCGGTGCTGTAACGCCAATCTTCGGAACAGCCTTTACATAATAATGATACTCGTCATCTTCAAATTCCAGACGTTCTGTCCTGACATAATCCACAGACAGAAAGACCAGTTCCAGTACCAGCCCGACACCTACTCCCAAAAGCCCGCTGACAATCAACGGAACAAGGGAGATATGCAGGTTTAAGGCAACATTCCCTGCCGCCCCGATAACAGCGCCTGCAGCCGCGCCTACAGCTGCGGCAATCTTCCATGCATGATCCACAGAAAGAGTACGGATACAGTATACCAAAAGGATACAGACTGCCACGGCTCCTGCCATCACCCACATCTCCTGATTCATAAGGCTCTGCTTTGCAAATGCCACCAGAGTCTCCACCATCTGCACCTCGTCACCCGCCTTAAATGTACTGGACGAGCCTTTTACCAACTGGATCATATAATAGGAGAACGTGCCGCACACTGCCGGAATCATACACACCGGCGTTCCCATCAGCCCCACTGCAATCGGAACCACAAGCGGCACATCCAATGCAAAAGAAACGGCTGTCAGCAATACCAGCCATGCCCTTCCCGTAGAAAATCGGAAATAGAAGATATACATCAACAGAAACAACAGCGCCGCCACAATCGCCACAGGCAGTGATAATGCGTAAAAATGTACGAGAAGCAATGCCGTAGCCGCCATAACCATCACAATCATCGGAAGGATGGCACAGACTGCAGACAGACCCAGAGTGCAGACCGTTGACGAGGCTTTTTCCATAAACCCGACGTTCGTGTTGATCAGATAGAATACCAGCGCCCCAAGGGCAAACTGAAACGCAATCCTTATAAAAACAGAATATTTTGCATAAAACATCTGTAATTGTTCTCTCCAGACCAGTAATGTACTCATACTTTCTTTTTCTCCTTCACTTCCATCTTACCCAAGCGGGATAAATCTCTATAGTACTTTTTTACACGATGCTTTGCGTCATTATGCCGGCCTCTGTAAAATGCATTCGAACAGACTGCATAGATCACCAGCAAGATCAGATATCCGACCCCGGCCTCCGCACAGAGGAATATCAGCTTTGAGACCGTCAGGTCAGCAAGAATCTCATCCATAAAGCAGACCGCCAAAAGCCCGATCACGATTCCGTATCCGACCGTCATCCACAGGATCGTGATCAGCATATTCAGGCTCGCATAATCCTTCTTATAATAAGTACTGATCTTCAGATCCTCTTTTATATTATTCTTTTCATACTGAGCCATCCTTGCCATCAGCCTGATTCTTTTTGTATCCAGCATATTCTTCCTCCATGACATCAGGAATTACATGGAAATAACTATCTTCATGGTTCTCTCTTGATTCAGATCATCTTCATGCAGTCCCTGAACATTATTTTTAGTATAGCATATACTCAGAGTCCTTGTCCAATGCTTATGGTTAAAAAATAAACTTTTTCCACTCCTGCCCTCTTTAATAACTTTGCAACCTTGTGGATCGTGCTCCCTGTGGTATAAATATCATCCACCACCAACACGTTTGCAGGTGCTTTCCACTGCCGTGAAACACCAAATGCCCCCTGTAGATTTTGCTCCCGCTCCCGGTCGTCCAACTGCTTTTGAGGCCTTGTCCTGCGTACACGGAACAATACATTCCTTCCCATGGGAATCTGCAGTTGTTTTGAAAGTTCCTCCGCCAGTAATTCCGCTTGATTGTAACCGCGCATCCTGCGTCTGGATGCATGGAGCGGAACCGGAAGGATCTCCTCCACCCCGTGATCCCTGACCCACTTCCCGTATCTGCAGGCCATCTCCTTTGCAAATATGGATGCGTAGCAGCGCTGATTGTGAAATTTAAACTGATAGATTGCTTTCGATACCGGGGGCACATGCAGCCACAAGCTTTGCCCCTGCTCAAAGGCATACCTGCGCCTCCCACAGTCACGGCAGTATTCCTGCTCCCCTCGTTCCACCGGCTTGCCGCATCGCATGCAGCGTGGTTCCCTGATTACAGGAAGCTTCCCCCTGCATGAAACGCAGATGCCTGTCCCCGGTTTCTGCACTTCTCCGCAAAAAGGACAAACCGGAGGATACAGGATATCCAGTATTTTCAAAATTCCTGAATGCGTTCTGCCAGGCTGGTATACCTGTTTTGCTCGCTTTTGTTTCTTATCATTTCCTGAAATACACTTTCACTCCCCACAATTGTCAGACATTTTTTCGCCCTGGTCACCGCCGTATAAAGCAGATTCCGGTTATACAACAGCTTTGGCCCCGGAAGCAGCGGAAGGATCACCGCCGGATATTCGCTTCCCTGAGACTTATGTACCGTAATCGCATAGGCAAGCTCCAGCTCTTCCACGGCTTGAAACGGGTAATCTACCTTCCGGTGCTCATCATACTCCACTTCCAATATTTCTTCATAGGAATGAATCCTGGTAATAATCCCCATATCTCCATTAAATACACCCATGCCTGAATCCACAGGCATTCCGTATTTCGTCCGCACTTCCCATGCAAGCTGATAATTATTCTTGATCTGCATGACCTTATCTCCCACACGGAAAAGACGGCCATTGATCTCCTTTTCTTCCTTTTCCGGCGACCTGGGATTCAGATACTGCTGCAGCATTGTATTCAGATTCTCCACACCCAGAAGGCCTTTTCGGGTAGGCGTCATAACCTGAATCTCATTGGGGGGTGCTTCCACATATTTCGGCAGCTTTTTCTGGATCAAAGTGATGACCACTCTGATAATCACCTCTGCCTCCTGCCGTTTCAAAAAGAAAAAGTCCCGGCTCTTATTGTCCAAAACCACCGGTTCCCCGGCATTGATCTTGTGCGCATTCACCACAATGTCGCTCTCCCCTGCCTGACGGAAAATTCTGGTCAGTGTAACGACAGGAAAACGCTCTGAAAGGATAATGTCTTTCAGTACGCTGCCCGGTCCTACGGAGGGAAGCTGGTTCACATCCCCCACCAGAATCAATCGGGTTCCCGGCATCACTGCCGACAAAAGGGAGTGCATCAAAGAAATATCCACCATAGACATCTCATCAATGATCAGCACATCCGTCTCCAGCGGGTTATCGCGGTTCCGTTGAAACCCGCTGATTCCGCCCTCTTCCTCCGGATTCCCGCTGACTTCCAGAAGACGGTGGATGGTCTGCGCTTCGTAACCGGTAGCCTCTGTCATCCGCTTTGCAGCGCGCCCTGTAGGAGCTGCCAGCAGAATCGACATTCCTTCGCTTTCAAAAAACTGAATCATGGTATTGATGGTGGTCGTCTTCCCCGTGCCGGGGCCTCCAGTCAGAACCAGAAGCCCATGCCTGATGGACTCCACAACTGCCCGGTGCTGCATCTTATCCAACGTAATCTGATCCCGCTCTTCCACTTGCCGGAGACTCTTTTCCATCATAGCCTCCGGCATCTCATAGTCAATGTCCAGATCATGCAGCATCCTTGCCGTATTCAGCTCCAGATAGTAGAAATTTGCCGGATAAATACGGATTTCACCATTCTCTTCTTTCCGTACAATTTTCCTGTCAATACACAGATCCATGATGTACTTTTCAATCTCTTCAATCTGCACGCCCAAAATCTGGCCTGCACGCCTGACAAGCATTTCCTGCGGAAGATAAATATGCCCTTCCCCCGCCGCCTGCTGCAGCGTATAGAAGAGGCCGCTGCGGATACGGAAATCCGAATCAGGATGAATCCCGATTCGGGAAGCAATCTCATCCGCCGTCTTGAAACCCACTCCATAAATATTGTCCGCAAGCTGGTATGGATTCTCCTCCAACACCTGATATAATCTGGATCCATAGAACTGATAGATCTTGACGGCAAGTGTAGTGGACACTCCATATTTCTGCAGAAAGATCATGGCCTTACGCATGTCTCGCTTTTCTTCCACCTGTACCGCAATCTCCTGGGCTTTGCGCCTGCTGATTCCCTTAATCTCTGCCAGGCGCTCCGGCTCTTCCTCCATGATCCGGAAAGTATCTTCCTGAAACTTCTGCACAATGCGCCCGGCCAGCGACTCCCCAATTCCTTTTATCGCACCGGAGCCCAGATACCGCTCAATGGCCACCACATCTTCCGGTTCCCTGACTCTGTGGGAAGAGACTTTCAGCTGCACGCCATATACATTATGGTTCACATATTCCCCTTCCAGTTCCAATAGTTCTCCTTTACTGATATAATGGAAACTGCCCACACAGGTCGCTTCTCCATTCTCAGTTTCCAGATTGAACACGGTATAGCCATTCTCTTCATTCCGAAAAACGATATGTTCTACATATCCGGTCACTGTCTCCAAAGTATCCTCCTTTTATTCCCGCGAAGCAGCGAGCCAGGCGGACGTGTTTTTGTATGTCCATTTGGCCGCTGCCGCAAGGGTTGCCAAGTGCCGGTGACACTTGTTCAGCAACAGGCGAAACGGAGTGCAGACCAAATCCCCTGCTGCCTGCCGCGTTGGAAATCTGACGCCCCGTCAGCTTGCTGCGGGGTCTTTGACTCCCACGAAGCAATAAGCCGGACGGACATATTGGCTGCTTTTCAAAAGAGACAGGTGTTCCGGGTGGAACCTGTCTCCATCTTTTCCTTAAAAATCTTTCCTTCCGCTCATGAACTCCACAAACTGTCCGGTTCCGATTGCAACGACTTTCAAAGGATCCTCTGCAGTCATGGTCTGGATGCCGGTTCTCTCCTCAATCAATTCCTCCAGGCCACGAAGCATGGCGCCGCCTCCGGTGAGCACAATCCCCCGGTCCAGAATGTCTGCCGAAAGCTCCGGCGGAGTCTGCTCCAGCACTCCGATGACCGCCTCCACGATCTGGCTTGTGGTCTCCCGCAGAGCCTCCTCCGTCTCCGTGGAAGTGACGGTGACCGTCTTCGGAAGTCCTGTGACCAGGTTCCTCCCCCTGACTTCCAGACACTCTTCCTCCACCAGAGGGTATGTGGTTCCGATCTTGATCTTTATATCTTCTGCTGTCATGTCGCCGATCAGCAGATTATGTTTCTTACGCATATAACGCACGATTGCCTCGTCGAAATCATCCCCCGCCAGCTTGATCGAGGTATTCACTACTGCGCCTCCAAGGGAAATCACCGCGATATCGGAGGTTCCCCCTCCCACATCCACAATCATATTCCCGCAGGGTTTTGAAATATCGATTCCCGCGCCGATGGCCGCGGCAACCGGCTCCTCTATCAGATGCACTTCCCGCGCGCCCGCCGCAAATGTCGCTTCCTCAACGGCCTTTTTCTCCACTTCCGTCACGCCGCTGGGCACGCAGATACTGATCCGGGGCTTTTTGAACATCCTCCGTCCCACTGCCTTCTGCACAAAATACTTAATCATCTTCTCCGTCACCGTGTAATCCGAGATCACGCCCTGACGAAGCGGGCGTACTGCCACAATATTCCCCGGAGTCCTGCCCAGCATCAGGCGTGCTTCCTCTCCGATTGCCTTAATCACATTTGTATCCCTGTCAAACGCGACAACGGAAGGCTCCTTCAAAATAACCCCTTTTCCCCTCACATAGACAAGGACGCTGGCAGTCCCCAGATCTATTCCGATATCAACAGACATATAAACTCTCCCTTCTAAAATACAGCTCCTTATTACTTCTCGTCATCCGTACTTTCCTGCCGTATTCTGAAGGTCCAACTCTGGAACAGCGCTATTTTGCAATGTTTAATACTGTACCGGCAGTCTCCCTCATGCGAATCATCTACTTTTGTCATCTGTTGTTTTTGCAGCGGCCGGTTCTTTCAAACAATCCCGTCCAGCCACCACACTAGTATAATCAATTTTTTCCAAATTGGAAACCCCTTTTTTTATATTTTAATGATTTCTTAAAAACTTCTAAAGGGGTTCTCTATTATTTTTTCTTCATTACCGCATCAATATACTTCCCCGTGTAGGACTTTTTATTTTTTGCCACTTCCTCCGGGGTCCCTGCCGCCACTACAGTCCCCCCTCCATCCCCGCCTTCGGGACCGATATCAATAATGTAATCCGCAGTCTTGATCACATCCAGATTATGCTCGATCACAATCACCGTATTCCCCTCATCCGCCAGACGCCGCAGAATCTCCGTCAGCTTATGGACGTCTGCAAAATGCAGGCCCGTGGTCGGCTCATCCAGAATATACACCGTCTTTCCGGTGCTGCGCCTGCTCAGCTCCGTGGACAGCTTGATCCGCTGCGCCTCTCCGCCGGAAAGCTCCGTAGACGGCTGGCCTAATTTGATATAGGAAAGCCCCACATCGTAGAGCGTCTGCATCTTCCTGCTGATGCTGGGTACATTTTCAAAAAACTTCACCGCTTCCTCCACGGTCATATCCAGCACATCGAAAATACTCTTGCCTTTATATCTCACTTCCAGAGTCTCCCGGTTGTACCTCTTGCCGCCGCACACCTCGCATGGGACATAGACATCCGGCAGGAAATGCATCGCGATCTTGATGATTCCGTCTCCGGAGCAGGCTTCACACCGCCCTCCTTTGACATTGAAGCTAAACCTTCCCTTTTTATAACCTCTGGCCTTTGCATCCGGCGTCGAAGCAAACAGATCCCGGATCAGATCAAACACCCCCGTGTATGTGGCCGGATTCGAGCGGGGCGTCCTCCCGATGGGGGACTGGTCGATATTGATCACCTTGTCCACCTGCTCCATCCCCTCAATCCTCTTATGCTTTCCCGGAATCGTCCGCGCACGGTTCAGTTCTTTTGCAAGCTTCTTATATAAGATCTCGTTGACAAGGGAGCTCTTTCCCGAACCGGACACCCCGGTCACACAGGTCATGATCCCCAACGGAAATTCCACGGTGATATTTTTCAGATTATTTTCCTGCGCACCCACCACTTTCAGGTATCCCGCCGGTTCTTTCCGCGACTGGGGCACCGGAATCCTCTTTCTCCCGCTCAGGTAATCCCCGGTAATCGAATTCTTACATTCCATAATCTCCTGAGCCGTCCCTACGGCAATGACCTCCCCCCCATGCTCCCCCGCACCGGGTCCGATGTCCACCACACAGTCCGCCGCCAGCATGGTATCCTCGTCATGTTCCACCACGATCAGAGAATTCCCCAGGTCACGCAGATGCTTCAACGTAGCCAGTAGTTTATCGTTATCCCTCTGATGCAGGCCGATGCTGGGCTCGTCCAGAATGTAGGCGACGCCTACCAGCCCCGAGCCGATCTGCGTTGCCAGCCGGATCCTCTGGGCTTCCCCTCCTGACAAAGAACCCGTCGCCCGGGCCAACGTCAGGTATTCCAGTCCCACATCCATCAAAAACTGGATTCTGGCTCTGATCTCTTTTAAGATCTGATTCCCAATCATCTCCTGCGTCCTGGTCAGTTCCAGATTCCGAAGAAATTCCTGTAGCTTCCCGATGGAAAGCGCCGTCACTTCCGCAATATTCTTTTCTCCTACTGTCACTGCAAGGGCTCCCTGTTTTAAACGCTGGCCTTTGCATTCCGAGCAGGGCGTAATATTCATGAAAGTTTCATACTCTGCTTTTGACGCCTCGGAATGGGTCTCGCGGTAGCGGCGCTCCACGCTTCGGATCAGCCCTTCAAAAGCCACGTCATAAACTCCTTCTCCCCGCTGTCCTTTATAATGCACTTTTGCAGGCTTTCCATTCGTCCCATAGATTAAAATATCATGAATCTTTTTCGGATATTGCTCAAACGGGGTATCCAGATCAAATCCGTATTCTTTACAGAGCGCTGTTAAGATTGCGTTGGTAAAGCTGCCCGTATCTGAACAGGACTGCCACCCCAGCACCGCGATCGCCCCCTGATTGATGCTCAGGGAGGGGTCTGGAATCATTAATTCTTCCGAGAACTCCATTTTATAACCCAATCCAACGCAGGACGGGCACGCACCAAACGGGTTATTGAAGGAAAAACTTCTTGGTTCAATCTCTTCTATGCTGATCCCACAGTCCGGGCAGGAAAAACTCTGGCTGAAATTCATCGGCTCTCCACCGATCACATCCACAATCAGAAGCCCCTCGGCCAGATTCAGGACGCTCTCAATGGAATCTGCCAGCCGCTTCTCAATCCCGGATTTTACAATCAGCCGATCCACAATGATTTCTATATTGTGTTTGATATTTTTATCCAGAGAAATCTCTTCGGACAATTCATACAGGTTCCCGTCCACCCGGACGCGCACATATCCGCTCCGTTTTGCCCGTTCCAAAAGCTTCGCGTGGGTCCCTTTGCGTCCCCGCACGACGGGCGCAAGGAGCTGGATCCTGCTGCCCTCCGGCATTGCCATGATCTGGTCTGTCATCTCGTCTACCGATTGCTTTTTGATCTCTTTGCCGCACTTCGGGCAATGCGGGATTCCCACTCGTGCATAGAGCAGACGGAAATAATCGTAGATCTCCGTCACCGTCCCAACTGTGGAACGGGGATTGTGGTTGGTAGACTTCTGGTCAATGGAAATGGCCGGAGACAGGCCCTCTATGCTCTCCACATCCGGCTTCTCCATCTGCCCCAGAAACTGCCGTGCATAGGAAGACAGCGACTCCATATATCTGCGCTGCCCCTCCGCATAGATCGTGTCAAATGCGAGGGACGACTTCCCGGAACCGCTCAAGCCCGTCAATACCACCAGTTCATTCCGCGGAATATCCACGTCAATATTTTTCAGGTTATTCTCGTTGGCGCCCCGAATTTTAATATATTTTCTAGCATCTATTTTTAATCCCATGTTGTTATCTCCTGTTGTTTTTATATTTCTCACGAAGCAGGCTCAATCTTCCATTTCATTCAACGCTTTCTTCAGTTCAATCAACTGGTCACGCAGCTCTGCGGCAGCCTCGAAATTGAGCTCCGAAGCAGCCTTTTTCATTTTCTTTGTGACCTTGTCCACCAGCTTCTCCAGTTCCTCCCGGCTCATAGACTCCACATCCTTCTCCATCAGCATATCCCCTGTGTCCACCTTTTGGGAAATACTGATCAGATCCCGCACCGCCTTTTGGATGGTCTGCGGCGTGATCCCATGTTCTTCATTATACGCCATCTGGATCTCCCGGCGCCGTTTTGTCTCGTCAATCGCCAGCCTCATGGAATCCGTCATGACATCCGCATACATGATGACATGGCCTTCGGAATTTCTGGCTGCGCGTCCGATCGTCTGGATCAGGGAAGTCTCGGAACGCAGGAACCCTTCCTTGTCTGCATCCAATATGACCACCAGCGTAATCTCCGGGATATCCAGGCCTTCCCGGAGCAGGTTGATCCCTACCAGCACATCAAATACATCCAGGCGCATATCCCGGATAATCTCTGTCCTCTCCAGCGTGTCCACGTCCGAATGCAGATATTTCACCCGAATGCCCACTTCACGCATGTAATCTGTCAGATCCTCCGCCATCCGCTTGGTCAGCGTGGTCACCAGTACTTTATTCTTCTTTGCCACTTCTTTGTTCACTTCACCGATCAGGTCGTCGATCTGCCCCTCCACCGGGCGCACTTCCACCTCCGGATCCAAAAGCCCCGTAGGGCGCAGCACCTGTTCTGCACGGAGAAGCTCATGTTCTTCTTCATACACGCCCGGCGTTGCTGAAACAAACAGTACCTGATTTATTTTACTTTCGAATTCCTCGAAATTCAAGGGGCGGTTATCTTTTGCCGACGGAAGGCGGAAACCATAATCTACCAGCGTAGTCTTCCTCGACTGATCGCCATGATACATCCCCCCGATCTGGGGTACTGTTTTGTGCGACTCATCAATCATAATAATAAAATCATCCGGAAAATAATCAATCAGGGTATAGGGCGGCTGCCCCGAAGCCAGGCCGGAGAGATGCCGGGAATAATTCTCAATCCCCGAGCAGAATCCCGTCTCCTTGAGCATCTCAATATCAAAGTTCGTCCGCTCCGCAATCCGCTGTGCCTCCAAAAGCTTGTCCTGCCTCTTGAATTCCCTGACACGCTCTTCCAGTTCCATCTCAATGGCCTGCACCGCGCGCTTAATATTGTCCTTATCTACCACATAATGAGATGCCGGAAAGATCGCCACATGTTTTACTTCATCCTGAATCTCCCCGGTGAGGATATCAATCTCCGTAATCCGGTCGATCTCATCTCCAAAAAATTCCACACGGATCGCAGTATCGCACTCATAAGCCGGAATCACCTCCAACACATCTCCACGCACCCGGAACGTCCCCCTGTGGAAATCCATATCATTGCGGTCATATTGAATCTCAATCAGCTTCGCCATCAGCTCGTCCCGGTCTTTTGTCATGCCGGGGCGAAGGGAAATAACCATATTCTGATAGTCAACCGGATTACCCAAGCCATAGATGCAGGACACGCTGGCAACAATAATCACATCCCTCCGCTCCGCAAGGGACATCGTGGCGGAAAGGCGGAGCTTGTCAATCTCGTCATTGATCGATGAATCCTTGGCAATGTAGGTATCCGATGAGGGGACGTAGGCCTCGGGTTGGTAATAGTCGTAGTAGGACACAAAATACTCAACGGCATTATTCGGAAAATACTCTTTAAACTCTCCATAGAGCTGCGCGGCCAACGTCTTATTGTGTGCTATGATTAGAGTCGGCTTGTTCAATTGCTGTATCACATTGGCCATCGTAAAGGTCTTCCCAGACCCCGTAACCCCTAGTAATGTCTGGAATTGGTTGCCTTCCCGAAAGCCCTTTACCAATGCTTCGATTGCCTGGGGCTGGTCTCCGGTAGGCTCGTATTCTGATACTAATTCAAATCTTTCCATAGTAAAACTCCTCCTTACTATGACTACTATCAACCCGCTGATTCGTGTAATTTTGAGCGATTTTTTCGCTCGTATGTTCGAAAATCATATACCAAAACAGCAATTACACGAATCAGGTCACCTGGGCCGTTTTTTTCCACAGGGCAATACTGTAAAATACTTCGCGGATTTTACAGTATTCACTATCATAACTTTCTTCCGTTGGTCGGATCATATACTGTAAATTCTCAAGCAATATACTATCACATCCTTATCCATAAAGCAACAAGTTTTTGAACATATGTTCTTTTTATTTCTAATCACTTAATGCGTGATTTTTATTTCTAAATCATCTGCTAAAACAAGCAAACAAAAAACAGGATCTGCATACCTTATGTATACACACCCTGTCTTTCATTTCAAGTCTCCAATTTCAAATCAAATCCAAATATATTTTTTAACCTTCTTACATCTTCCTCGTCATATGGATGTACCTCATCAATAAATGACTGTATTTCTTCTGCACCATCCTCAATAATAACCTGCTTATCTGTATAAACATCCACTGTAATAATCGAACTGGAATGTCCCAGCGCTGATGCCACTGCTTTTTGATTCACATCATTCTTCATCAGCAATGTAGCATATGTTGAACGAAGATCATGAAACCGTATATGTGGCAGCCCTAAATCCTCTAATAATTTCTTATAATGTACAAAGTGATAATGCTTACTTCTCGGCCGTCCATAACTGGAACAGCAGATGTAATCCAGATCCTGGAATACCCAGCGCCCATTCTGACGCCTGCTCCGGTTTTTCTCGTATTTAGACCGCTCTTCTAAGATTGCCTGATAAACATAATCAGGAATATCCAGTTCACGGCAGCTTGATTGTGTCTTGGGCGGAATTTCCTGCTTTGTCTTTGTATTCGGTGCGATGGAATCCGGATCTGCGTGTAAATCTTCTCCCAGCTGCCGATCGATTCTCAATTTATGTCGTTCAAAATCCACATCCGAATACTTAAGTCCATTAATCTCCCCCCGGCGCAGCCCCATAAGCAGGGCAAAAACAAGCTGCATATGTATTTTCGTATTTTTAGAGGCTTTGAGCAGCCGTTTCACTTGTTCTAAATTATATGTCCTGGTCTCATTCACCACGAGAACATGGTAATCATTTTTCTTTGTTCCCTTTGGTAAAGTAATCCCTTCACAAGGATTTTGCGTGACCAGATTTTTTGAAACAGCGAATTCGATTGCCGTATTCAATACAGGTTTTGCTACTTTCAGCATAGAAGGATACTTCTTTACCAGATGATTGAACATTTTCATAATATGACCTTGATTTAATGCCTGTAGTTTCAATTTCCCAATGCTGGGATTTATATGCTTTTCTATACAATTTTTATATGTAGCATAGCTGTTTGCTGTAAATCCCTGTCTCGGCCTCATTTCATATTCCAGCCAATATTTTAACAGTTCTTCTACTTTTACATTCCTATGAGCCACATACCGCTTATCATGTAATTGTGCTATCACACAATCCCTTGCCTTTTCCGCTTCAGCTTTTTTCAAGAATCCCGAATGTTGGCATTCTCTTTTCGATAAATCTTCATAGATCAATGTAACACGAAAGCCAAATTTCCCCTTGATCGGCATAACTCCGCTCACTTCATAATCCACATATGGGCGAAGGTCTGCTTTTGTCAAATCCATGGTCTCACCTTCTTTTTTCATACTATATCCCAAATATTATTCATTCTGGCTCCGGTAAAAATTCCTTATTCATGAAATCCATTATTCTCGTATTTTCCTCCATAATGTCCACATAAAACTCAAACGTAGTATTTACAGAACTGTGCCCTAATAGAGCAGATATTTTTGCAAGAGATACGCCTTTTTCTAACAGAGCAGTTGCATACATATGTCTCAGCCCATGAACGGAAATACGCGGAATATCTAACATTTTGCATACCTTATTTAATTCGCTGTTTAGTGAAGAGCGTGAATGCGGCAATCCATTTTTTTGGCAGCTGATCAATCCTGAATCCTTATAGTTGCTCCCTTTCTTCTGTTTCCATATAGCTATCTTTTCCTTTCTTTTTTCTAATTCTACCCATACGATCATTGGGACCTTTAATATCCGGTTGCTTTTTTCACTTTTCGGTTCTCTCAGCACCAATTCATATTCCTGCACTGTCTTCCCTTCCTCATCCATATGCGCTTCAACTACCAGCTGTCTTTGTATAGTAACTGTTTGCCTCTGCAAATCAAAATCTTCAAATTTAAGACCTAAAATCTCGCCTTTTCTCAGGCCGCAGTATAAGCCAAGAAGTATTTCCAAAAACCAGTTTCTTCTCTTTGCTTCTTTGAGTAAAAGGCAGATCTGATTTTTACTGAGAATCTTAATGTTACTTTTTTTCCTCGGATATCTCTTCGCCGCTTTTACAGGATTATTGCGGATTAATTGTTCCATTACAGCATCTTTCATGGCAATATACAGAACCTCTCTGCTCTTATTTGCAGCAGATTCGCAGTAACAAGAAGTCCTTTCTAAAAGACGGTTCACATAATCCGTACTGACAAACTTTAACACAATATTCTCATCAACATTAGGCAAAATAAAATGATACAGTAAATGTGATGTCAGAAGTCTGGTAGTCGATTTTATTCTTTCTGAAAATATACTCACATACCAAAAAATCATATAATTTTTGAATGTAATATCCTCTTCTCGATTAATAAACCGCATATTCATTCGTCGGTTAAATTCATCAATATGCTGTTTATATGCTTCCTCTGCCGCAACATCACTGCTAAAACCGCCTGTCTTCCCATACTTTACACTGTAATTTTCCTGCAAAATTTTTGTCCTGTGATACCACGAACCTCTTTCATAAAAAGCATGCGGACATTTCTTTGATTTTTTATCCATTCCTTTCTCCCTGACTATTCTTCCCCGTCAATCCACCTGTCAAAAGAATCCTTCGGAACCCGATAAATGCGTCCGATTTTGATTACTCTGAATGGAGCCTGCTTTTTATTGACCTCATCTAAAAAATCATAGGTTTTACTCCTTCCAATTCCCAGTAATTGCTGGATCTCCTCAGCATTATATACCTTTGACATCAAATTCTCTTTCTCCATATGTTCTCCTTTCCTGGTCTCAGGCTGACGCATCCTTTCGGAATCGTCAGGAAACAGCATTCCACAATATCGTGCCGCAAGAGCCGCTAAATCGAATATATATTGCAGAAATGCCGCTATTTCCCGACGTTTCCTTTCCGGATGCAGTTTTCAATATCAATATGCAGCCTGTCTGATTATGACGTTTCCTAGTATGAAAAAAGTCTGCAGAACCTTATTTCCTGTAAAATTTTATTTTTCCTGATTATTTGGAGTCTCCGCTCCTTACGATTCTCACCTCTCCATTCCATCCATCAGCAGGGCCCGCCTTCCGCGCCGTGGAAAGCCCCTGCCGGATACTTCCATTCTCCCTGCACATAGACAGAATCCACAGAAAATTCACCTGTAACCAGGCTGTGGATTGCCTCTTTATCTCCATGATAGACGCAGGATCCTGCATTCCCGATAAATGTATCCAGGTCACAATCATTATCCAGTGTAAATCCCAGCACCTTCTCATCCTGCCGGAGCATCCCATAATCCTCCGAATACAGCTCCCGGATGCCTGCAAACAGCGTCGGCGTTGAGAACACATCGCGCAGCTGCAGCGGTTCCACCCGGCACGGTAGCAGGGATGGGGGTTGACCTTGTGCCGTTTTAAGACCTCCCACACATCCTTTTCCGAATAATCGATGACCGGGCGCCACTGGTGGACAATGCGGCGTGATTTTGCCGCCGCATTCGTCCTGTGGACCTCCATCTCATTGTATTTACTGCGCCCTGCCGATTCCCCTCTGCGTTCCCCGGAGACGACCAGCAGGCGGATATCTTTTCCTGATTTTCCGTCTGGCTTTCCTAATTGTTCCAGGTTGTGCAGATTCCGCAGCACCGTGTCCGCCACCATGATTTTTAAGTAGGCGGAACACCACCGTCTGCTGAAATCCCCGGTTTTCATCGGAAATTTCATGCGGTATCCGAACTGCTCTAACTGCTTCTCCATATCTGCCGGAACTCTCTCTTTCAGCTTCTGGCATTCTATGTATTTCTTTGACAGCGGGCACTGGAGGATCTCGCGCGTCCCCGATTCCTGCCACTCGATCGGCTCGGATGCCCCGATTCGCTCCCCAAAGAAGCCGTTCTTTCTCCAGGACATCCGGAGCGGGATCTGCTCTGCTACGGAAAAGGCACGGATATAGTTGGATGTACAGCGCCAGTCCATCCGTCTGGTGGGATTCCCGCCGTCTATATCATGGTGCCAGAATTCGATCTTCTGCTTCGGGACGCCCAGCTCCAACAGCCTGTAATAACTGGCGATACTGTCCTTCCCGCCGGAAATCAGCAGGATGACCCGGTCGTACTCTTCCAATGGAAGAAGCTCCTCCAGCAGGATCTTTTTCATATACTCCGAATCCCTGCGCCCCGGCACTCTGGGACGGATCCTTTTTCCAGTCCCATAAATGGGGGAATCCGGCCGGCCATGGATGACCGGCGTATCTTTCGTACAGTCAGCGTCCCGTATAAATTCCGGCTGGAACAGGGCAAGCTGGCCGTCATGCTGCTGGAAATAAGAATCCGCTTCCCAAGGTATCTCCTCTTTCCTAAACGTTTGGGAGCTCATTCTGCCCATCCTCTTCCGCCGCTCCGCTCCCCGCTTCTAAAGAATGGAGCCTGCGTTCCCTGTCCAGCGCATTTTCCAATATTCCTGTTTCACGGTCATAATACTGCACCTTGTCCGACAATTGTTCCCACGCTTCCAATGGTATCCAGCTGTGTGACCAGGCAGAGGTAGATATCCTGCGACTCCCTGTCAAAAGCCTTTGTCCGCAGGCCATTCCTGCATGGGAAATACTGGCCCTGCCACTGATATCCATCATGGTACGCGCGGATATGCCCGATCTGGGCATCCGGCATTTCTGACGGACTCAGGGAATCCGGGGCTATGGAGCAATGCCGGAAGACTTCCGGGAAATTACAAGTCTCCTGGAGTTCAAACGTCCTATTTTCTTTCCTGTTTTTCACTTTGTCCTCCTTCGCGTCATTTTCGATTACACAACATCCTTATCCTTACGCCGCATCCTCACCGACATCGGGAATCTCCATCAAATCCGCTTCCAGCACATCCGCCAGGTACTGCCCGGCAAAGAGGCCGCCATTGATCCTGACCTTTTTCCTGCGCATGCTGGTATAGGTCTCGATCCGTGTTTCCCGGCTCTTTTTCGCCAGTTCCAGGTCGCCTTTTGTCAGCCTCTCCTGGACAACGGCCTGCCACTTCCGCAAAAATGCCGAAGCCTCGCCAATGTCCTTTTTCTGCCGATCATATTCCGTGCGTTTCTGGCGGATCACACCCCCTGGCTCTACTTCCAGCGTATAATAGGGCTGATCCGGCTGCTCTGTCTTTCGCAGGAACAGGATATAGCTCTCCTGGTTATTGATACGCTCAAAATATTCCTTCTTCTTATCAATGCAATGGTGCAGCGCCTGCCCCTCCTCTAAAATATCCTCGATCTTTTCCGGCGCCAGAATCGTATAGGTCTCATCACTGAACTCATATTTCTCCGGCAGCCTGGGGAGGATATCATTGATATAGGGATAGGCTTCCGCCAATTCCATGGCGGTTACGGACAGCCGGTTTTCTGCAATGTATTCCACCAGTTCCTTATGCCGCTGAAAGAGTTTGGATGCCCGGTACACGATCTCGTCATGGACATTCATCTTTACGCGCCGTGCCATGGAAAGGTAATCTCTCCAGGTGGTAAGCACCTGGCGGATGCTGTCATTGTGCCCTTCCTGCTGGCGGGTCAGGTAATTCCGGATCTGCACATAGCTCATCCGGTCTTTCACGAACTCCAGATCTTTCGGAAGGATGTCATTTTGGATAAACCAGCAGATCAGTTCGTCCGACAGGCAGAGCTTCCGTTTCTTTTCCTCCTGCAGCCAACACAGGAAATGGATGCCTCCGTCCAGTTCCCGAAGCCATTTCAACTTAGCGTTGTCAATCCCCAGCTTTTTCGCAAGCCCTCCTGAAGATTCCTGCCACAATAACTTTTCCGGATATTCCACCAACTCTTCTGTCAGCCTTGGCAGGCCTGCCTTTAAGATCTGTTCCAATACAGGGATCTGTCTCCACGCATGAAGGTATTTCCTTGGATTTAACACAGGATTCTTTCTGATCCACTGAACCAGCCCGGTCTCCCTTAATTCCCTGCGCTCCAGGTCAGGGAGCGTCCTTGGATACACGCTTCCTTCCTTTGGTGCCGGATAATAATTGTAATAGTAATAGAAACTGTTCCTCCTGCAGTCACTGTCGCCGCCGATCCAACGCAGGCCCCTTCTTTTAAAATCCCCAAAGTGGTACACCGCCTCCTGGTATTTTTCGTCATACAGGCAGCGCTTGATCTCATCGTAATGGATCTGCGGATTCTGGAAATCTCCCTTTCCTATGGTCATCCATACCTCAAACCGCCTCAGAGCCACAATCCCGGGCCTGCAGCGCTGGAACAGGTATGCCGTCTCTTTTGGGGTCCAGATATAGCCTGATTTGTCTACCGACTTAAACCGGATCTTCTGCCCGCATCTGCTGCAGACACTCTGCTGATTGTATCTCGGGTTCCTGATCCTGACCGTCTGGCCGCAATGCGTGCAGTATCCTTCTGTCGCACCGCCTCTCTGGTATTGATAGAAAATATAATGCTCCCTGACAGCTTTCTTTAAAATCCAGGTTTTCCAGTCTTTCGGGAGGGCCGGCACCAACCTCATGGCTTCATCCCATGCATCGGTCTTCTTTTTGTCACGGGCAAGCAGGCTCCGCATCCTTACGTCCCGTTGGAACTGGAGCATATCCTCATAGGTTCCGCTCTGTACGCCCAGATATCCCTGAATCAGTTCCGCGTCCTCACGGCTCACATAATTACCGGAATCATACATATATTCCGGCCAGTCAAGATGATCCAGCATGGAATTCCTCCACTTTCCCGTGTCCGTCTCCCAGGTGATGAACTCATCCGCCTTCCTGTCAAAATACACCACGTATGCCGGATATTTTGCCTCTGCCCGAACATGCTCCGCCAAAAATACGGAGACGACCAGGTATCCGTTCTCCTCCTTCGCCAGCAGGTAACGCCCATACTGATATTTTTTAGTCGAAACCCATTAGCTCACTCTCTGTGGCTCATCCTTTCTTGCGATTTCCCGCAAATGCGTCCCCATTTCCGGCGGCGTAAGCGCCAGTAATTCTTTTTTCTTCATCTCTGCATTCCTCCTTAACACGTTCCGCAGACACCATAATATCTGTTTGGGTGGTATGTTTTCCGGTCAATCCGAAACAGCGCGACCTCCTCGATCTCCGGGCTTTCCGCCTCTTCTTTCAGGAGCACGAGGATGTCTCCCACCTTTCCGGAAGCCTTTGGATCTTTTCCGCGTACCACCGCAAACCCGTCATAAGCCAGTCCTGTCTCCCTGTGTACCCTGACATTCCACTTGCGTGTGGGATGGGCGACCATATAGGCGGCCCCTTCTAAGAGCAGCTGCTCCAGAGTCAGTCGGCGGATCAGGCGCAGCTCCGTGCAGGAAATCTTGCTGTCACGGCCGTCCTCGTCCAGGTCTCCGGCCGCATCCACCTCATAATACACGGAGTTTTTCCAGTCCCAGTAGTAGGAAAGGCAGTCCAACGGGTTTTCTGCACAATGGAATCC
Organism: uncultured Lachnospiraceae bacterium; assembly: GCA_949840465.1. Classification (GTDB taxonomy): domain Bacteria; phylum Bacillota; class Clostridia; order Lachnospirales; family Lachnospiraceae; genus Schaedlerella. Next base: position 4,794 of record CATKXE010000035.1, on the reverse strand, counting down.
ATTCTGGCAGCAATTTGCTTCCGATGTCCGGTTCACCCTGTCTTCCCGAAACCGGTATCCCAGGCAGGTCAGGTCGCGCCGGAATCCTTTAAATGCTCTCATTCTTTTCCTCCTTTTGAAGCCGCGTCCGGTCCGGCCAGGAGATCAAACACCGTAATCTGCCTGCCGTACAGGTCAGCCTCCGGCTCTCCTGTAGGTTCCTTTTCCATGACCGGCGTCTCCGGTATTTCTTTCTGTTCAGCCGTTTGTTTTTGCTCTGTTGCCTGATTCTTCCCGGCCATTTGTTTCTGTTCTTCCAACTGATTCTGCTCTGCCGCTTGATTCTTCTGTGCTGCCCGCTTTTGCTCTGTTGGATGCCTTTTCCCGGCTGTTTGACTCTGTTCTGCCGATTGCTTCTGTTCTGCCGTCTGCTTTTTCCCGGCCGCCTGTTCCGCAGGCTCCTTCGTTTTCTGTGATGCATCTGAGACTGCCTTTTTGTCAGATTCCGCATTTTTCCTGCGATCCTCTTTCCGTTTCAGTGCATTCAGGCGTTTTTTCCTTTCCTTCGCCTGTTCCTTCGCTTCCTTCACCTCATCCTCCAGTGCATAATATTCTTCCGCCCACTGGTAAACCTTCGTCTCTGCAATCCCTAAGCCGAACGACTGGTTCTGGTTTCCCGTCCGGCCTTTCGGATTCTGCTTTTTCCCAAACTTCTTTTCCCGCTCCTTTTCCGCGATTTGGTATGCCTGTTTCATAATATAGTCCATGCATTTCTGAAGCGATTTGTGTTTTTTCAGCACCCGGAAGCCGAACAGGATATCCTCTTTCGCCCTCTCGATCAGGTACTGCGCAACCAGGTCGGTAAAGAGCTGGTCTTTTAAAAGCCACATCTCTTCCCGCAATTTTTCCGCTGCCGATGCATAGTTCTTTTCTGACATGGGGATTTCCGCGAGCAGGAACCTCTTCCCGCTGATGAAATCCTCCACGTCCTGCTCCGGCACCAGCCGCTCCGCGGCTAACAGCCTCAATTCCGGGAAATTCTGCGCCATCCTGAGATGGACTGCCATTGTGTTTAATTCTTCCGTGTTATGTATGACTTTTTCGTACATTCTTGAATCCTCCTTTAAAAAGTGTGCGTCTTGACGCACGCTCGCGCCGAAGCGCGGCTGCGCAAGCAGCCATTTTCTTTATGCGCGTAGTGCGCTTCCCCCGGAGGGTTGTTCTTATATAGGGAAATTCAAAGATGTTTCCTACTATAAGAACAAATGGAGAGCCTTTCGACCCTCCATCGTTTTACGCAGCTTCTGCCTGCCTCTGCATCGCTGCCTCCATCTCTTTCATCTCCTGCTCCACTTCGTGCGCAATCCTCCTGCGCTCGGCCTCGTCTTCTTCCAGAAGGCCGATCAGCTCCACAAGGATCCGGTTGCACCATTTATTGGATTTCCATTTTTCCGAGAGTTTCCTTGTCTCTTCTACGATCGCTTCCCAGTCCGCCTTCTTCATCTCCAGGTTCCGGTACCGCTTATAGACTTCATAGCATTCCTTCATGACCTGTGGAACCGGCACTTTCGCCGCCTCATCCAGGTTGGAGAGAAGCCCCATCAGCATCCGGTGATAATCATGCTTCTTACAAAGCTGCTCGATCCCTGTCCCGGACCTGCCTAAATAAAGTGACATGAAGTCGTTAAAGATCGCTGCGATCCTGCTTTGGTCTACCATACATGTTCTCCTTTCGTTCTTTCGCTTTTTTAATCCTTCTCTTTGCCGTGGATGGGTAACAGCCAAAGGCATTGGAGATTTCTTCCAGCGTATACCCGGCCATCCGGAGCCGGTACATGGCATTCCCCGCCGCCTCTTTTCCCATCCCTTCCGTTTCTTCTGCCGCCAGCTTCTTCTTTAAAATCTTCTTACAGAGCGGATGCCCCGGCCCATACTTGTAGAGCAGTTTGGACTCTGCCACATCCACGCCGCATAAAATCGCGATCAGCAGGCAATGGTAGCCGCTGTCCTCGTTCCAGTCTGACATGGTACACCACCTTTGTGAATGGCCGATCCGCCGTCTCTCCGACAGCGTGCCGGAATGCATTTACAGACAGAAGAGGCTTCACCGCAGGTTTTCATCCAGCATCCGGACGATCTCATCCATATCCTGACGCCTGATCTCTTCCAGCATCAGATCCAGGTTCAGAAATGAGGACAGGTTCTTTAGGAATTCCTTCTCCCTGTGGACGGTCAGCAATACGAAGATAATTTCATGCAGTCCGTTTTCTGCCAGGGAATGGATGATGTTCCTTGTAACTGTCATGTCCAGATCACAGCCCGGCGTGCAGATCAGCTGCCAATACCCGGCGTACCTTTGGATCCACTTCAGAAGTTTCCTGCTGCGTTTTCCTGCTTTTTTGTTCCTGTGCATTCTTTTTTCCCTCCTGTTAAACAGATTTTGTGAACATGCACGTCATCCTTTTTACGCTGTCTTTTTATGCATCTTTACCATAACCTCCGCCAGATATTGATCCAGATCCGTCCTTAATACGATGCCGCCAAAGTTCGTGCCGAGCATCCGCAGGTCTTCCCTGCTCCCGCCGTTTATGGATTTTACGATTCCAAAATCTTTCCGGCCGCAGGATGCGATATAGAGGTCCGTCTCCGCATCCAGATGGAATCCGATCCTTGCACCCTTTACAATGTCATACTTTCCTGCCATCAAAACAGACAGCTTCCATTTCTTACCCACAGAACTTCTCCCGTCTCCCAAACATAGGGTAGCTGGTCAGGATCCGGAAGCCCCAGTCTGCGTCCGCGTCCTTTACAAGCACCAGGCAGGCTTTCCGTAAGTTCTCTTCCAGCCGTTCCTCTCCTTTTCGGAACCCGTACCCGATGGTCCTGGAGAAATGCCCGACCAGCGAAATGCAGTCATCCCCGCCATACCTCAGCCATGTGGTGATCCCCGGGTCGAAGAAGCTCTTCATGATCCCCTTTACCACGGCGTCTGCCACTTCCCTGTCCCAATAGGACGTGGCATAACGGATGTCTTCTTTCGTCAGCCGGGTCTTTAAGGCCAGCGGCTGGATATCTGCATGCCTGCGCAGCGTATGCCCGCCGTAAAGCCCAACCCGGTCCAGGTTCTCCCGGATCGTCTGCAGCGTGCTTTCCACCGTCTCCCGCGGGATATCAGCAAATAAGTCCACCATAAGTACTCCTTTCTTTTCATGGATATACAGGTACTGATACCCCGGCGGATACCAGTACATAAAAAAAGAAGGAGCTCTCCCCCTTTCTTCTGTATAGCCTGCGGTTATTTCTCGTCTCCGCCTCTTCGTTATGTTTTCGTTCCCTTTATCCGGATTAGCTCGTTCCTCCTTTCCTTTTGCAAAGCAATCCCAAAACGCAAAAAAAAGACACCAAAAATCATCCCTGAATTTTTGATGTCTTTCTGTTTTTTGCCAGGCTTAGCCTTAAATTTATCTCCCAGTCATCTTCTGGAACAAACACACTTACTGCTGCATTTTAAGATACTCATGCGCAAAAATTTAATCCATTTATAGAATAACACAATATATAGGTATAGTCAACATAAACATTCTATATATTGTATAATTCGAGGTATCTAATGTAATCAGAACCATATACCACTTTCCATAGAACTTTTTCTCCTACTTTTCAATCCATTGTCCCATTTTACGTCCCCCTACACGCTCAATCATTCCTTTATCGATCATTGTTTTCATAAGTCTCTTTACTTTTCGCTCAGAACACTCTATCTCAGCGGCTATCTCAACCTGTGTTATATGAGGACTTTTTCTTATCACCGATAAAATTCTTTCTTCTAAAGTGCCATTTAAAGTGCCACTTGGCTCATTTGGCACTTTAGACTGTACTAAAGGTGTAAATTTTACCATAATATCTTCTAAATGAATCAAAATTATATGGGTATTCCATTTAAAAAAGATTCTTGTTTCCATTTCAATCTATGCTCCGCCTATCCCAAATCTATCATTCATTATTAAAAATCTCTGCCAGCAGTTTATTTCGATAAGTTGTGTCTTCCGTTGCTCTTTTAGCATCCTCTGTCCGATTATTAGACAGCAAATACCTCAATAAAGTAAGAATCAGATCCTCACCTTTTTGAATTCCTCTGTTTTCTATCCGATCTAAAACTTCACACATTTTTGTTGTCCCCCTTCACAGGATTTTATAGAAGTTTTTCCTTCGTCTCCACGTCTGAACGCATTCATTAATTTACGGTCATAACTATAAATTTCAATCCCTTGAATCTGGTGATATGCCAACAATAAATTATCCACAAAATCCAGATGGTTATTTACAAATAGCTGTAAACCCTTTACTGTAATCGCACTACTCGAGCAGACGATATTCTTAGCCCTAAAAAAAGTCTGTATTGCATTCCTGGCTTCCTCACGGGAAACCTGATATACCTTTGTCAGGACATACACAACCTCGGCAATTACTCCAGCGCATAAATGACATTCTGTTCCAATCTTATTTGTTGGAATTCAGCTTTTTTATTCTGATCATCCCCTATAATACAACGAATCATAGTATTTGCGTCAGCCATAACCATGTTTTTCCATCATAGCACGTTCAAATGCCCCTTTCTCTGACAGGCGCTTTTTGGAATCTGTATTTTCATCCTCTATGAAGGTCACAATGACCTTCTGCTTTTTCTTTGGTGCCGGTTCTAATAATTGTACAATATCACCATCATAGAACCCTAAAACTTCTCTCATCGCAGACAGCCCTTTCATCTACATCCTGTTTCACCACAATTTCTCATTTCCTCCTAAATTTACCTTA
>CATKXE010000034.1 GCA_949840465.1 uncultured Lachnospiraceae bacterium | reverse complement strand
GATTTCCTCCGCCCGTTTCCGAAGGATCATGCCTTCTTCCGTAAGGGTTACTTTTCTTGAGCCTTTTGTCCCGCGGATCAAAAGTTTTTTCCCCAATTCTTCCTCCATTGCTTTTATCTGTGTAGAAAGCGTAGGTTGTGAAAGATGCAGGGATTCCGCCGCTCTTATGATACTTTGTTCCCTTGCTACGGCAAGGAAATATTGAAGTACACGTAATTCCATATGTTTGATCTTGTCCTTTCATACCATTGGTTCTATGTCGTATGCCCCAAAGCATCCCATTCCGGCCATGTGACTATTGCAAAGTATCAGGGGTCATGCCGGCTATGCGGCCGCTTCAAAAAGTATGTCCGGGGGCATCCTGCAATGGCTATGCGGTCGTTCCACAAAGTATAGCATGTTTTACAATAGGTTTCAATTAGGCTCTCAGGGATGAAGTGAAAAAAATAGTCGCTTTGGCGTTAATAAAACGGGCGGAAGTGAATGGTTATGTTGGTGGCGTTCCTGCCGCGGGGATCGTATAATCAGAATAAATCATATTTTAGGAGGTCATGCCATGAGTTTGGGAAATCATTTATTTAACGCACGGAAGAAGAGGGGGCTGTCCCAGGAAGAAGTTGCTGGAAAACTGGGGATAAGCAGACAGACAATCTCAAAATGGGAAACAGATGAAACTTTGCCGGATATCCGCCAGTCGAAGCGGCTTGCGGTTCTGTATGGACTGTCATTGGACGAGCTGGTTGAGTTTGATATCGACATCAAAGAGATACAGGAAGTGATCGACAGGACGGGCGAGGAAGTAACGGATAAAATAGACTGGACAAAGGCATGGAGCAAAAAATATCCGATATTATCCCGCTACCAGGATGAAGTCGATACGGACTGCTATGCGGTGGAGCTGGAAAGATTACTGGAAAGCCTGAAAAAGAAATATGGATACAATGAACTGGATTCTTTCCTGGTTCTTAAAGATATCCTGGCATCGGTTTGGAGATGCAGGAAATAAAACATGCTTATTGCTCCTTCGTTCTACCTTGCGCCGCCGGGGAATCCCGGGCCTGCCGGATCGCAGGGAGAACCTGGACCGGGGTTGCATGATGCCTGAAGGAGCAAAAGCCTTTTGCAAAGAGAAAAAGGAACCGGAGGGCAATCCATGCTCTCCGATTTTTTCGATTACAAGCTGTCTGCGTATGGAAAAGGCTTAAAAAGGTTGGGAAGCCAGAATTATGACTAAGAAATTCCTATTGATACGGATTGAATATAAGTATTTGCTATTTTATAAAAAGCCCGATATAATTTTAACCATAGAAAAACAGAACAAAGTCCTTACAGGCAGTGCAGGACAATCCGGTTCTGGAAGGCTGAGGGAATAAAATTGTACAGATCAGTAGCGGGGAATGAAAATGGATGATAAAAGGAGTGGATTGGAGGGAATGGCCTCCTATGGGTCAAAAGAAGCAGTCATTCAAAATCTGAGGGATGCGGGATGCAGCCCGGATACAATTCAATGCTGCATGGCCTCTCTGGATTGCGGGGAAAAGACAGAGCTTTTGAAGCGGCTGGAAAACCACAGAGAGAGACTTCTGCACAAAGTGCATGAAGAAGAAAAACGCATTGACTGTCTGGATTATCTGGTCTATCAGATCAGCCGGTGCAGATGACAGGGATTCAGAACAACAATATATACCTTGTGAAACGGCCGGACGGCCATAAGGGGATGTCCTTTGGGCATAAAATGGAAACGGAGGAGATTAGAGAATGACAATAATTGAAAACCAGTCTTTTGATATGGAACGCGCGCTTTATGGATGTAATGGGATTTTGGCAAGGAACTGCGTATTTGACGGGCCGGCAGACGGCGAGAGCGCTTTTAAGGAGGGAAAGGATATTGAGGCGGCGCACTGCTTTTTCAATCTGCGTTACCCCTTCTGGCATGACCGGGGGCTTACGATCACGGATTCGGAAATGACCGAAAGCTGCAGGGCCGCATTGTGGTATTCAGACCAGATAGAGATTGTGGATACGAAGCTGCACGGGATCAAAGCGCTTCGGGAGTGCAGCAATGTCTTTATACGGAATTGCGATATTGTTTCACCGGAATTTGGCTGGTCTGTGCGGGGAATCCGTATGGAAGACACCAGGGCGGTAAGCGAGTATTTTATGATGCGCTCGGAAAACCTGACATTCAGGGGCGTAGATTTCAGAGGAAAATACTCCTTCCAGTACATCAAAAACGCTGTCTTTGAAAACTGTGTGTTTGACACAAAGGATGCTTTCTGGCACGGCGAAAATATCACGGTCAGGGACAGCGTAGTTCAGGGAGAATATCTGGCATGGTATTCCGACGGGCTGACCCTGGTCAACTGCAGGATCATCGGGACCCAGCCTTTGTGCTACTGTAAAAATTTAAAACTGATTGATTGCGAGATGATCGGCACGGATCTTGCGTTTGAGAAATCCGAAGTGGAGGCGGCCATTACCACAAGGGTGGACAGTATTAAGAATCCTCTGTCCGGCCGGATTCAGGCGCCGGATGTGGGGGAACTGATCCTGGATGATGAAAATGCGAAAGGCCAGGTGAGGATTGCCGGACAGGAAAAGAACGCCTGCAAACTGTGCAGTTGCGCCTGATCAGATGGCCGGGGTGATACTGTGAAGAAAAAGATAGCCATGGATAAAATATGTGTCCACGGGATCCTGCACCGTAACAAGATCCCTACGTTAAAATATGTTCCCGGAACCGCTCGATATGGCTTCTGAAAAGTTCCTTTGCCGTTCCGGCGTCGCCGTGTCGGAGGCATTTTGTGGTCTTTGACAGATTTTCGTAAATCTGTTCCCGGCCCATCAGTTCACAGTAATTGATCCAGGCGGAAATGGATGCGGTGAAGAAAGCGTTCATGATTAAGGGAGAGATGCAGTTCCCACTCAGCACCACGATGGTTCGGCGAAACACAAACAGAGAGGTAGCAAATGCTTCGATATCCTGGGAAAACGCCTCTTTCATCTGTCCAAGCAGGGCTTCCAGCTGCCGGAAATCCGAATCCCTGCGCCTGCCGGCAAGGATTTCCAGGGCAGGGCATTCCAGATAGAGCCGGGCGTCCAAAAGGCTGTCGATCATCTTCTTATCTGGCATGCCTCCCTGGTAGCGGATGATCGCGAGCAGGGTATCCAGATTCCCGGCGCTGGTATAATCAGCCACATATACTCCTTTTCTGGAAATGACATCCAAAAATCCAATCCGCGAAAGTTCCCGGATGCCCTCATGCACGATGGTCTTGCTGATAGCCATTTCGTCGGCGATTTCCCTCTCCGTCGGCAGTTTTTCGCCTGGTTCCAATTCACCGGAGAGGATCATCTCCTCAATCTGGGAGATAAATAATTCTTTGATAGATAATGAGTTTATTTTCCTGAATTTCATGACGGACTCCTTTTTCATTTCCTGTTATGTTCCATCCCCAAGCCAGGGGATGATTTGAATATTCTTAGAGTTACCCTATCAGAGCCATCCCAAAATGTCAATAAAAATATGGTCTGACCACGACCATAAAAAATTTAATTTAAAATTTGGGAATTTTGTCAATTTACAATAAAGAAAGTGTGTTAGAAAATAGATAATAGGAGATTTTATGCCTGATATAACCCACGATCATTGTCGTGGGTTATATCGGGGATGCAGCCTAAAGCAGGATTGCGACGATGTGGAAGGACGGAAGGAACCAGATTTTGGGAATAACAAATACAGGAGAGGAGTCAAATGGACATACAAAAACATGCCCATTTGGCTCGTTGCTTTGCGGGAAAAAACGAAACTGCGTTTTGGGACAAAAGAAAGGAGAGCAGGATATGCCGAAAATGAGTAAAGCGGTCATCCCGCCGCATATGGGAGACAAAAAGCCCAGCGAGAAGATTCTGAAACTTGGAAAAAAGATTACGGATGTAGCGGCACATAAGCTGAAAGGTGTTACGGTAAGAGATCCGGAGTACTGGGGGCTTGCTGAGATCGTGACAGAGGAGATGGCGGATATTGCGCTGAAGATGAAGGTGCGCCATCATTACAGGATTGAGGAACTCTGGAAAATGAATGAAGTCCAGGAGCATGAGAAAGAGCATTTTCAAAAGGTTTTGGATGAGATGAGCTATATCGGCCTTCTGGAGTATGACTATGGAAATAACTATGACCATGACGGCGCAATCCCCGGACCTGCAGACAGGAGATACTGCCTGCCCATGTTCGTGCCCGGTTCGGCAGAACTTTTTAATATGGAAGAGGGACCGGAGGGAAATAAGCGTCTAAGGGATCATCCGGCACTGGCAAGCTTTTTTGAACGTATGACATTTATCCCGCTGGATGGGATCACCCATATGGTCCCGCCGGGAGGGGCAGGGATCGGGATGCATGTGATCCCGGTGGAAAAGGCTATTTCCATGGAAAACGGGACCATTGACCTGGAGCATATCTCATACTGGCTGAAAAAGTATGAGGGGCATATCGGAGTGGGCCAGTGTTCCTGCCGTATCAGCCGCCAGGTGCTTGGGGAAGGCTGTGGGGATGATGAGATGAACTGGTGTATCGGCGTCGGCGATTTCGCGGATTACTGCCGGGAGACAGGAAAAGGCCATGATATTACATACGAAGAGGCCATGGAGATTTTTCGGAAAGCCGAGGACAATGGTTTTGTCCATCAGATCACGAATATTGACGGAGAAAATAAGATTTTCGGAATCTGCAACTGTAATGTGAATATCTGTAATGCGCTGAGGACTTCCCAGCTTTTTAATACGCCGAACATGAGCCGCAGCGCTTATACCGCGAAGGTTGAGAAGGAAAAATGTGTCGCCTGCGGAAAATGTGTGGAATACTGCCCGGCAGGAGCGGTAAAGCTTGGGCAGAAGCTGCGCGGGAAAGATGGCACAGAAGTGAAGTACCCGAAGCATGAACTGCCGGACGGACTGATGTGGGGTAAAGAGAAATACGACGAGGATTACCGGGACAACAACCGGATCAACTGCTACGATACCGGCACGGCGCCCTGTAAGGCAGCCTGTCCGGCGCATATCGCGGTACAGGGATATATCCGTAAGGCAAAAGAGGGGAAATACCGGGAAGCGCTGGCATTGATCAAAAAGGATAATCCGTTCCCGGCAATCTGCGGGCGTGTCTGCAACAAACGCTGCGAGACTGCATGCACCCGGGGGACGGTAGACCAGGCGGTGGCGATTGATGAGATTAAAAAATTTATTGCGGAGCAGGATCTGCGTCAGGAGACCCGATATATTCCTCCGGTGGTGATCGCGTCCAACCGCCACCACCATTGGGAGCAAAGAATCGCCATTATCGGGGCGGGCCCGGCAGGGCTTTCCTGTGCATATTATCTGGCGGAAAAAGGCTATAAGCCGACCGTATTTGAAAAGCATGCGCGTCCGGGTGGAATGATGGCCTACGGCATCCCATCCTACAAGCTGGAAAAGGATGTCATTGAGGCGGAGATCGACGTGCTCCGTGAACTGGGTGTGGACATCCGCTGCGGCATAGAGGTGGGAAAGGATGTTACACTGGATGAGCTCCGCGCAGAAGGGTATCAGGCATTCTATATTGCCATTGGATGCCAGGGCGGTAAGATTCCGCCGATTCCGGGCAGTGATGCGAAAGGGATTGACATTGCAGTGGATTTCCTGCATGACGCGGTGGAAAATGAGGAACAGAAGATGAAAGGGAAGGTGGTTGTTGTAGGCGGCGGCAATGTGGCCGTTGACTGTGCAAGGACGGCTTCCCGTTTCGGCGGCGAGGATGTGGCGATGTTCTGTCTGGAATCCAGGGATACCATGCCTGCCTCCGCGGATGAGATCCGGGAAACACTGGAAGAAGAGATTTCCATTCAGAATGGATGGGGACCGAAAGAAATCGTAAAAAATCAGGAAGGCGGAGTACAGGCGGTGATATTCCGGAAATGTGTCTCCGTATTTGACGAAAATGGAAAATTTGCGCCGGAATATGATGAAGAGGAACTGAAGACAGTGGAATGTGAGCGCATCATTTTTGCGATCGGACAGGGAATCGAGTGGGGAAGCCTTCTGGATGGAAGCAAGGTGAAGTTCCACAGAGGAAATTATCCGGTGGCAGACGCGTTGACTTACCAGACGGCACAGCCGGATATCTTCGTGGGCGGAGATGTGTATACGGGACCGAATTTTGTAATCGACGCCATTGAAGCAGGGAAAAATGCCGCGGTATCACTGCACCGTTTTGTACATCCGGGAGCCAGCATGACGATTGGGCGCAATCGGCGTGATTTCCATGAACTGAACAAGGAAAACATCAGGCTGGAAGGATATGATACTATTGGACGCCAGGAAGCGGGAATGGATGAGACGCTGGATTATAAGCACTCCTTCAGGGATGCGCATAAAATGCTGACAGAAGAGCAGGTTCATCTGGAAGCAGGCAGATGCTTAAGCTGCGGGGCTTCCGTGGTGGATGAGAATCAGTGTATCGGCTGTGGGATCTGTACCACAAAGTGTGAATTTGACGCGATCAGGCTGCATCGGGATCATCCGGAGTGTTCGAAGATGTGTAAGTCTGAGGATAAGTTCAAAGAGATCGGAGCATATGCGGCAGGAAAGGCATTTCAGTCGGTATTTGCAAAGAAGCCGGAAGTGAAAAGAGCAGGCAAGCATGTAAAGCGGCACAAAACAGGCAGCAAATATGCAGGAAACAGAAAATAGCGGGTACGGCGGACATATAGTCCTGAAGGAATCATGGGGTACAGAGAATGCATGAATTAGGCATTGTTTTTCATATTGTTAAAACAGTAGAGGAGATTGCTGTGGAAAATCGTGCGTCGAAAGTCGGAAAGGTGGTTCTCCAAATAGGAGAGGTTTCAACGATCATCCCCTCTTATCTGGAGGACTGCTGGAACTGGAAATGCTCAAAGAGCGAGATGATGGACGGATGTGAGCTGTCAGTCGAGACAATCCCTGCGATCACCTTTTGTGAAGAATGCAGGGAAACTTACAGTACCACAGCGCATGGGAAAACCTGCCCTTACTGCGGCAGCAAACGGACCTATCTGGTACAGGGGGATGAACATCAGATCAGGGAGATAGAAGTGGTCTGACACAAAATAAAAAATTTGGAGGAATGATTATGAAAAAAGGAAATGGCAAGGCATTGCTGCCGATCGGCGTATTTTTGGTTCTATATCTGGGGCTGGGGATTTTATTTGAGTATATTTTAAAAATTCCCATGGGGTTCTATAACATCCCGATTGTGGTGTCGTTCCTTGCCGCTCTTCTGGTTGCGTGTATCCAGAACCCGGGGCTGAAATTTGACGACAAACTGGAGGTCATGGCAAAAGGCGTGGGAGACAAAAACATCATGACCATGATCCTGATCTTTTTGACTGCCGGCATTTTTGTGGGCGTGGTAGGCCGCAGCAGTGCGGAGAGCGTGGCGTATTTCCTGCTTTCGATCATCCCGGCGCGGTTCTCCGTACTGGTGCTGTTTGTGGTGAGCTGCTTCGTGTCGCTGGCAATGGGAACCTCTGTGGGGACCATCACGCTGATCACGCCCATTGCAGTATCCGTGGCAAACGGTTCCGGATTCGGGACAGCCATCTGCATCGGGGCGGTCATGAGCGGCGCCATGTTCGGGGACAACCTCTCGTTTATCTCCGACACCACGATTGCTGCATGTAACGGACAGGGATGCCAGATGAAGGATAAATTCCGCCAGAATTTCGGGATTGCCCTTCCGGCCGCGCTTGTGACACTGGTTATCTTTTTCTTAAAGACGTTCCGTGCGGAAGTGGGGGATGGGATCATGCAGGATTATAACCTGATCCAGATCATCCCGTATGTCCTTGTACTGATCGGCGGAATCGTCGGGATCAATGTGTTTGTAGTCCTGCTCATCGGCATTGTGTCCGGTTCCTTCATCATGCTGGTGACCGGGGCGACGCAGGCAACGGAGCTGTTGGGAAATATGGGGTCCGGCGCGTCGGGTATGTTCGAGACGGCCATGGTGGCGGTTCTGGTGTCCGCTATCTGCGCCCTGATCCATGAGTACGGCGGATTTACGGCATTGCTGGCATTTATCAAGCAGATTTTTAAGGGGAAAAAGGGCGGACAGTTAGGAATCGGCCTGCTGGTAGGAGCCATGGATATTGCGACGGCAAACAATACGGTGGCCATTGTCATGGCGAATCCGATTGCAAAGGAGATGGCGGAGGAGTACGAGATTTCCCCCCGGAAGACGGCCTCCATCCTGGATACATTTTCCTGTATTTTTCAGGGCGTGATCCCCTACGGCGCGCAGATGCTGGTAGCCATCTCTGCGGCGGCGGAGCTGGGATCCGGGGTTTCGGCTTTTGAGATTATCCCGAACCTGCTTTATCCCTATATGCTGCTTATCAGTTCTTTGCTGTTCATTTTTGTGGTTCCTTCAAAAAAAGAACAGCAGCGGTAACAGGAATGGCGGGGATGGGTTCATCCTTCTACCAGAAATCCCTTTTCCCGGAGCATATCCTCGATCATGTCCAGCGTTTTTTCACTGTCCGCCTCCACGGTATGATAATGGTAATCCGAGGTGATATTTTTCAGGGGGCTTGATTTGCCGTTTTGGATATCCCGCAGAAACTCCGCCACATGTCTTCTGGAACGGATGCTGAGCCTGGCGGTCATCTTTCCATAGACCCGGTGGTTGACCATTACGTTGACCACATGGCCGCCCAGATCGACGATGGAACACAGCTCTTCATCCATCCGTTCGTCCGTATGCCGTACCTTGAATGTCCGGTTGACAGTATGGGGAGCATTCAGGAGATACCCGCGGTGGGTGGACAGGATATCGTACCCGGCGGCACGGATCAACGCAATATCCTGCACGATCACCTGCCGGCTGACGGCGCAGGATCTCGCAAGCGCTCCGCCGGAGACCGGGGTATCGCTGCACCGGATCTGCTCCAGGATCTTATCTCTCCGCTGTGTTCCAGTCATCATATCTTATTTTCCTTTCTTTTTAGAACTGATTTGCGCGGCAAATGTCCTGCCGTCCACATTTTACCTCTTTATACAGCATGCAGGTTTTTCATGGAAATGTCAAGTATCGGCGCGGAATGTGTCAGGGCTCCGCTGGAAATATAATCGACTCCCAGGGAAGCGAGCCGGTTGATATTTTCCTTCGTCACGTTTCCGGAGCATTCGGTTTCGGCACGTCCGTCGATGATGCGGATGGCTTCCTTCATTTCCCCGGCGGACATATTGTCCAGCATGATGATGTCGGCTCCTGCGTCCACTGCCTCTTGGACCATCTCCAGATTTTCCACTTCCACTTCGATCTTCCTGACAAACGGTGCGTATTCTTTTGCCATCTGCACCGCTTTTGCCACGCTTCCCGCCGCCCCGATATGGTTGTCCTTCAGAAGGACTCCGTCGGACAGGTTATAGCGGTGGTTATAGCCGCCCCCTATGCGGACGGAATATTTTTCAAAGATCCGCATGTTGGGGGTGGTTTTCCTTGTGTCCAGAAGCTTTGTCCTGCTGCCCGTAAGAAGATCTGCGACTGAGCGGGTATAAGTGGCGATCCCACTCATCCGCTGCAGGTAATTCAGCGCCACGCGTTCGCCGGAAAGCAGGACGCGGATGTCGCCGGTTACTTTGCCCAGCAGCTGTCCGGATTTTACCGCATCCCCGTCTTCGCAGAAAAATTGTGCTTTCGTGCCTTCATCCAATAATTCAAAAACCCGTTGGAATACATGAAGCCCCGCGATGATCCCGTCCTGCTTGCAGATCAGTTCCACTTCTCCTGTTACGGCCTCCTTCATGACCGAGTTGGTGGTTACGTCCTCGCTGGAAATATCTTCCCGCAGGGCTTCCTGTATTAAATGATCCATCTGTAATTTTTCTGTGATCTTATTCATCCTGTTCTCCTTTATCAATGCTCTTTTCTATGAAATAGGTTCTAATTAGGAAACTTAATTTATCATTTATGATACCCAAAGGGCGTCCCGTATTGCATGCCCTTGCAGGCGGGCAGGCTTCGTCCGATCAGGGGCAGCTTTCGGCCATCTTCAATGCCGCCCGTTTTGCAAATACCAGGCTTTCCAGCAGGGAATTGCTGGCAAGGCGGTTGGCTCCGTGTACTCCGTTGCAGCTGGTCTCCCCCGCGGCAAACAGATGCGGCATGGAGGTCTGGCTGTCAGAATCGACCCAGATGCCGCCCATGAAATAATGCTGTGCCGGAACTACGGGAATGCATTCCTTTGTCACGTCGTATCCTTCTTCCAGACAGTGCCGGTAAATATTCGGGAAATGCCGGAGGATGGTTTCTTTGTCGATGGGAGCCATGGACAGCCATACAAAGTCCGTCCCATCCTTTTCCATCTGTTCTTGGATGGCCGCGGCTACCACGTCCCGTGGAAGAAGTTCATTTACAAAGCGTTCCATCTTTTTATTATATAGGACGGCGCCTTCCCCGCGCACGGATTCGGAGATCAAAAACCGCCTTCCCGGTTTTGGGGAATAGAGGGTGGTGGGGTGGAACTGTACATGATCCATGTCCTGCAGGCGGACGCCGTGTTTTTTTGAAATCTCCAGTGCGTCTCCGGTCAGATGCGGATAATTTGTGGAATGCTCATATAGCCCGCCGATCCCTCCGGTGGCTAATAGGGTGTACCGGGCCAGGATCTTAAAGGGCTGTGCATCCGCAGAACGGCCGTCTGTCAGAGTTTCATCCGTGGATTTGCCGCCCACGGGATTCCCAGCTGTGGATTTGTCCTCTATAGGGTTTTCCTCTGTAGTTCTGCCTTCTGAAAAAGTTCCGTCAGATATCCTCCCCTCAGGCCGTAAATGTTTTGCCAGAATCCCCGTGCATACCCCCTTTTCTACAAGAAGATCTGTCATGGACGTATATTCGCACAATGTCACATTATCCAGTTTTTTCACCTGGGCAAGGAGCTTGCCTGTAATCTCTTTTCCGGTAATATCTTCATGGTATAAAATACGGGGTTTTGAGTGCGCCCCTTCCCGGGTATAGATAAACCGGCATTCCTTCCCCTCGTTTCCGCTGCCGGAAGAGACGTGGCCGCCGGAAGAATCCTGACTGCCGCCCGTAAGGTCCGCGGCCTGTGAAGGGGGATGTTCCTGTTCAAATTCTACTCCATATGCTACCAGATTGTCAATGATCTGTCGGGAACTGCGGATCATGATATCCACACTTTCTTTCCGGTTTTCATAATGCCCGGCTTTCATGGTATCCTCAAAATAGCTGTCATAGTCCTGTTCGTCGCGCAGCACGCAGATTCCGCCCTGGGCAAGGAAAGAATCGCTGCTCTCCAGATCGGATTTTGTGATCATATAGATTTGTTTGTCCCGTGGGAGATTGAGGGCGCAGAACAGCCCGGCAACGCCTGTCCCCACGATTACAATGTCGGTTTCTATTTTCATGATAGTGTTTTCTCCTGATTGGTTCGGGTGATTTTCAGGGAGTCCCTGTGTTTGCAAGTTCCAGCATTCGCTCCAAAGGCTTTTTCGATGTGTCCATGAGCCCTGGATCCACCTCCACGGCATTTTCTCCTGTCCTCAGCACATGAAGAAGTTTTTCCAGTGTATTTGATTTCATGCCCTGGCATACGGGTTCGGTTTTGAGAAAATAAAACCGTTTTCCGGGGTTGTCCTGTTCCAGCTTCCACCGGACTCCGATCTCCGTACATACAATAAACTCTTCTCTGTCGCTTTCTGCCGCATAATGGATGATGCCGGATGTGCTGCCTGTGTAATCTGACTGCTCCAATATCGCCTGCGGGCATTCCGGATGGGAGAGGACTTCTGCCTCCGGGTGTGCGGCTTTTGCTTCTTTCAGTTCCTGAAGCCGCATTTTTTCATGGATCGGGCAATAGCCGTCGTGGAATACAAAATGCTTTTCCGGCACCTGCCCGGCAACGTAATGAGCCAGGTTCTTATCCGGAATAAAGAAGATATTCCGGTTCGGGAGCGCCTTCACGATGTGGGCTGCATTTGCCGAAGTCACGCATACATCGGAATGCTGCTTTAATTCTGCCGTGGAATTGATGTAACATACGACCGCCAGGTCCTCATATGTTTCACGCATCCGCCGGATGGCCTCCACATCTGCCATGTGGGCCATGGGGCAGTCTGCACGAAGATCCGGCATAAGCACCGTCTTTTCTGGATTCAGTATCTTTGCGCTTTCGCCCATAAAAGAAACCCCGCAGAATACGATGGTCTTGCTGTTAAGCCCTGCGGCGGTTCTGCTCAGATAGAAAGAATCTCCGATGTAGTCCGCAATCTCCTGTATTTCCGGGGGTGCATAATAATGGGCAAGGATCACGGCGTCCTTTTCTTTTTTCAATGCCCTTATTTCCTCTGTCACTGTCATCTTTTCGTTTCCTCCATTAAAAATTCAAGTTATTATAGCACAAAGTATTACATATGACAAGACAGTTGAATAGACAAAACTAAAGATAAAAAAAGTTGATGTAACTATTGACATTACGATAGAAATATGGTATCCTCCTTGATGTAATAAAAATAATTACATCAAGGAGGAAATAAATGATGAACGAGAAAGCGAAAAAATATGTAGATTTATTTCGGAAGGTGAAGATTGCTTCTGCGGCTACGGTAGATCAGGACGGGCATCCGCGCAGCAGGATCATTAATGTGATGATTGCCGCGGATGAAGGGATGTATATTGTGACGTCTAAGGGGAAGCCTTTCTATGAGCAGCTTATCAGGACAGGGGAGATTGCCCTGAGCGCCATGTGCCCGGACTGCCAGTCGCTGAAGTTTAGTGGAAAGATCAAAAAGATGGACAAGGAGTGGGTGGACCGGGTATTTGAACAAAATCCGGGAATGAACGAGGTTTATCCGGGGGATACCCGGTATATTCTGGATGCGTTCCTGATCTATGAAGGGGCGGGGGAATGGTTTGACCTGATGCATTATCCGATCAGCCGGGAAAGTTTTTCCTATGGCACAGAGGAGGAGAAGGCCGGATTTGAGATTACGGATGCATGTATCGGCTGCGGTTCCTGTATCGGCGCCTGCCCCCAGAAGTGTATTGAGGAAGGAAGCCCGTACCGGATCGATCCTTCGCACTGCCTCCAGTGCGGCGCATGTATGGAGGCCTGTCCGGCGGGGGCAGTGAAAAAACTGCATGGGAACTGAGAAGAACCGGTATACAGTTCCGTAATTAGAAGCTGTCATAAGGGCAACTTGCATTTGGACTGGTTCAAACCTTCAAATGTGTCAGATAGAAAGCGATCTCATGACAGCGCATTAGAGAGTACTCAAAAAACAAGAGGAGACAAAACGGATGTTATTGAATGAAGTCATCCAGACATATGTAGAAAGAAAGGACTGGTTTCTGGAACTTATGCTGCAGCATGTTGCCCTTGCATTGATATCCATTGCTCTGGCAGGCGCGATCGGCCTGCTGGCGGGCATCTGGATCGCGGAGCATGACCGGATGTCCGCTCCGGTTCTGGGGATCGCAAATGTATTTTACACGATCCCGTCCATCTCTTTGCTTGGCATGCTGATCCCGTTTCTGGGAATCGGCAACAATACGGCGGTCGCTGCGCTTACGATCTATGGGATCATGCCCATGGTGCGCAACACTTATTCCGGGATCCGGGGCGTGTCTGAGGACGTCGTCATGGCAGCAAGAGGGATGGGAAGCACGGAGTTCCAGATTATGACGAAGATCAAGCTCCCTCTGGCAGCAGGCGTGATCATCGCCGGAGTCCGCAATATGGTCGTCATGACCATTTCCACTGCGGCCATCGCGTCCTTTATCGGGGCAGGCGGCCTTGGGGTGGCAATCTACAGGGGAATCACAACGTATAATATGGCGCTGACCTTCGGGGGCAGCCTGTTGATCGCGCTGCTGGCGCTGATAAGCGATCTGCTGCTGGGAAGGCTGGAAAAAAACATGAAGAAAAGGAGCAGGATTTAACATGAAGAAAAAAATAATCGTACTTTTTATGGCGGCGCTGCTGGCATTTACCGGTGTGGGGTGCGCAGAAGGCAAAGGGAATGCAGGATCTGAAAACCCGGGTTTGGAAAATGCGGGAAACGGGGAATCCGGCGGAAGTCCGGAGGATAGCGGCAGGGAAGAGGCCCGGGAGGGAGAGGGCAACGGTTCCGGGGAGGCGATCCAGATCGCGACCAAGCCCATGACTGAGCAGTATATCCTTGGAGAGATGCTGAAGCTTTTGATTGAAGAGGACACGGATTATACGGTGGAGATCACGAAGGGAATCGGCGGCGGCACCAGCAATATACAGCCTGCCATGGAAAAGGGCGAGTTCGACCTGTATCCTGAGTACACTTCCAGCGGCTGGGTCATGGTGCTGGGCCATGATGCAGGGGAAGTCGGCGATGAGGAAATGCTGGAAAAGCTGAAGGAAGAATATGAGGAACAGTTTGACATGACCTGGGTAGGGCTTTACGGCTTTAACAATACATTTGCGGTGGCTGTGCGTAAACAGGCGGCGGAGGAATATAACCTTAAGACCACCTCGGATATGGCGGCAGTGTCGGATAAGCTCATATTTGGAGGAAACCCGGATTATATCGAACGGGAAGACGGGTTTCCTCTGCTGTGCGAGACTTACGGGCTGGACTTCAAAGAGGTGCGCGACATTGACATCGGCCTGAAATATGAAGCCATGGAGCAGGGCGGCATAGACGTGACCAATGGATTTACGACGGATGCGCAGCTCAGCCGCGGCGACATTACGGTACTGGAGGACGATAAGCATCTGCAAGTGAATTATTTCTGTTCCACAGTGGTCAGGAAGGATGCGCTGGAAACATATCCGGGACTGGAAGAAGCGCTGATGAAGATGGACGGTATTTTGACGGATCAGGAAATGGCCGCGCTGAATTATCAGGTGGAAGTGGACGGGAAAGACGAAGCCGAAGTGGCGGAAGCGTTCCTGAAGGAAAAGGGACTGAAAAAGTAGACAATGGGAATAAAGGACAGCGAGATGGATATGATTCAGTTAGAACATGTAACAAAAAATTTTGGCGCAAATCGTGTGCTGGACGATTTCAGCCTGCATGTGAGGGACGGGGAGTTCCTGACAGTAATCGGGAAGTCCGGGTGTGGAAAGACGACCATGCTGAAACTGATCAACGGCCTGCTTATGCCGGACGACGGGGAGATTACGGTGGAAGGGAAGAACCTGGCGCAGACAGACCTTGTATCCCTGCGGCGGCGCATCGGCTATGTGATCCAGAACGGCGGAATATTCCCTCATATGACGGTGGAAAAAAACATTACCTATGTGCCGGTCATCAGCGGCAGGAAGAATAAAAATGAGAACCATCAGCTTGCCTTGCGGCTTTTACGGATTGTGGGACTTAAGGAGGAGATGGCGCACAGGTATCCTTCGGAACTATCCGGAGGGCAGCAGCAGAGGGTGGGCATTGCCAGGGCTCTTGCGGCGGATCCGAAGATCCTTCTGATGGATGAACCTTTCGGGGCGCTGGATGAAATCACAAGGCAGGCCATGCAGGATGAGATCCTGAGAATCCAGAAAGAATTGCGGCTTACGATTGTATTTATCACCCATGACATCCGGGAAGCCATGAAACTGGGCGGCCGGATGCTGGTGATGGAACAGGGGAAAGTCCGTCAGCTGGATACCCCAGGGGAAATATTCCACAATCCGGCAGATACATTCGTAAAAGAGCTGGTGGGCGGATGCCGGGTGATGGATCTGGAAGGAAAGGGGGAGGGCGATGCAGATTACAAGTAGGTTTACTGTTGCAGTGCATATGCTGCTGTGCATGGATGTATTTCAGGATGAATACAAGGTGACCAGCGATTTTCTGGCCGGCAGCATCGGGGTTAACCCCGTCGTTATCCGCAAGCTTTTATCCCAGCTCAAGGATGCGGGGCTTGCGGAAGTCCGGCGGGGGCCGGGCGGTGCTGCGCCTGCAAAGCCTTTGGAGGAAATTACGTTTCTGGACATTTACCGTGCCGTGGACTGTATTGGCGGCGACAGCCTCTTTCATTTTCATGAAAATCCGAACCCGGACTGTCCAGTGGGGAAACAGATCCACCGGGTTCTGGACGGGAGGCTTCTTCAGGTGCAGGATACCATGGAGCAGGGGCTAAAGTCTATTACGCTTGCCATGGTGAAACAGGATCTGATGATATGAATTTCGATAAGGGTAAGATTTACACCATGATTCTCGTGGCGATCGTGCCGATCATCATCGTATACCTGTTCCTCTCCAAATTTATGATCGCAGGTGTGACGCCGGGCGAAGTGAAGGAGTAAATGAAGAAGCATCTATAAAAAAAGGCTGCTGCGGCAGCCTTTTTTCATGCAGGAAAGGGTTACTGTCCGGTTCGGAACTGCCCCACCAGCTGATTCAGTTCCCTTGCCTGCTCAGAAAGCTTATGAAGGGTCTCGGTACTCTCATTCACGGCGGCGGAGTTGTCCTGTACTACATGGGAAATTTCCTCAATCTCCTTCCCGACACTGGTAATCATATCAGACTGTCGTGTGCTGGCGTCCGCGATCCCGTCCATCTGTTTTTTTATGGAGTCCGTGCATTCATCGATGATACGCATGATTTCAGCGGCCTGTGTGGTGGCGTCCATACCGGCATGCACATTCTGGATGGAGCGGCTGATTAAACCGACTGTATCCTTTGCCGCTTCGGCCGATTTTGCCGCCAATGCCCGGACTTCGTCCGCTACCACGGCAAAGCCCTTGCCGTCTTCGCCGGCCCGGCTTGCTTCTATAGCCGCGTTTAGGGCCAGAATATTGGTCTGGAATGCGATATCCTCGATGACCCGGGTGATTTTTTCGATTTCAGCGGAGGAATGGGCGATGGCGTCCATGGCGCTGGTCAGCCGGGACATCTTTTGATCCGCCTCAGCCGTATGCAGGGCTGCCTGATCTGCCAGGCTTTGGGCTGCAGAGCAGTTGTCGGCGCTGGAACGGATCTGGACGACGATATCGTCGGTACTCTCGGTGAGGCGGGAAACGGAGGTTTCCTGAGTCAGAATTCCCTGCTGCAGGCTTACCGCATTCTGTGATATCTGATGCGCTTCATCGGTCACGCGGTTAGAAACCTGCGCGATATTCCCGACGAGCCGGAGCAGTTTCGTACGGATGGTTTTCAGGCTTTTTGCCAGAACCTGAAAATCGCCGATATAATAGGACTCGCCTCTGACTACGTCAACGGCAATATTGCCGTCCGCCATCTCGCCTAAAATCCGGCCGATGTCCTCAATGGTCAGGCGCAGGTGTTCACATAACGCATGGGTCGTCCTGGCGATACTTCCGATCTCGTCGCCGCGGTCGTACAGGTCAGACAGTTCCCTGTCGGCATCCAATTCCAACCGTCCCAGCTGTCCGATCGCGCTTTCTACTGTAACCAGATTCCGTCCGACCCGCTGCATCATCCCGATCAGGCACAGGATGATCAACAATGTGACGGCCGCGCAGCCCAAACCTACCTTAAGCTTTATGTCAGCCACCGTAAGATAGACTTCCTCGGAATTGTCCCGGACCATGAATATCCAATTCCGGTCTGCCAGATATTGATAGACGACAAACTGCTCCATGCCTTTTTCATTCTTATATGTATAGGTTCCCGGCTGCGTGGTCTTATTGGACTGTACGCGCTGCATGATTTCCAGATAGCCGGGATCGGTTGTTTCGGTGTTCAGCAGTTCTTCCTCTTCATGATAGAGGTAGACGCCGGTTTCCGCACTGATAAATACATATTCGCTGTGCGGCAGCCCATGGATGTCCAGCTCCAGAAGAGAATCGGTCAGATTATCGGCGAACACACCGGCGCCGACATATCCGATACACTCCTGCTTCTCAAAAATGGGATAGTACATGGAAAGAATCATCGCCCCCGTACCGGGTGATTTCATGATCCCTAAGTTGGTCAGCTTCGGCTCTGCCAAAATCGTGCTTTGGAACTGTGCCAGGCTGTCGCCCTGCCGCGTGACCATGCCAATGGCGTCCTGAGAGGTGTGGGTAAGGACATGGGTTTCCGGTGTGGCGATGTACAGGCCCTCAAAGATACCTTTGACCGCTGCAAAGTCTTCCGTGTACTGCTGTGCCTGCCTGAGCAGCTCCGGATTTTCCGGGTCGCGCAGAAGGTTATGGACCTCGCTGCTTAAAGCAAACGCAGACATATACTCTTCCGCCGAAGCCACGTAGTTATCGATAATAGCGGCCCGCGATTTCACTGCGTCCGTCATCTGGTTCGCAAGGTTGGTTTTAACCGTGGTTGTGGCAGTGTAGGTGACAATGCCCCACAGCAGGAGCATGCCTGCTATTGTAATAATGGATGTCAGAATGCTGATTCGTACAGCTAGTTTTTGGTTTTTCAGGAATTTCACTCCAGTTCCCCCCTTCTTTTTAATTTCCGCGAAGCAACAGGCTAAGTAGACATGCCGGTATGTCCGTCTGGCGGCTGCTGCGAGGAATTGACGCCCCGTCAGTTTGTAGCGGGGCCTTTGGCTTTGCAGTACATCCCGTCATAGAACTGCGAACTGTTTCCGGGTTCGCTGCCCTCATGGCTTATGTGTATCGGCGGCCAGTACTTTATCCGTGCACATTATATCAAATTGTGTTAGCTGAGGCAATAGAGGATTGGGAAAATGAATTGGCGCCGCTGTCACTGTTTACATTTTTTTCTTGACTTATAAATCCTACATGTGTAATATTTATTTTGAGACAATGAATGGATCCATATTTTTTTGAGTTTAAATCCTACACGTGTAATATTTATATTAAAGCCTATGGGCACACGGGATTAAAAAAAGAGGAATGGAGGCGGATATGAGGTTTCAGGGAAAAGGCAAATACAAACAGAAGATGAGAAGAAACAGGATCATTCTCGTAATAGTGCTCCTGAGTCTTTCCGGATGCACTGATACAGCCCGGATGGAATCTGGAAACGGGGAGGCAAAGTCCGGGAAGGAGGCTCAGGAGGAAGCAGATCCAGTGATCGAGATGGGATACGCACTGTTTAGAGAAGCCTCTGAAGCAGGCCGTATGGATGATTTGGAAATGTGCCGCAGTATTGTAAACCGGTTTGGCGATCATGGTTATGCGGCTGTTGACGGAAGGAACCAGATTGATATGGCAGAATCGGAACAGGTAATCCGGTTCTGCGGGAAAGCAGACGCAAAAGAGGAAGGAAAGCTGACCCTTATAAAAATCAACGACCTGGAGGGAATCCTGGACGGGATTGTGAAATATGACCTGGAGACAGAGGACGGGGAGATGGAGGTGACTACCAGTTATTACAAGTATGGGGATCAGGACATGGAAAAGGTGTTTACATCCAGTTTTCATGCAGAACGGTGGGAATATACGCAGGACGGGTATCTCATGTTTTCCGGCAGTTATTCCAGGCGCCAGCTATCCCAAAGAGGAAGAGCCGCCTTTTTACAGAGGAAGAAAAGAAGCAGATTCAGGAGATGGTTTTGACGGCGGCGGAGCGGAGTCCCTGAGATAAGGAGTACTTTGGAAAACAGCATAGCAGAGATAAAATGAACGGAAAAAGGATATTTTATCTATTCTTATGAAATTCTGATTCCACATTCAAGCCTGCGCCAGTACTGGAGAACGGGTCCTCTCTCAGACAAGTGCAGGGAAAGGCCATACCCTCCCTTTGGTGAAGTGGTTGACTATACGGAAAACAGTGATGGAACGATAACGCTGTTTGTGGATGGAGTATGGCCGGATTATAATTCGGATTATGCGTTTACCAATATGATTGTTGTACAGCCGTTTGAAGACGGGACTTTTCGATATCTCTCTAACGTGATAGAGCAGAAGGAACTGGAAATTCCGGAAATAGCCGAAGTGAAAGGAAGATAACGCCGGATTTTAGAAAGGAAGGGCAGATTGTTTTCTGTTCTGCAGGCGTGAATCTGTTTCTTTTGGTTGTCAGAAAAGGAAATGAACGATATAATAGGGGCAGGATAATGAAGCGCTGGAAAATTACCGGGAACCAATGGAAATAGAGAATGGAATTGGGGGCGTATGAAGAGATTCTGCTGAGAGCGCTTTTCGGCGGCTGACATTAACGCCGGGGCAATGAATAAACAAATCAGATTTAGGAGTGATCAAATGGACAGACCTGTTACAACATTGTTTATGCTGATGTCGGTTGACGGAAAAATAAGCACCGGCGCAACGGACGATTTAGATGTGGACAAAGATTTTCCCAAAATTGCAGGGGTTAGCGAAGGCTTACACCAATATTATGAAATAGAGCAGACAACAGATTTATGGACGCTCAATTCGGGGCGGGTCCAGGCTAAACTCGGTGTCAATACAAAGAAAATGCCAAAGAAAATGCCTGTATCTTTTGTGGTAATAGATAACAGGCATTTGAATGAAAATGGCATACAGTATTTTTGTGCTTTAGCAAAAAAGTTTGTGTTGATTACGTCAAATGCAAAACACCCGGCGTTTCATATAAAGGAAGATAATTTTCATATTATATATCAAAAAGAATTATCGCTAAAAAATGCACTTATCAGGCTAAAATCAGAATATGGCTGTGAGAGAATAACCATACAAACCGGTGGGACATTAAATGGCGTATTTCTTCGTGAAAAACTTTTCGATTATGTTGATATTGTTGTTGCTCCCGTTTTGATTGGCGGTAAAGATACCTCTACTTTAATTGATGGTAAATCCTTGTTTTCACAAAGAGAATTGTCAAAAACGGGTGTTCTGAAGCTGCAGGAATGTGTGATTTTGGAAGACTCATATTTACGGTTGCGTTATGAGGTGATTCACTGATCAATCCGGTTTGTAAGTTTTTTCCATCAATTTCCAGAAGCGCCGGGCATTGCAAAAAAATTTGTTGCGAAGTAGGGACAGGATGAATTTTGATTGCGTAAAATCCATTGCTCAGAAGTGGGATGGACAGATACATGAGTTTCTGAAAGGATTATTTAACTTGGATTTTCCTGGAAATCCTGGACATTTCATAGACAAAAATATTTTAACGAAAACAGACTGGAATGAATGAAGGATACAAATGGAGGAATAACTGAAATGACAGAAGTGAAATTTTATGAAAGTATAGAGGACGAACTGCTTAAATTTGCTGTGATAATATCCAAAACACAGAATAAATATGTGTTTTGCAAACATAAGGACAGAGATACATGGGAAGTGCCCGGAGGTCATCGGGAGAATCACGAAAATATCATAGATACGGCAAAACGGGAATTGTATGAGGAAACAGGCGCTTTGGAATTTGATCTGGAACCTGTCTGTGTATATTCCGTTACAGCGACTGAGAATTTGAATCATGGAGATGAATCTTTTGGAATGTTGTTCTTTGCCGATATCAAATGTTTTGAAACAGAATTACATCGTGAAATTGAGAAAATTGTGATAATGGAGGAACTTCCAAAAAGATGGACATATCCTGATATTCAACCGCATTTGATTAGCGAAGCAAAGAGGCGTGGCTATTTATAAAATGAAAGGAATTTTGTGGAAACCGTGGTGTTTTCAAGGGTCAGCGGATATTTTTGTAACACTTTATAACAGCCGGTATTTCCCTAAAAAAGCGGCAATTTTCAATTCCGGTTGTGCGCCCGGCAAAAGGGTATTTTTGGGTGGCGGATTGCCTGTGTAACTGTTGTGGAAAAAGATATCCGGACAAGGCCTGCCCGCAGTTTGACGAAGCTGGTGCATTATGCAGTTTTTCTTGCCCGGATTCCGGCACTTCAAAAATAGAATATGAATATTCAGAGAGCGCATTCAAAAAACGATAAGGGGCAACCGTAGAGGAAACGGTTGCCCTTTTTTGGAGATCCGGGGGCACAATCAATCCATTGCTTTTATTCCCTTTTCAGACAACTCTCTGAGATTTTCAAGCATACGGTTGATCACTTCCGAAGGATGGCCCTCCCATTTCGTTACTTCAGCAATAATTTTTAACGGATGTTTTGTTCTATAAGATTTCGTGGGATTTCCCGGAAATTTTTTATCTGTAAGGTTCGGATCGTCTTCAAAATCTCCGGTTGGTTCAACAATATATATCCGCTCTCTGCCGTCTCCTTCTGCCAGCTCTGCACCCCAAATTGCGGCATCCAGTGTTCCGGAAAAATAAATATATCTCGATTTTCTGGTGTCGCTGTAATTTTTTCTCATCCCTGTAACCAGGAAATCACCTATGTTTAAATCCGCTTTTGTTCCATGAAAAAAGGAACCCGGACTAAATATAATCTTATCGCTCATATTGCGTTCTCCTTTACTCTCGCGAATTAACGAACCAGGTGTTTGTATGTCCATTTGGCGGCTGCCCCGAGGGTTTACCTCTATAATTTTTCTTGACATACTTTCTTCCAGACACCGGTTTATTATTGTATCCAGTTTATCATTTTTATGCAGCATATACAATACTTTGTTAAGCGCAATCAGGTTTTGGCATGCAAAAAAGGAATTGTTTTGATTTCCAATAAACAGATAATCCATAATATGAATTTATACAACACGATATAATGTGCAGGAAGAAGTTGAAAATTTTCCACCTTTTTGAAAAAATGATATCTGTTTTCCCTGCCTTTTGAATGTTACAATTTTTTTATCAGATAAAACACATCAAAGACAGGGAGGAAACGAGAATGAAAAGAAGAATATTATCTGTACTCTTGACCGCGGCTATGGCGGCGACGCTGCTTGCAGGATGCGGATCAGACGGAAACAAAGACGGAGAAAAATCAGAATCAACGGATGGGAAAGTGACGCTTAAGGTATTTTCCAACCTGCCGGACAGAAAGAACGGCCAGGGGCTGGTGGAGCAGATGATCATTGACGAGTATATGGAGGAAAATGAAAATATCAATATCGAAGTAGAAGCACTTGACGAAGAGGCTTACAAGACAAAATTCAAGGCATACTCCATGGAAGGGATGCCGGATGTGGTAAGTATCTGGGGCCAGCCTTCCTTTTTGGACGAAGTTCTGGAAGCAGGCGTGCTGGCAGAGCTTGACGAGGCAGATTACAGCGATTATGGATTTATCTCCGGGTCTCTTGAGGGCTTCAAGAAAGACGGCGAGCTGTACGGGCTTCCGAGGAATACAGACGTAGCTGCATTCTACTATAATGAGAAAATGTTCAAGGATAACAAATGGGAAGTTCCGGCTACATATGACGAGCTTCTTGCTCTGGCGAAAACCATAAAAGACGCAGGCATTGTCCCGCTGGCAATGGACGGCGGCGACGGATGGCCCATGGCGGTATATCTCTCGGATATCCTCTATAAGCTGGCCGGCTCCGACTATGCTTCCATCATAAGCGAAGCAATCTCTTCCGGAGATTTTACGGATGAGAATCTTGTAAAGGCTACAGAGATCCTAAAAGAAACAGCAGACGCAGGATTGTTCCAGAGCGGATATGATTCCCAGGATTATGGAACAGCCCAGAATCTCTTTACCAACGGGCAGGCGGCTATGTTTTATATGGGAAGTTGGGAGGCTTCGATGGCGTTAAATGAAGATATACCGGAAGAAGTAAGAACAAACATCCGCATGTTCACAATGCCTGTGATTGATGGCGGAAAAGGTACGGCAGCAGACATTGCGGCATGGAACGGCGGCGGATATGGTGTTTCCGCGAATTCAGAAGTGAAGGAAGAAGCAATTAAGTTTCTGAATTACATGTATCAGAAGGATAAGCTGTCCAAATATGGATGGGAAAACGGCGTAGGAATGTCCGCACAGGATCAGACAGAATATATGACAGGTGATGAGACAGAGCTTCAGATGCAGTTTGTAGATGCAGTAAATGATGCTGCAAGTGTATCCGGAACCCCTGTGAACGACTGCGGTCCGTCTTCATTTAAGACCAGTATTGAGAGCCAGATCCAGAGCGTATCTAATGGAAGCATAAGCGTGGAAGATTTCCTTGCCACAATCGGGAAAGAATGTAAATAGCCGGGTTTCTGAATATAAAAAATAGAAATGAAATAACTGTGACCGCTGAGTAATCGGCGGTTACAGTTACTAAGGGGCGTCATGACAGCTCCTTAGAAGAAAATCACAGAAAAGGCCAAAGCCTGAAAATGGGAGGGAACAAAAAAGATGAAGAAATTATACAGTAACAAGCTGGTGATATTCAGTCTGGTACTGCCGGGCATTATCGTATTCTTGTTTGCGATACTTGCGCCAATCTGCCTGAGTGTATACTACGGTTTTACAGACTATTCCGGAATGGGCTCCTATTCATTTATCGGAATCGAAAATTACAGGCAGCTTGTGCATGACGACGCATTTTGGACGTCGCTCAAAAATTCGCTTTTGCTGGCTATCGGATTTATCGGTATCCAGCATCCCCTTGCACTGATTGTTGCGGCAGTCTTAGATAAGCTGGGAGGAAAGGCAGAAGGATTTTTCCGATGTGTATATTTTATTCCAAACGTTATCTCAGTGGCCGTTATCGCATATCTTTGGAAGTTCATCTACAATCCGGACTTCGGACTTCTGAATAATATTATCAAGGTGTTCGGAGGAAAGGGAGATATCAACTGGTTCAGCAATGAGACGGCCATCTGGGCGGTGCTGTTTGTTCTGATCTGGCACGGATTTGGCTGGGGAATGTTGATTTATTATACCGGAATCAAAAATATAGACCCGGTGCTTTACGAGGCCGCAGCGATTGACGGGGCAAATCAGAGGCAGACCTTTCTGAAGATTACGCTTCCGCTTATGAAGCCTGTGATCCAGGTGAATGTAACCATGGCGGTCATCTCTGCATTGAAGCAGATGGAGACGGTATACCTGCTTACAAACGGAGGGCCTGGAAACAGTACGCAGTTTACCGCGAACTATCTGTATCAGCAGGCGTTCAAGGCGTTTAAGTATGGCTATGGAAATGCGATCGGCGTTATTTTCATTATGATCTGTCTGCTGGCAACGATATTTTTAAATAAAGTCTTTGAAGAACGGGATATAAATCCACGCAGGATAAAGGGGGCGGCATAATGGAATTTGCAGGAAAGAAGAAAAATAAAATTACAAAGCCGTTGTTGTGGTTTGTACTGATTGCTGTTGCGGTAATCCAGATATTCCCTCTGGTGTGGCTGGTGGATTTTTCATTGGCCAGCAGCACGGAAATGTTTACCAACGGCCTTCTGGTCATCCCGGAGAAGATCCAGTGGGGAAATTATGCGAAAGCTTTTGTAGACGGGAACTTTCTTTTATATTTAAAAAATAGTATACTGATTAATGGACTGGCGGTTTTACTTGTGATTCTGGTTTCGATCATGGCGGCATTTGCCTGCAGGAGAATGAGGTGGAAGCTGAGCGGCTTTGTGAAGACGCTGCTTTTGATGGGAATGATGATCCCCATCCATGCCACGCTTCTGCCCAACTATAAGATCTACAGCCAGCTTGGACTTACGGATACTATATGGGCGCTGCTGATTCCGTATGTTGCGTTTTCCCTTCCCCAGGGATTGTTCCTGATGACCAGCTTTATGGAATCAATCCCGGTGGAGCTGGAAGAGGCGGCGGTGATGGACGGGTGCGGT
Organism: uncultured Lachnospiraceae bacterium; assembly: GCA_949840465.1. Lineage (GTDB taxonomy): Bacteria > Bacillota > Clostridia > Lachnospirales > Lachnospiraceae > Schaedlerella. The sequence goes on along the minus strand of CATKXE010000034.1, from coordinate 7,888 downwards.
ATTTACCGGATTATTTTCCAGATTATCACGCCTATGCTGAAATCATCCATTGCAACTGTAGCGATTATGACATTTTTAAATAATTGGAACGAATTTATGATGGCAAGCACGTATTTAAGCTCCGGGAAATGGAAGACGCTGCCATTCTCGGTACTGGAGTTTACCGGCGAGTACTCTTCAAACTATGCGGTCCAGTTTGCAGTCATGGCGCTGACGGCGGCTCCCGCCGTGATTGTGTACATTATTTTAAATAAGCACATTACCAAGGGCGCTGCGATGGGTGCTGTGAAAGGCTAAGGAACTGTATCAGTTGTTATAAAAAGCAAAGGCAGGACGGGCAGATGAAAAAAATCAGACAGTGGATGAATGGATTGAGTGTAAAGGCGAAACTGATATGTTACGGGTATCTGTTCATAACCCCTGTTCTGGTAGTCATCTGCCTGATTTTGCTTGCAAATAATTACAGCAGAGGGATAGAGGAACGGCTGGAGAATGATCAGGCAAACGCGGACACTCTTGCGGACAGTATTCATCTTCTCCAGACAGATATCAAGGATTTTTCCACTTATATTTGTATTAACCAGGAGATACAAAGTCTGCTGAAGGTGGAGTGCCCTGACGAATATAATAAAAATGCGAGACTCTGGCAGGAAGAGGCTCCTATGATGGTGATTCAGGATATGATCGCCTTAAAAGGGCATATCAAGACGATTGCGGTTTATACAGAAAATGGAATTCGTCCTTATTTACGGGGAATGGATGGAAGTGTTTATCTGCCCTCGATGGATGACGTGTGGGAAACAGAAATTTACCGGAAAACCATAGAGAGCGAAAGCGGTATGATCTGGAAATCTGTGCCCAAAGGAAGCGGGGATACTTATCTTACAAACAGGGAAGACAAGGTGGTTCTGTACCGTGAGATTTTTGATCTGTCCCGGAAAAAGACCATGGGTTATATTGTCATTGGGGTGAGCCAGACCAAATTCCAGGAACTCTGTGAAAACATGCTGAGCGACAAAGAGGAGAGTATTCTTGTGCTGAATCCGGATTCAGGAGTTTTAAGCCGGGCGGGGGCAAAAGTCCCGGAGGTGGAGGAATACCTGACGGGCGAGGACTTTCTGGGGCAGGATTACAGGAAACGGGAAGCACATATCCGGTATGAAAATTATGATATCGTGTGCAGCCAGCCGGAGCGGAATGCGAGTATTGTGTGCAAGATTTCGCCCCGCTACGAATTACAGATGCAGTTTCTGGATATTGCCTATATGCCGCTGGCTCTTCTGATGGGGATGCTTGCGGGCCTTCTGCCGCTCCTTCTGATTATTTCCAATGTTGTGACCATGCCTCTTAGAAAGGTCAGCGATGCCATCCGGAAATTTTCAGATGGAGATTTTGAACAGCAGGTGGTAGTAATTACGGATGACGAGGTTGGAGAAGTGGCAAAATGCTTTAATAAAATGGTAGAGGACATTCGTGCGCTGATAGATGAGAATTATGTAAAAACACTGGCGGAAAAAGAGAGTGAACTTGCCGCGCTGCAGGCTCAGATCAATCCGCATTTCTTATATAATACGCTGGATACATTGTACTGGCAGGCAACGGAGGAGGGAAATGAAGAAATCGCGGAAAATATTCTGGCTCTTTCCCAGTTATTCCGGCTTGCGCTTAGCAATGGGGAACAGGAAGTAAGCGTCGGACAGGAGGCGGAGCTGATTTCCAGATATCTTCAAATCCAGAAGATGCGCTTTACAAAACGGCTGGCCTATGAAGTGGATATTGATGAGGAGATCCGAAAAATCAGAATTCCAAAGCTGATTCTGCAGCCGTTTGTGGAAAACGCGGTGGTGCATGGGTTTGAAAATGTGAGTACACCGTGCAGGCTTAAAGTAACCGGGCGCATGGAACAGGGAACGCTGGTATTTTGTGTGTGGGATACAGGAATCGGGATGCGTCAGGATCAGATTGAGGCAATCTGGGAAGAGGAATCGAGGGATTACGCAAAACAGAGAATCGGAAGATATGCCATCAGAAATATCAGGGAACGGTTGCAGCTTAGATATCATGACCAGTTTTCCCTGGAGATACGAAGCAGTATCGGGAAAGGGACCGTAGTAATTCTTAAGATACCATATGAGGAGGGCGCGGCATGCCGGTAAGATTATTGATTGCGGAGGATGAAGACACAATCAGGAAAGGCGTTGTAAAATATATACAGTTACATACGGACAGATTCACAAGAATCTATGAGGCGGAAAACGGGCAGGAGGCAGTTGAGCTTCTCCTGAAATATCATCCGGATATGCTGCTGCTGGACATGCAGATGCCCTTAAAAAATGGTATGGATGTAATGGAAGAGGCCCGGAAGGCAGGGCTTCATCCAATTACCGTAGTTTTAAGCGGGTATGATGAGTTTAAGTACGCCCAGCAGGCTATTAAATTCGGGGCAAAGGAATATCTTTTAAAGCCTGTGCGTGCATCGGATATACTGGATCTTTTGAATTGCCTGGCAGACGAATACATAGGATCAGAGGAAAAGGCAGAGAAGACGGCCGAAGAAGACCGAAAGCAGGAGAATCCCCTGGTGAAGGCGGCGAAGGAATATATGGAGGAGCATTATGCGGAGGATATTTCTCTTGCAGATGTAGCGGAAAAGCTCGGGATTTCTCAGGGTTATTTGTCAACCATGCTGAAATCCAGCCTTGGCTTGGGGTTTGTGGAATACCTTCATCAGATCCGGATTGACCACGCCTGTTGCTATCTGGAACAAAATTATCTTAAAAATTATGAGATTGCTTATAAAGTAGGATTTCAGGATGAGAAATATTTTTCTAAAATATTTAAAAAAGTGAAGGGGGTTTCCCCGAAAGAGTATCGGAGGAAGGGCAGCAATTTGCATGAATTTGAAATATAACATAGGAGTTTTTATCTTATATAAGATAAAAACTCCTATGTTATAATGATCCTGGTTTCGCAGGCCATATCAAATAACTTCTCGGAATCTCAATGAATGAGATTCTATCCACAGAAGTCCTTCTGTCGTATTCCTTTTTCCATGCGTTACTGTCTCCTGGCGGTATGTTAAACAGCCTTGGGGGGAGAGGGCTATGCGAATATCCTTGCAGAACCGGTAGCGTCCTCGTCAAAATCACTCTCTTTCCCCTTTCTTCCACAAAAGCAAATTGTTATTTCGGGTTATAGCAGATAACAGGTCGGCAGGTCTTTCTAAAAAATAATCTGCTTTTATGTGCTTACTATGACTGCCCCATACGGCCAAAGCAAAATCAATTCCCGCATTTTTTGCACATTTGCTGTCATATTTGCTATCTCCGATATAAAGCACTTTCCTATGGCCTGTTTTTGATAATTCCACATATTTCAAAAGCGGTGCGGCATTGGGTTTATGTTCCTGTGTATCGTCTGCACATATGATTGTTTTAAAATAATGGCTGATACCAGACTGGCAAAAATCATGTGCAAATTCTTCCCTTGTCTTTGAAGTGACAATTCCTATTTCATAATCCAGACTTAGAAGATTTTTCAGCAGTCCGGTTATTCCGTCAAATACTTTAATGGTATCTGCATATTTACACATATTTTTATCCCATGATTCTATCGCATGGGAAATGTCTTTTATCTCAAGTTTTTTCAAAGCGTCTAACCCGGTAATCCCTAACGCAAATTTTAGTTCAGAGCATGGTATCTCTCTCCCCGACAATTCCCTTATGGTTTCCTGTAAGGAATGTAAGACAGCATATTCCGTATCAATCAGAGTACCGTCAATGTCAAAAACGATATGCTTATATTTCATGTAGCCGCCTTTCTCTGTCTGTATCAAAATAACGTATCACCCTGCATGGATTCCCTGCTGCAACACAATCAGGCGGGTTTCTCCTATTCCTCCTAACAACTTATGGAGAATGGCGGTCCTTTTCTCCGTATCTTCATAATCAGAAAAATAATATTCTCTTGTCAATTCCCTTGTGCGGGCGATCCGCTTTAAGGTATCGCTGTCCGCAGTTTCCCAAAAATCACCTGCTTCGTAATACATAATATCCCTCCCTTAACGAAAACTGTTTTCCACAACGCCCGGAAGCAAAGTATAAATAGAACAACCAATCTGTTCTTCAAACAGTTCTTTTATCTCTAAAATCTTTTTCCACCGGTCTACTGTCGCCGGGTGGACGCCGTACCGTATTGTCACGTCTACAAATCTTTTTTCCAAAAGGCAGAACCCCGAAGGCATAGCCAATGCGTCACATAGCTGCACTAAACGGTCATAATCATCATATACCGCCTCCTCGACATACTTTTTCATAAACAGGTAATCCTCATCACTGACATCAAACTCTCCGATAGAAGTAGCAATATCCTGTATCATAAATGCGTGGGATATACATATCTGCGCAGCTTTTTCCCACCCACGCTCTATACAGTAACGATAGCCGTCTATCAGATGTCTTTCCGAACTCACTCCGGCATAACGTCCAATATCGTGTAACAGTCCGAAAAGATACGCCTGTTCAGAAGATAAATCTTTACAGTGAGACGCAATGTTTTTACAGGCTTCGGCTACATACCGGGAATGGTCTGCCCATGCCCCCGGATTGGATTCTGACGCTTCCTTTAATGCCAGTTCTGCGGTCTGGATGTTTAGCTCCATTTTAACTCCTTTCAAAAAGACGGGGCTGGCAGATAAACCGTCCGGCCCCTTTATGATGAAATATTTACAGACAAATCAGCAATCCCCGGCATAATATGAAACAATGTTCATATAGTCCGTTGGACACTCACCTCCTGTAAATAGCTGATTTGCTTTACAGGTATTATTATAATGCAAGGCGCGTAGGAAAAATATTTCATTTCTGCCCTTATCTATCACTATTCTGCCATTTCCTCCGATATTCTGCGGGTCCCGGTGTTTAAAAATTTTGTCCAGAGTATTGACATAAGTCCACAACTTTCGTGTATAATTGAGAAGGAAAATCAGATAGAAAAATAGGAATCTGGAGGAATTAAGTATGGATAAAGACAAAAGAAAACTAACAGAAAAAGAATTGAAACGTAAAGAGCGCTTTGAAAAATTCAATTCTGAAATGCAGCAAAAAGGATATAAAACGAAGAATATAATTATCAATACGCAACAAGCAAAGCCTTTATGCCTTTTCATTATGCTGCCGTTTTTGGCTTTAGCATTTTGGATATACTATAATGTGAATGGTTTTGATTTAGATTGTCTTTCGTGGGGATTTGTTGTAGCATTACTTGTGCTTATTTTATGTCTATCTATTCTGCATGAGTTAATACATGGAATTACCTGGAGTCTTTTTGCAAAAAATCATTTTCATTCGATTGATTTTGGAATTATCTGGAGTAGTTTTTCTCCATACTGCACTTGTTCAAATCCGCTGAAAAAATGGCAATATCTCCTGGGGGTTGCTATGCCTACATTAGTTTTAGGAGGCGGAGTTGCAGTAGTTGCTGTAATGGCGAATCAATTACTGCTGTTTTTTCTGGCAGAATACATGATTCTATCAGGTGGCGGAGATTTTCTAATTATACTGAAAAGTATGTTATACCACACTGATAAGCAGGAAAGTGTGTATTGCGACCATCCTTACGAATGTGGTTTTGTAGTTTTTGAAAAATAAGAACTCTATAAATACTTGCCCCGAAGGGGGCAGGAAAAACAACGCTGATGGGGGCGCTTACAGATGGGGCAGAACTACTGGATGCAAGAGAGGCTCTAAGTCAATTAAGAAGGAAACATTTTGGATAAATATACTGTTAAGATGTTTCCGCAGGCTTATCGTGATATAGGAAAAATCTATGAACAGGCACTTCTTAATGATCATTACGGCGACAATGCATTAAGGCTGGCACAAAGGCTTGAAGATGCGATTTTCAGCTTAGAAGAGCAGCCTTATCGTGGAGCGGAACGTAAATTTGGGTTCTATGCTCATAAAGGGTATCGTCAGTTATTTGTTTCTGGTTACATTATTATCTATGAAGTATTGGATGCAGAAAAAATAGTTGCAGTGCTCACAGTTAAATATAGCGGAAGTGAATTTTAATCTTTCGCTATATTTTTTCTATGGGAATCTCGATCTGGACAACGGCGTCCTCTGTCCAGTCGATCACATTTTCATTGATGATGACTTCATAGGGCAACCCGGATAATGCGAATCCGTTTTCACTGGCAAAATCAAAGATTTTCCGGTAGCATGTTGAAAGGTGTTCTTTCTTCTTATAAACTTGGTTTTTCCGGTGAAAGAAAATATCCTTCTGGCGTTTGGTATTGTGCTTGCCATTTCAGTGATCTGTTTTTTTTTCTCGTACGGAATTGCAGTAAAGATATATCAGAAACGGGATATTGCCTGATGAATCTTTGACTTTGGATAATAAATGCGATGTATTTGTCTCTTTTCTGTTGACAAAGAGAAAGTAAAGTGATATATTTGTCCTGTAAAGAGATAAATATATCACAATAACAGGAGGAGTACTATGAAAACGAACAAGATGAAAATTTGGATTGGCTGTGGGATCTTTTGTGTTTTGAGTTTGTTTCTATCGTCATGGTATGCGGTTTCATTCAATGATTCCCGCCTGGTAGTTCCCATGGATTTTAAAAATTATGTATTTCGCGCAAAGGATCTGCCGATGATTATTTCGATTTCTCTCACATGCATTTATGTAGTCTCTCTGTTTGTCATGCTTTTTGTCTATGCATATGAAAAGCAGAGACAGGTGGAAGAAACAGGCGTCGCCCGCAAGGTCAATCCAAAGTGGGGCTGGTTAGGAGTACTGGGCTTTTTGGGTTTTGCCGGTTTTCTGACATACTCTGCGGATGGCTCTGTCTTTCCATTTGCATTTTTCCTTTTCTTTGGATTCTCTGGTTTTTACTATGAGGGAAGGATGTCAGGAACATTTATGGATGAGCGTTTCCGTGAAAATATGGTCCGCGCCAGACTGAAAGCATACAGAATTTCGTTCGGGATCATGCTTATTGCACTGATCATTCTTTGTCAGGGAAAACTTTTTGGAAATCTTGAGTATACCCTGATTGCTACAATTATCACCCTTTCCCTCGCGTTAGCTCTGGGGATTTTCCTCTCTGAATATTTGCTGTACCGGTATGACCATGACGACCTGGCAGATGAAAGTGAGGAATAAGGTATGGCAGAATTTGAATGCAGATTAAAAAAATACCGGCAAATGAAAGATCTGACGCAAGGGCAGCTGGCGGAAAAAGTAGGCGTGCGCCGGGAAACCATCATGCGCCTGGAAAAAGCGCAGTATAACCCGTCACTGAAGCTGGCGGTTGATATTTCCAGGGTTGTAGAAGCTCCGATTGAAGAAATTTTTATTTTTGAATAAAAATCGGTCCACTGTAACATTTTGCGGACATTTGTATGTTTATCTGTACCCAAAGGGCATCCTGTAATGCATGCCCTTACCGGGCTGGCGGACTTTCTCCGTCAAGGTATAGTATAAAAATTTCAAGGAGTGTGGCTATGAAGAAAATTTTACTGGTAGAGGACGACGCCCTTTTCAATAAAACCCTGACTTACAACCTGATTTCGGAGGGTTACGATACGGTATCGGCTCTGAATGCAGACACAGCCGCCGAATTGCTGGCCCGGACGGAATTTGACCTGGCGCTTCTGGATATCAATCTGCCGGACGGCAACGGCTATGACCTGTGCAGGCTTATAAAGCCGGGGAATCCGGACACGCTGGTTATTTTCCTGACTGCCAATGACCAGGAGAGCGACCAGATACGGGGGTATGAAGCCGGGGCGGTAGATTATATCATCAAGCCCTTTTCCATTGAGGCGCTGCTTCGGGAAATACGGGCAATGTTCGCCATGCTGGAACACCGGGGGCTTAC
>CATKXE010000033.1 GCA_949840465.1 uncultured Lachnospiraceae bacterium | reverse complement strand
ATCGCATCCCCGCGCCTGATAGTCGTTTTTCGCCATCGCATCGCGTAAAAATTCATATCCCAGATCCGGCGCGTATCCGTGAAATGTCTCTGCCTGCGCCATCTCCTCCACCGCACTGTGCAGGGAGTCAATAATCGCGGGGGCAAGCGGCTGCGTCACATCCCCGATTCCCAGACGGATGATCGACTTGTCCGGGTTCGCCTTCGTATAAGCCGCCACCTTTTTTCCGATTGTAGAAAACAAATAGCTTCCCGGCAGTTTCAGGTAATTCTCATTAATCTTAAACATTGATACACTCTCCTTTACCCTCTCACAGGCTGCTTCCCATCCCTGTAGTCCGCAGCTGTCTCTCTGTTTCACATACAGCCTTTCTTCTGCCTGTTTTACAGCCATGCTGATATCCGGCACAAACGGCCATGAAAAATGACTCTCATGCTTATTTATCCCCGGCATACGGTTCCGGCCACACCCCGTCGAATACCACCGCCGCAGGCCCGGTCATATATACTTTGTCCTTTTTTCGATCCCACTGGATCTGCAGGTCGCCGCCCAACAGCTTCACGGTGACCGCTTCCTCTGTCAGATTGTTCAGGACGCATGCCACTGCCGCCGCGCATGCCCCTGTCCCGCAGGCAAGGGTTTCCCCAGACCCCCGCTCCCAGACGCGCATTTCCACGGTCTTCCGATCCAGCACGCGGACAAATTCCGTATTGACACGCTTGGGGAAGCATTCATGATTCTCAAAGAAAGGCCCGGTTTTCTCAAGTTCCAGCCCTTTCACATCATCCACAAATACAACCGCATGGGGATTGCCCATGGATACGGCCGTCATACGGTATTCCCGGCCATCCACCTGGATGGGTGCATTGACTGCCCTTTCGCCAACTCCCGTAACCGGGATTTTCTCTGTCTCCAGAACCGGACTGCCCATATCCACTTTTACCAGCCTGACTTTCCCATCCTCCACAATCAAATCCACGTATTTGATTCCGCCCAATGTTTCTATGGAAATATGCGTTTTGTCCGTCAGGCCGTAATCATACACATATTTTGCCACACAGCGGATGCCGTTCCCGCACATCTCCCCACGGGAACCGTCCGCATTGTACATCTCCATTTCAAAATCCGCATTCCCGGACGGATTGATCATAATCAGGCCGTCCGCGCCAATCCCAAAATGCCGGTCGCTGACCCGCACCGCTGTCTCTCCCGGATTGTTTAACGTCTCTTCAAAGCAATTCACATATACATAGTCATTGCCCAGTCCCTGCATTTTCGTAAACTTCATTTTGCTTCTCCTCGTAATATAATAGCCCTCTGTTCTGATTTTAATTAAAGGCTTCAAAACGTATTTGAAAGTGCATCCCTGCAATCCCGTTTCCCTGCCTGGAGGATGCAATTTTCGAACACGCCATACATGACTTTACACCGTCCCGCTCATAACCGTCAATACCATCTGCGCAGTCTCCAGCATATTTGTACCGCTGTCCATACTGCTTTTCTGCAGATACCGGTGCGCCTCTTTCTCTGTCATATGGTTTCTCTCCATCAACAGAGCTTTCGCCTGATCAATCAGCGCCCTCTGCTGTGGGTTCCGGTTTTTCGCCGCTTCCCGCCGTTTCTTTCTCCTGCGCCGTATCTCCTGCTGCATCATTTCCACCGTGTTCAGCAGATCATAGACCTTCAGAGGCAGCGGCAGGCCAATCACACCTTCCGCCAGGCCGTCGCTCCATTTATCCGGTGAAGCGATCAGAAGCATCTGGAAGACTTCAGGCAGGCATTCCCGAAGTTCGGAGTACATCATATCCTTCATCCTGTAACCGCATATGACGATCCCCTCGTCCAATGTGTCCGCACACTGCAGGGCCTGGGCTGCCGTCGTGCATACTCCGGCTACATCCATGCCGCTGCGGTTCAGGATGTTACGGAGATTTGCAGCCGTCTCTTTTTTTGGAAATACAACAATCATGCTGCTCACGTGTGCTCCCCCTCCCGCCTGCGCGTTTTACTTTCATACCCTGTACAGATACCGGACAATCTCCCAGTCCGTGACCTGCATACAGTAGTCATAGTATTCCTGTCTCTTTGCCGCTATGATTTTCGAAGCCAACCCCATTCCCAGTTTTTCACAGATATACGTATCCTGTTCCAGTTCCCTGACCGCCTGCCCTAAGTTCTCCGGCAGCTTTTCAATCTGAAGCGCCTCCCGCTCCGCGTCTGTCATGGACTGGATATTCTGATCCACTCCTTTTGGCGGCAGAATATGATTGCGTAATCCGTCCAGTCCGGCCGCCAACACCGCCGCAAATGCCAGGTATGGATTTGCCGTGGAATCCGGGCTTCTCAGCTCAATCCTGGCATGCTCCGCCCGCACCGGCGGAATCCGAAGCAGGGGGCTTCTCGTGCTTGCGGACCACCCCCGGTAAACCGGAGCCTCATATCCCGGTACAAGCCGCTTGTAAGAATTGACTGTAGGATTGGTAATACACGTAATGGCCTGTATATGCTTCATCAGCCCGCCCATAAAATAGTAAGCCTCCTGGCTGATTCCATTCTGATCCGCATCGTCCCGGAAAATATTTTTCCCGTCCCTGTGCAGCGACAGATTCAGATGCATGCCTGAGCCCGCCGTCTCCGTCTTAGGCTTTGGCATAAATGTAGCGTGCAGGCCGTGCCGCTTTGCAATGGTCTTAACCACCATCTTAAACGTCATAATATTGTCCGCCGCGGCCAACGCTTCATCGAACTGGAAATCAATCTCGTGCTGCGCCGGCGCACTTTCATGATAGGAAGATTCCACAACAAATCCCATTTCCTCCAAAGTCAATACCATATCCCGGCGCGCATTTTCCCCAAAATCCAGCGGCCCCACGTCAAAATAACCGCCCTGCTCATGGGTCAGGGTGGTGGGCATTCCGTCTTCGTCCGTATGGAACAGGAAAAATTCGCATTCCGGCCCCACCTTCATGGTATAGCCCATTTCCGCAGCCTCCTGAATCACCCGTTTAAGTACCTGCCGCGGATCATCCTCATAGGGCGTACCGTCCGGTCGGTACACGTCGCAGATCAATCGGGCGACCTTCCCCTGCTGTGGCCTCCACGGAAATATCTCAAATGTATTCAGATCCGGATACAGATACAGATCTGACTCCCCTTCCCCGGAAAGACCTTTGATCGGGGATCCGTCAAACACACACTCATTATTAAGAGCCTTTTTCAGCTGGCTTTTCGTCACCGCCATATTCTTCATCGTTCCGCAGAGATCCGTAAACTGCAGGCGGACAAAGCCCACATCCTCATCCTCCGCCAAATCCATAATATCTTCCCTTGTATATTTATGCATCATTTACCTCCTGCTTTAAAAAAGGACGTCCTCTTTTTTCCGGGAAAACGTCCTTTTATTATGACAAAACACTCCCGAAAAGCCCCTTGCAGTTATTTTTCTACAACCCCTGACTTTCCGGGAGTACGCACACTACGAAAATTTATACTTCAAAAATCAGGTCTCCGTAGGAAGGCATGGGCCATACTTCCTTATCCACGATCATTTCCAGCTGATCGACCGGGGCGCGCAGCGCCTCCATAGCCGGGAATACGTCTGAATAGTAGTAATTTGCCTGATCTGCTCCTTCTTCCTTTCCGGCTGCTTCGTCCGTCACATGGATTAAAGCGTTCAGAGCCGCCTTCGTCTCCTTTAGAAGCCCTGTCACTTCCGTCAGCAGGTCGGCCTGCACACTGGTATCCGCCCCGGCTTCCTTTACCGCAAGGATCGTATCCGCCAGTGTCTTCGTATATCCCATCACTGCCGGGATGATCTGCTTGCTCGCCATATCGATCATGGTACGTGCTTCAATATTGATGGCCTTTGCATATGTCTCATACTGGATTTCCGCCCTGGATTCCAACTCTGCCCTTGTAAATACATTGAATCTCTCAAAGAGCTCTACTGCCTTGTCTGTGGTGATGCTGGGAATTGCCTCCACCATGGACTTGATATTCGGAAGCCCTCTTCTTTCTGCCTCTTCTACCCATTCCGCGGAATATCCGTTGCCGTTAAATACAATCCTCTGGTTCTCGATCATGTACTGTTTGATCAGATCATGTACCGCCATATCGAAGTCGTCTGCTTTTTCCAGAACATCACATGCATCCGCAAATGCTTCCGCAACGATCGTGTTCAATACGATATTCGGGTTTGCAATGGAATCCCGCGAGCCAACCATTCGGAACTCGAATTTATTTCCCGTGAATGCAAACGGTGAAGTCCTGTTCCTGTCTGTCGCATCCTTTGACAAATCAGGAAGAGTGGTCACACCGGTCTGTAACTTTCCGCCCTTTAAGCTGTGTGTCGCCTCCCCTGTGCTGATCAGCTGCTCCATCACATCTTCAAGCTGTTCTCCCAGGAAGATGGAAATGATTGCCGGAGGCGCCTCATTTGCCCCAAGCCTGTGGTCATTCCCCGGATCTGCCGCGGATTCGCGCAAGAGGTCTGCATGCTTATTCACTGCCTTCAGGATACAGGAAAGTACGAGCAGGAACTGCCTGTTCTCATGCGGGGTTTTCCCCGGATCCAGCATATTGATGCCGTCGTCCGTTGTAATGGACCAGTTATTGTGCTTACCGGAACCGTTCACTCCCGCAAAAGGCTTCTCATGGAGCAGGCACTTCATGCCATGCTGGCAGGCCACCCTTTTCAATGTCTGCATCACGATCTGGTTATGGTCAACCGCAATATTCGCCTCCGCGTAAATCGGAGCCAGCTCATGCTGGGCAGGAGCCACCTCATTGTGCTGCGTCTTGGCGGTCACGCCCACCTTCCACAACTGGATATTCACGTCCCTCATGAAACCTGCAATCCTCTGACGGATGGTTCCAAAATAATGGTCGTCTAACTCCTGTCCTTTGGGCGGCATTGCGCCGAACAATGTACGCCCGGTATAAATCAGGTCTTTTCTCTGCTGGAACAGTTCTGCGTCAACCAGAAAATATTCCTGCTCCGGCCCGACAGAAGGAGTTACTTTCTTAGAAGTTGTATTTCCAAATAAACGCAGGAGCCGAAGCGCCTGCACATTGATGGCTTCCATGGATCTAAGAAGGGGAGTCTTCTGATCCAATGCCTCCCCTGTGTAGGAACAGAATGCTGTCGGAATACACAGCGTTGCGCCCGCCGCATCCTGCCTTACGAATGCCGGGGAGGTACAGTCCCATGCCGTGTATCCTCTTGCTTCAAATGTAGCCCTGAGCCCGCCTGACGGAAATGAAGAAGCATCCGGCTCACCCTTGATCAGCTCTTTTCCTGAGAAACTCATCAGAACCTTTCCGCTGGGCTGCGGTGCGGAGATAAAAGAATCATGCTTTTCCGCCGTCACGCCGGTCAGCGGCAGGAACCAGTGGGTATAATGGGTAGCGCCTTTTTCGATTGCCCACTCTTTCATCTCATGCGCGATCACATCGGCTGTCTCAAGATCCAGTTCTTTGCCTTCTTCAATCGTTTTCTTCAGGTTCTTATACACTTTTTTCGGCAAACGTGCCTGCATCACGGTGTCATTAAACACGTTTTCCCCAAAAATGTCCGCTACGTTGAATAATTCTGTACTCATAATACCTTCCTTTCTATCTGGCTGAAGTTGTTTTCTTGATAAAGAGTCCCGCCAAAAAAGCCCCGTCTGCAGCAACATAACACAAAATCTGCCTTCCATGCCCCAGCGCATATCCATGAAGCGGGTCCATCCTGCAGGGAATCTGCAAAGACTTTCCTGCAGGATATGAAAAGAGGACACTCCAAGCCACCTTGGAACGTCCTCGTTCATATCTACGCCTGTCAGTATAACTCACTTTTTCTGAAAAGGCAAGTATATTTTTTATTTTTTTCAGGCCTTTCCAATGGAACCAAATAATTCCATCTTTTCCTTTACAGTTGCCATAATTGCGTCTGCGCCCGGCTTTAAGAGCTTACGCGGGTCAAATCCCTTGCCTTCCAGGTCTTTTCCTGCCTCAACATATTCACGTGTCGCTGCAGCGAAGGAAAGCTGGCATTCTGTATTCACATTAATCTTTGCAACGCCGAGAGAGATTGCTTTTTTGATCATATCAGCCGGGATTCCTGTACCGCCGTGAAGTACCAGAGGCATATCTCCTGTCAGCTTCTGGATCGCATCCAGAGTCTCAAAGCTTAAGCCTTCCCAGTTCGCCGGATATTTTCCGTGAATGTTGCCGATACCTGCTGCCAGAAAATCGATTCCAAGATCCGCGATCCTCTTGCATTCTTCAGGATCTGCGCACTCGCCCTTGCCAACAACGCCGTCTTCTTCTCCGCCGATCGCTCCTACTTCCGCTTCCAGAGACATTCCCTTTTCATTAACGATTGCAACCAGTTCTTTTGTCTTCTCTACATTCTCCTCAATCGGGAAATGAGAACCGTCAAACATAATGGATGAGAAACCTGCTTCAATACACTTCATACATCCGTCATAGCTGCCGTGATCCAGATGCAGGGCAACCGGAACGGTGATGTTCAGTTCTTCCAGCATACCATTTACCATGCCGACAACAGTCTTATATCCTGCCATATACTTGCCTGCGCCCTCGGAAACACCTAAGATCACAGGAGACTTGCACTCTTCTGCGGTAAGAAGGATTGCCTTTGTCCATTCCAGGTTGTTGATGTTGAACTGCCCCACTGCATAGTGGCCTGCTTTTGCTTTCTGAAGCATCTCTTTTGCTGATACTAACATAATTTTTTTCCTCCAATTCTCCCACCCCGCCAGCATGATACTGACAGGAAATATTTTAAATCTCGTTCCATTATATCCCATTTTGTCCAAAAAGACAATCTGTAATTTTGAAAATCAGAGGTCACATTGCACAAAAATTAACAAGCAAATTCGTCAGAAACTATAGCTTTGACAATGCAGCTTTGTCTGCGACTACTGTCACATCCTGATGCATCTGCAAAATAGAAGCCGGTACTTCCGGGGTCACCTCCCCGTAAAACGCTTTTGCGACAATCTCCGCCTTATCCTCTCCGCTGACGACCACCAGAATCTTCTTTGCCTTCATGATCGTCCCGATGCCCATGGTATATGCCTGTTTCGGAACTTCGTCCGCGGATGCAAAGAAACGTTTATTGGCTTCGATGGTGCTCTCTGTCAGATCCACGCAATGGGTGGCCTTCTCAAATACAGGAGCCGGCTCGTTAAATCCGATATGCCCGTTATGCCCCAGCCCAAGAAGCTGCAGATCAGCCCCGCCTAAGGAATCAACCAGTCCCTCATATCTTTTGCATTCTTTCTGCGAATCCGCCTCCATCCCGTCAGGCACATGGGTACATTCCGGCCGGACATTCACATGGTCAAACAGATGCTGATGCATAAAATAGTAGTAACTCTGGTCATTTTCACGGTTCAGTCCTTTGTACTCGTCCAGATTCACGGTCGTTATTTTTGAAAAATCCAGATCTCCCTTCTTATACCACTCTACCAGCTGCTCATAGATCCCGACCGGGCTCGAACCCGTAGCCAGTCCCAATACGCTGTCCGGTTTCATGATCATCTGCGCGGATATGATATTCGCCGCTTTTCTGCTCATATCCTGATAATTCTCTGCTTTAATTATTCTCATATTTTTTTCTCCTTACTGACATTTTCTATTCATTCCATACTATCAAATAGCGGTCAGAATGTAAAGCGTATTTTGCCGCCATCCCCTGTACCGATTCTACAGTTATTGCCGGCAATCACTTCTGGAACAAATTTCATGTCGAAAAATAAATTTTCTCTTGCACAATTAGAAATTGTGTGCTATAATCAATTTTGCTTGTGATGTATGACATTTATTACAATATACAGGCAGGACTGATTGATAGGGCTCCATGGTCAAGCGGTTAAGACGCTAGCCTCTCACGCTGGAATCAGGGGTTCGATTCCCCTTGGAGTCATGAAAAAAGCCTTCGAAGATTATCTTCGAAGGTTTTTTATTTTTATTCTTCTTTTATTTTCTCCAGTATCTCTACCTTTTCTTCCTCTAAAGAGATCTTGGTATCCACTTTCACCATGATCGGCAGCGCCTGTTTCCGGTTATAGATCGTAACCTCATTATGCTGTCCGCCGAACTCGCCGTCCAGCGTCCATGGAATCTCCTCTACCGACTCGAAATGCACTTCACCCGAACGGAAGGAATATACGTGGTTCGAATCAATCTGCTTGATGACCAGAGATGCGATGATCTCATTCAGTGCGATGGGGCTCTTCGGCGTCTTAATCAATGTGACTTCAAAAAGCCCGTCGTCAAAAATCACATCCTTTCCGATGATTCCCTTGAACCCGCCGACCGAGCGGGAATTGGTCACCATACCGAACATAAAATCATCCTCGACCGCTTCCCTGTCATGGGTCACCCTGACATGATAAGACGGAATATTAAAAATCTGCTTGGAACCTTCCAGAATATAGGCAAGATGCCCCAATACATTTTTCATGCTCTGCTTTGTCTCGTAGGATACGTCGGTGAACAGGCCGAAAGCTGCAATATAAACGAAATAATCATCATTGAACTTCCCCACGTCGCAGGGAAATACCGTTCCGTTTACTGCGGTATCCGCCGCTTCCAGAATATTGCCGGGAATATTCAGGCTGTTTGCAAAATCATTGGTCGTACCCGCCGGAATATATCCCACCGGCACTTTTTTCGCGCGCTTTGACAGGCCTGTCACAACCTCGTCCAGCGTCCCATCCCCTCCGCTGCATACAATAATATCATAATCTTCTGTGTAAGTAATCATCTTTGTCAGCGCATCGTGTTGGCATTGCGTCGGATAGATAGTCACGTCATATCCGCCTTTCACAAAAATGTCAACCACGTCTGCCAGTTTTGGCTTTAATAATCCGGTTCCTGCATTCGGATTATACACAAACAGCATCTTTTTCATGTCTCTACCTCCCCATTATGTAACAACCCAGCCCGGCAAATTGTCCGCCCGGCATCTGCGAAGTAAACTTTTCCTGCAGGCAGTTTCCGCACCGTATCCTGATACGGTACCGCACATTTGTCTGTCTGCTGCACCGACATGTATGAAGTTTGAAACAGCGGACTGCAGCCCCATCAAGAAGGGCTACAGGTCCGCCGGATTACATGTTCTAATTTGCAGCCATAAAAAATGTCTTGATCCCCTCCGCTGCCTTTTCTTCATCCTCGCCTTCCGTCAGGATGGTGACCTCCTCTCCCTTGGAAAGACTCAGGCTCATCATCCCCATGATACTTTTTGCATTGATGCTTTTTTCCTGCACCTTAATGTACACTTTGCTCATGTACTGGCTTGCCTCCTGCACCAACAATGCAATCGGTCTTCCATCAAGCCCCTTTTCTTGTCTTACGACAACTGGCGTTTCAATCATAATAACCCTCCTTGTTCTTGCTTAACTTTCTCTGCCAATTCCCCCAGCTTGCGCAGTCTGTGGTTCACCCCAGACTTGCCTACCGGCGGCGACAAGATTTCCCCCAGCTCTTTTAGTGATGCGTCCGGATGTGAAAGGCGTGCCTGCGCCACCTCTTCCAACCCATCCGGCAGTTTTTCAAAACCGATAGTGTCTCGCAAGTATGTAATATCCTCCAACTGCCTCACCGCAGCGGAGACGGTTTTGTTGATGTTCGCCGTCTCACAGTTTACCTTACGGTTCACTGTGTTGCGCATCTCCTTCAGGATTCTGACATTCTCCAGTTCCATCAAGGACACATGCGCTTCCATGACATTCAAAATATCTACAATCTGTGAACCCTCTTTGAGATATACTACATAAGACTTCTTCCTCAGGACGATCTTGGCATCCATGTCAAAGCTGCATATCTGCTTTTGTATCTGTTCCGCCATGAGCTTTGCACCACAGACAATCTCAAAATGATAAGACTTTGCCGGATTGCTCATAGAGCCTGCCGCTAAAAAGGCCCCCCGTATAAATGCACGTCTGCAGCAGGTCTGCTGAACCACGATCGGGTTGGCAATATGCACTTCCTCAAAACCCTTCGTGTGTCCATCCATCAATTTCGTTGCCTGAAGAATACGTAACGCATCCCTGTGCCTTCCAACTATTACAGCATAGGAAATACTTTTCTTCGTCATATTCCTCCTGATTGAGATATCAGCATCTATATTAAATGTTTTTTGGATCAATGTAAAGACTTTTCTTGCAACAGCCTGATTTTCCGTATAGATTTTTATACGGCACTGGTTCCTGACGCCTATGGCAATGGAACCGCACATGCTGAGCAAAGCCGCTAATTCCGCTATCTGGCAGTGTCTGGCCGGACTGATGCTCCTGGAAAGTTCTTCCTTGGCATTTCCAGAAAATGACATGCTCTCCCCCTGCCTTTCAGTGTGCTTTTACAATGGCATCCTTCTCAATATCCCTGTGTTCAATGCGGACGCCGTAATTTTCCTTTTTTTCTATATAATGGTACAGGACGTTCGCCAGAGCGACGGAGCGATGTTTCCCTCCTGTACACCCGATCCCGATGACAAGCTGGTTCTTGCCCTCCAGAATATAACTGGGAAGCAAAAAATCCATCATATCCTTGAGCTTCTCCACAAAAGTCCGGGCACGGTCATTATTCAGGACATACTCCTGAACCTCCCGCTCATTGCCGGTCTTTTCTTTCAGTCCTTCAATATAATATGGATTGGGGAGGAAACGTACGTCAAACACCAGATCCGCATCCTGCGGGATACCGTATTTAAATCCAAAGGACATGACGGAAACATACAGGTTCCTGAATTCCTTCCCCTCCACGAAAATCTTTTCCAATTCCCTCTTCAATTCTCTGGTGAGCATCTTGCTGGTATCCAGTATATACGTGGCTTTCATTTTTAAGAACGCAATCCTCTCACGTTCTTTTGCAATCCCGATATCCACCCTGCCGATTCCGCCCAATGGATGCTGCCTTCTTGTCTCCTTGTATCTTTTGACGAGTACGTTATCACGGGCGTCCAAAAACAGGATCTCATAGCGGATTCCCTGCGCGTCCATCCGGGAAAGCTGTTCTTCGATCCCGTTCAGGAGCTGCCCGCTGCGCACATCAATGCCCAGCGCGACCTGATTGATCTCGGCATCCGGCGTCATCATCATCTCCGCAAATTTAGGCATAAGCAGGATTGGCAGGTTATCCACGCAGAAATAACCGATATCCTCCAGCATTTTCAGCGCCGTAGATTTCCCGGCTCCAGACATGCCCGTCACAATCACAAACCTCATATCCCCCACCATCCGTTCTCTTTAAATACGCTGTTTCCACACACGCCCCAATCCTTCCCCTGTCAGGCGAGGAACCATCTAAAAGCTCACGCGCCCTTACAAAACAGACTCCGGGCGGCAGCGCTGCCTATGCCCTGTCAAAACTCCCCGATCTGCTTCACTTCCGGCTCCAGACGCACGCCAAACTGCGCATATACTCTGTCCGACACCTGTTCCATCAGGGAGCGTATATCGGCCGCCGTGGCATGATCCCGGTTGATTACAAAGCCGCAGTGCTTTTCTGACACCTGTGCTCCGCCCACTCGAAAGCCCCTCAAGCCTGCATCCTGAATCAATTTTCCGGCAAAATACCCCTGGGGCCGCTTGAATGTGCTTCCTGCGCTGGGATATTCCAAAGGCTGTTTTTCCACCCGCTTTTTCCTGAGTTCTTCCATGGACGCCCGTATCTCTCTTCCATCACCGGGCTTTAACTGTAAATCCGCACCAAGTATAATATCGCCGTTCCCTGAAAATATACTGGTACGATATCCCAGCCCCATCTCTTCCGCCGGGATTTCCCTGATATCCCCCGTTGCCTTGAGCACCCTGGCGCGCACCGCCACCTGCTTCATCTCCCCGCCGTAAGCTCCGGCGTTCATCATCATTGCGCCGCCAAGCGTCCCGGGAATCCCGGAAGCGAATTCAAAACCGGACAGGGAAGCTTCGAAAGCTTTCACGGCAATTCTGGACAGAAGCGCCCCGGCCTGTGCATGGACAATGGTATCCTGGATCTGGATCCCATCCATTTTTTTATAAAGCTGAACGACAACTCCCCGGTATCCCCGGTCGCCTACCAGCAGGTTGCTCCCATTTCCCATGATATAACAGGGCGTATCCGTCTCTCTTAAAATTGCCGCCGTATCCCGTATCTGCCCTTCCTTCTGGGGAGTGACAAAATAATCCGCCGGTCCTCCCACCTGAAAAGTCGTATGCCTGCTCATCGGCTCTTTTGTCAATACGTTCTCTTCCCCCAATATCTGGCATAGCTCCTTATACAAATCCATACGCCGTCTCCATTCATTTCCCGGCGCTTCCATGCGCCGGATTTTTACTTATTATTATATTACAATAAAATGCTATGAAATTCAACTTGCAAATTTCGCCGGGATGATGTATAGTAAATTCGTGTACTCGTCAAATTTTAAAGAACAAAAGGAGTTGAACTGATCATTGGACCCGAGTGACGCCATACAATTTGTCATATTGTTTATCCTGTTATTGTTATCAGCTTTTTTCTCTTCTGCAGAGACAGCGCTTACTACAGTCAGCAAGATCAAGCTGCGTTCCCTTACAGATGACGGCAACAAGCGGGCGGCAACCGTATTGGATATCACGGAGAATCATTCTTCCAAGATGCTGAGCGCCATTTTGATCGGAAATAATATTGTCAACCTTTATGCTTCCTCGCTGACTACCACGCTGGCTTATCGCTTAGGCGGAGCCATGGTAGGCATTGCAACCGGAATCCTGACTGTCGCGATCCTCATATTCGGAGAGATCACCCCGAAGAATGCGGCGACGATTAATTCCAGCAAACTGGCTCTGACATATATCCCTGTCATCAAATTATTTATGACCATTATGACCCCGGTTATTTTTATTGTCAATTTATTATCCCGCGGCGTGATGTTTGTACTTCGGATCGACCCGGATGCGAAGAATGATGCGATGACCGAGGATGAGCTCCGTACCATCGTAGACGTCAGTCATGAGGACGGCGTAATTGAATCCGGCGAAAAGGAAATGATTTATAATGTATTCGATCTGGGGGATGCGCGCGCGAAGGACGTCATGGTGCCCAGAGTGCATGTATCATTTGCGGATGTCAACAGCACTTACCATGAGCTGTTGGAGATTTTTAAGGAGGACAAGTACACCCGGCTTCCTGTCTATGAAGACACAACAGACAATGTCATCGGAACAATCAATATGAAGGATTTGCTTTTGTTTGAAAACAAAGAGCATTTCCATGTACGTGATATTCTCAGGGAAGCGTATTTTACTTATGAATATAAAAGTATCTCCGAACTTCTCGTAGAGATGCGGGATGCTTCTTTCAATATCGCCATTGTACTGGATGAATACGGCGAGACAGCCGGCCTGATTACACTTGAAGACATTCTGGAGGAGATTGTCGGCGAGATCCATGACGAATATGATGAGAACGAAGAAAGCTTCCTCCAAAAGATTGACGACCGGGAATATATGGTGGAAGGCGCATTGAGCCTGGACGACTTAAACGACCGGCTCGGACTGGAACTGGAATCAGAGGAATATGATTCCGTGGGCGGTTTTATCATCCAGCGTTTGGATCGTCTGCCCGAGGTGGGCGACGAATTTACCACGGAAGACGGAATTCGCATGGTGGTAGAACAGCTGGATAAGAACCGGGTACAGCTTGTACATGTATATCTGCCGGAAGTGCAGGATGAGGATTCTGCGGACAGCGAAGAGGAGGATTCCGATGAGGATTCGAAAGAGCGCCATGACAGGGAGAAGGACAAAGAACGCTCTGAGAAGAAGCGGCATGAATAAGATACAAGACATAGATTTCCCTGCGTCCCATTTATAAACAGATACGGGGCTGCTGCCTGAAAAGGATACACAGCCCCGCGACAGATAGATTAAGATTGATTTAAGATTGATCAGCAGTAAGGAGCTGCGTCCGTTATTCTTCTGCAGTTCCCAGAACAGATGAATGGAGAGTTATCGAAGTGGTCATAACGAGCTGCACTCGAAATGCAGTTGTCCTTTACAGGGCACGTGGGTTCGAATCCCACACTCTCCGCCAGAAATCTACGTCCACAAGCGATTTGGCCGCTTGTGGGCTTATTTTTTTTCCTGCCGTGTACTTATGCCCCTTCCCGCAATACTTATCCACCACACATCAGCCTCCAGATATATGAGAACGATGAGAATATGCACATTTCCGTATTTCCATCATATTTTAACATAGAACTGTTATGAAAGGAAATACTGTTATGCCCTATTCAATCATGCTGGACGCCGGACACGGCGGAAGGGATTCCGGCGCAGTCTATAACGGACGTCAGGAAAAGGATGACGCGCTTCGTCTTACCCTGGCCGTTGGAGATATTCTCCAACACAACGGATTAGACGTGGAATACACGCGTACCACCGATATCTACCAGACTCCCTATGAAAAAGCGGCTGAAGCCAACAACGCCGGGGTAGACTACTTTGTTTCCATCCACCGCAACTCATTTCCGACCGATAACGTTGTGTCCGGTGTTGAGTCTTTGGTCTATGACCTTTCAGGTGTGAAACTGGAAATGGCGGAAAATATCAACGAACAGCTGGAAGCCGTGGGATTTGTCAACCTTGGCGTACAGGCCCGCCCGAATCTGATCATTCTGCGGCTGACAAATATGCCCGCCGTTTTGGTGGAAGCCGGTTTTATCAATTCCAACACTGACAACGCCCTGTTTGATGAAAATTTTGAAGATATCGCGCAGGGAATTGCGGCTGGGATCCTGGACACCCTCAACAACAGCGCTACGTTATCCAATCAATCCGTCTATTATATTCAGGTTGGCTCCTTCCGCAATCCGGCCTATGCAAACCGCCTGCAAAGTGAATTGCTGGAGCAGGATTATCCTGCGTCTATTATAGAAGGAGATGGATTTTTCCGGGTAATGACAGGACATTTTGATAATCTGGAAGACGCCGCCGCCATGGAAAAGCGGCTAAAGTACGCGGGATATCCAACCATGCTCATAGGCTGAATACCGCATCTGCCGCCTGCATCCAACAGAAATCGAATGAAAAAAGCAGCGGAAGCGCCCTCTGATAGCGGCTCACTTCTGCTGCAATTTTTATGTCGCGCTCACTTTTTTACTTTTCTACCTGGATACTTCCAATCCTTCTTGCCGGATCACATCTACAACCTGCTTCACATACTGATCGCAGAGTTCATCCGTAGCAGCCTCCACCATCACACGGATAACAGGCTCCGTACCGCTTTCACGAACCAGGATCCTTCCGTCACTGCCGAGCGCTGACGCAACATCTTCTACTGCTTTTAGCACGGCCGGATTCTCCCTTGCCGTCTTCTTATCCGTCACGCGGACATTCTTCAAAAGCTGCGGATAGATCTTCACATCTTCACAGAGCTTAGACAAGGTCTGCTTCTTTTCCATGACTACTTCCATGATCATCAGAGAAGTCAGGATTCCGTCGCCGGTCCTCGCATGTTTGCTGAAAATGATGTGCCCCGACTGCTCGCCTCCAAGGATGAAGCCGTTATTCAGCATGTTTTCATACACGTACTTGTCGCCCACCGCGGTCTGCTCATATTTCATGCCGATCCTGTCACAGGCCTTATAAAGCCCAAGGTTGGACATGACGGTCGTGACGATGGTATTGCCTGCCAGCTTCCCTTGCTCCATCAGATATTTGCCGCACAGATACAGTACCAGGTCGCCGTTTACCACATCGCCGTTCTCATCCACTGCGATACAGCGGTCTGCATCCCCGTCATAGGCAAATCCAATATCCAGCCGTTTCTTTTTCACAAAATCCTGCAGCACCTCAATATGTGTAGAACCGCATCCGCGGTTGATATTCAGCCCGTCCGGCTCGTTGCTGACCACATAAGTATCCGCTCCCAACGCATCAAATACGCTCTTTGCAATGGAAAAAGCACTTCCGTTGGCACAGTCCAGGCCAACCCGCATGTCCTTGAAAGACCGTGTGGCAAGAGAAATCAGATGGCCGATGTAACGGTTCCTTCCCGCCGCATAATCAATGGTGCATCCCGTCTTCTCTCTTGTTGCCAGAGGCAGTTCCTCCGTTTTGCCGTCAATATAATCCTCAATCTTCTCCTCAACCTCTGCCTCCATCTTATGGCCTTTTTTATTGATAATCTTGATTCCATTGTCATAATAGGGGTTGTGGCTTGCAGAGATCATGATACCGCAGTCAAAGTCCTCCGTGCGAACCACATAGGATACGCTTGGCGTCGTCGTGACATGAAGCAGGTAGGCATCCGCCCCGGACGCCGTCAGGCCTGCCGCCAGAGCATACTCGAACATATAGCTGCTTCTTCTTGTATCCTTCCCGATTACAATCCTGGCTTTGTGCTCCTGCCCGAAATACCAGCCCAAATAGCGGCCCACTTTAAATGCATGCTCCACGGTCAGCACAACATTGGCTTCCCCGCGGAACCCGTCTGTTCCAAAATATTTACCCATTTTTCTACCTTCTCACTCAATTATTTGCAATTTGCCATACCTATTATATTATCTTCCACTTCAATATACAACTGTTTTTTTGCGGGTCGCCTACAAAGCTTTGCGTTTCTTCATGGTACACAACCGTTTTTAACGATTCAGGGCTTCTTGTGCCTGTGGATTTAATGCGCCTTTTTTCCCTGTTTCTTCCATAAAAAGTAGTTGAATTCCCTGTTGTCTTATAGTATGATAATTCTGCTGTTTTACGTTTCAATACACTTCCGGATTCTCCCTTGTCCCCGCCTTTGCGGCAGAGATTCCGAGAATGTATTACAAAAGTTCGGAGGTTTGGATTATGAAGAGCAGTATCAACAAAAAAATTGTGTCCAATACGTTAACGATCATGGTGATTCTGGCGGGGGTCCTCGTTTTTGTCATGGGTATGGCAATGAAGGAACTCACCGTAAGGATTTTGAACAATGTACTTCCGTCCACGATAAAAGCGGCCTCACAGAGTGTTGAAGGGAATATCCATTTGCTCGCGGATCGTATTTTCATGATTGGTGAAAAGGAATTTATCATGCGCAGTGACAGTACACGGGATGAGAAAAAGGAGGTTCTGGATAAAGTCCAGTCGGAAATCGAATTTCTATGGCTGGGCCTTTATGATGCGGACGGATCGCTTTATCTGGGAGAGGAAGGCTGTCCCGATTCCATTGCAGAACGGGAGATGTTCCCGCTCCTCAGGGAGACGCAGAATCTTGTGATCGACGACGTGGATTCCTACGGGGAAGATCTGGAGCTGGCAGTGGGTTTTCCTGTCACGGCGGACGGGGAGTTTTTGTATTATCTTGTAGGCAGTTACAAATATGACGTCCTCAACGATGTAATGAGCAATATCAATCTAAGCGCCAACTCACAGGCTTATCTTGTGAATTATGAAGGAAAGGTTATAGGGAGCCGGGACACACAGCTTGTAAAGGAAAACGTCAATATTCAGGAGGCTGTTCCGATTGACGGCCTTGCCGATATGGTGACTTCGGGAGAAACCAAAATTTCTGAACTAAAGCTCTCCGGACGTCTTGTCTATGTAGGATATACCCCGGTCAACGGGACGAGATGGCATCTGACCGTGGTGGTGCCCCTTGATGATTTTATGGGACCGGCCAATGCAACCATTTTATTCAGTATTGTACTTACAGGCGTACTTCTGCTATTTGCTGTTTTCTTTACGCTGCGGTTTTCTTCCAGAATCCAGAGTTCCTTAAAAGGGGTTACAAACCGTATCGGACTGCTGGCACAGGGGGATCTGAAGACGCCTGCCGAGGTCATCAGGACAAATGATGAGACAGAGTTATTGTCCCATGCCCTGAGCAACACGGTGGACAGCATTAACGGATATATCTCTGAGCTCTCCCACATTCTGGAGAGCATGGCAGAAGGGGATTTCAAGGTGGAAGTCAGGGGATCCTTTGACGGCGACTTTGTCGTGATAAAGGAGTCCCTCAATAATATCATTGACGCGCTCAACAAGATGCTCATTGGGATCAAACGTCTGTCGGAAGATGTCTTTTTAACAGCAAATACCGTTTCGGAAAGCGCAAGGCTTGTATACAATGATTCCACAGAACAGTCCAGCTCCCTCAACGTACTCTCGGACGAGACAACGGCGATCGGGCAGAATGTACATGAAGTGGATGAGAACACAAGGCTTGTCGGGGAAATGGTAGATACCGTACAGAGAAACATGGATGCAGGCGATGAAAATATGAAGAACCTTTTACAGGCCATGGAAGATATCAACCGGAATTCCATAGAGATTACGAAGATCAACAAATTTCTGGAGGATATTTCTTTTCAGACCAATATCCTGTCCCTGAACGCGTCCATAGAAGCGGCCAGGGCCGGCGAAGCCGGGAGCGGGTTTGCGGTTGTGGCTGATGAGGTCAGGAATCTGGCGGCCCAGAGCGCGGAATCCTCAAAGCGCACCTCGGAAATGATTTCAGATATTGTCCAGGCGATTGAACAGGGTACTGACTATGCGCAGAAAGTTGCGGAATCCTTCGGCGATATCGGAGAAGTATCCGGCAGGATCTCACAGATCACAAAAAAGCTGGAAAAAAGCGTAAACATCCAGAAACAGTCATTGGAGAAGATTACAGGGCAGATCACCCAGATTCGGGATTTTGCCCAGCAGAACCTGAACGCCAGCTTCGAGAGCACGACTGCCAGCGAGAAACTGAACGGGCAGGCCAGGAAGCTTCAGGAAGTGTCAGGAAGCTTTCAGTTGAGGGAGGGGTCGTTATGATGAAGAAAAAAAGGCTGGCCGCGCTGTTTGTGTGTATGCTCCTGTGCTTTCACCTTGTTTCCTGCAAAAAGGAGGAAACTCTGCACAATGGCTATTACACGGCGGAGGTTTCGGAATACAGTTTCGGATGGAAAGAATACGTGACAGTCTGCGTCATGAACAAACAGATCGTATCGGTCGAATATAACGCACAGAATGCCAGCGGTTTTATCAAATCCTGGGATCTTGCTTATATGCGGAATATGAATCTGGGAACCGGTACATATCCCAATAAGTATACGCGGGAATATGCGCAGATGCTCCTGAATGACCAGAGCGCGGAGCATATTGACGCGGTAAGCGGAGCGTCTTCGTCATATGAGAATTTTACAAGGCTTGCCGCCGCCGCCCTGGAACAATCAAAAAAAGGGGATACCAGCGTTGCGGTTGTAGACGTGCCCCATGAGGAAGAATAGAAAGAATGTAGAGGCGGCGGACTGTAATGATCCACCGCCTCCTTCAATATATCAGGTCATAACATATACCCCATACCGCTCCTCTTCCACACTGCTCTCAAAGAACAGCTTCCCCGCCTGAATCAGATACTGCGTGTCTTTTATCCCTGCCGTCTCGTAAGGCGAATGCATGGACAACTGGGGAAGCCCGATATCTACGCAGTTTACTGCCACCTGATTGCCTGACAGATTCCCCAAAGTAGAACCTCCTGCCACATCCGAGCGGTTTAAGAAAATCTGGAAGGGCGCCCCGGCGCGCTGACAGATTTCCCTGAAAAGCGCGGCGGATACCCCGTCAGTCGTATATTTCTGATTTGCACTGTATTTGATGACGATTCCCTGATTCAGATAAGGGCGGTTGGAAGGGCATGCTTTTTCCGGATAATTAGGATGTACTGCGTGGGCATTGTCCGCAGAAACCATAAAGCTGGAAGCAACGGCCTGCCGGTACTGCACAGGCGAGCGTCCCAGGCTTTCATTGATGCGGTTCAGCGTATCATATAAAAATGTAGAGGCTGCCCCCTGCTTTGTGCTGCTGCCCACTTCCTCGTTGTCAAACACACAATGTACCGGTATGGATTCTCCCCCTTCTGAAGAAAGAAACGCTTTCAGGGAGGCGAACACACACTGCAGGTCGTCCAGCCTGCCGATGGAAATAAACTCCTTCTGCGCGCCCCACACGGAACCCTTCATCCGGTTATACAAAAACAGGTCGCTTCCCAGGATCTCCTCTTCCTTCACCCCTGCCGCTTCGGCAATCCGTCCCATGAACGTGCCCTTTGCCTCAGCGCAGCCGTAAAGCGGAAGCAGATCCTTCTGCACATTGTACCTGTACCCATCATTAGATTCCCGGTTCATGTGGATTGCCAGATTGGGAATAAGTACCAGATCCCGGTCTACGGATACTAATTTTACCGCAATCCGCCCCTGCTCCTTCACGATCAGACGCCCCGCCACAGACAAGGGACGGTCAAACCAGGGCGCCATCAGCATTCCGCCGTATTTCTCCACATTGAGCCTGACATATGCATGATCCGCCTCCATCTCCGGATGTTCTTTGATCTTAAAAGAAGGCGAGTCACTGTGGCTGGCCATAATCTGAAATCCTGTAAAGTCTCGTTTTGGAATCCGAAATGCAATGATGGATGAGCCATTGCGGATCACATAATATTTTCCGCCTTCCAGAAGCTCCCAGCGCCTGCTCTCCAAAAGCTGGGCATATCCTTCTTCTTCCAGCATCCCCTTCATGTTTTCCACCGCATGAAATACACTGGGGCTGGATTCTATAAATGAAAATAGTTCTTTTACTGTCTCTTGATACATCCTTAACTCCTGTTCCTGGTACATCGCCGCATCCATTCCGAAGTAAATAGCGTCTGAGGTCTCCCCGGTTATTCATGCAATGATGTACAGCCTTCATACTCCGTTTTTTGCGCAGATGTCCGCTAAACAGCACTTCTCACAATATGGTTTTGTCCGCGCGGTACACACATCCCGGCCATGATACACCAGACGGTGGCAGAAATCGCTCCCCTCTTCCGCAGGAATGATCTTCCACAATGCCATCTCCACCTTTTTCGGCTCTTTGATCCCGTCCACCAGGCCCATCCGGTTCACCAGACGGATACAGTGCGTATCCGTCACAATCGCTGGTTTTCCAAACACATCTCCCATGATCAGGTTGGCGCTCTTCCTTCCCACTCCCGGCAGCCTGAGAAGTGCGTCAAAATCCTCCGGGACTTTGCCGTTGTACTGCTCTTTCAATATTTTCATACACGCGCTGATATCTCTGGCCTTGCTTTTCCCAAGGCCGCAGGGACGGACAATCTTCTCAATCTCTTCCGTCTCTGCCCCGGCAAGGGCATCCACATCCGGGTACTTCGCGTACAGGTCTTCCACCACAACATTCACCCGTGCGTCCGTACACTGGGCGGCCAGGCGGACACTGACCAGCAGCTTCCATGCATCATCATAGTCCAGAGTGCATCCGGCATCGGGATATTCTGTTTTCAAACGCGCAATGATTTCTTCTGCAAGTTGTTTCTTTGTCATACGTATCTTCACCTTTTCCTTTTTCCCGGCGTATCCGGATACCATGGCATGTATCGCTACCCGGGTTATTATTCTCAGCTTTCTGTGTTTTTACACGCTCCCTTACTGAATTGCTTTCTGCCTCCACTTTCCTCTCCGGTAGAAGAGCGCTGTAGCAGCAGCCCCGACTAGCCAGGACAGAAGCAGGGACACGAATATACTTTCTTTCCTTCCCTTCGGATATTGTGCGCTCTTTGTCAGGTATACCAGGCCGTATGCCAGAGGAACCCTGATAGCCACAGTAGTAGCAAGTGAAATCCACATCGGAGTGAGCGTATCCCCTGCGCCGCGCATCACGCCAGACAGGGACTGCGTCACTCCCATCGCAATATATCCCACAGCAAGGATGCACATCATGTTCATACTAAGCGTCACCAGTTCCTCTGTACTTGTAAAGATTGCCATCAGATGCTTTCCGAACAGGAGAATCAGCCCCGTAATCACGGCGGACGTCCCTACCGCCATGAGAGTCCCCTGTTTTGCCCCCTTTGACACACGGTCATAGGCGCCGGCTCCCACATTCTGTCCTGCATAAGTAGTCATTGCAGTACCAAATGAAAAATTCGGCAGCATGGCAAAGCCATCCACACGCATTACGATTACATTTGCCGCAATAAACTGCTCTCCAAAACTATTTGTCAGCGACTGTGCTACCAGCATGGACATAGATATGATTGCCTGCGTCACCCCTGAAGGCACGCCCAGGCGGATAATATTCAGAGAATGGCGTTTCGTCATCCTGAGGCATTCCCGGTTCAGATCAAACAAATCCTTCATCTGCATCAGCCTGCGCACACAAAGCAGGGCAGATATCCCCTGCGCAATCGCCGTTGCAAGCGCCACGCCGTCCACTGCCATGCCGAAACAGACCACAAACACCAGATCCAGAATAATATTCAGCACACTGGCCACAATCAAATATAACAGAGCAGAAATCGAATCTCCCAGCCCACGCAGCACGCCGCTCAAAATATTGTAATATGCAAGCCCCGCAGAACCAATGAACAAAATATGCAGGTAAGAGGTACACCAGTCAATAATACTGTCCGGAGTCCCTAAAAGCAGCAAAAGCGGCCTTGTCGCCAACGTTGCAACCACCATCACAAATATGGAAGCTATCGCGGTCAGCATGATACAGTTTCCGATGGTGCTTGACAAGTCTTTCCGGTTCTTTGCTCCAAAATACTGGGACACCATAATACTGGCTCCCATGCTGATCCCGATAAACAGCACAATCAGCAGGTTCAGGATCGGGCCTGCGCTTCCTACCGCCGCCAGTGCATTATCCCCCACAAAATTACCGACTACGACACTGTCCACCGTGTTGTATAATTGCTGAGCAATATTTCCAATCAGCATGGGTATGGTAAACATCAGAATATCTTCCCACGGTTTCCCCACGGTCATATCGACCGGAGCAAATAATTTTTTCAAATATTCCATAGCCTTCTCCTCCTCGTATTCCTTTTTTTATATTCATAAAAGCATAATAAGTCGGCTGTCAGGAATCCCCGCCAGCCGACAACTCTATACTATATACTAACATGTTACGCCAAAATTACAAGCTTATTTTATAAATTTATCGTAGGTTTATCTCTTCATCTCACTATGGTATCCGACATTTCCATGCTCCTCAATGATATCATTGATTTCGTCCAGATTCAGCGACGGCATATCTCCGGGAATCGTATTTTTCGCCGCACTGCTTGCATTGCCGTATTGGAGCGCCTTCTTACAGTTCCCGCCCTCTGAAAGCAGCCCGTAGAGCACGCCGGACACATAGGCGTCCCCGCTTCCAATCCGATCCACAACTTCTATATTTTTATAAGGCTTCTCCTCGTAATAAGTATCTTCCTTTGCATCGTAAATCACAGATGTAAAGCTGTGTACCTTTGGACTATGTACCGTCCTCTGGGTAGACGCCACAACAGAAACCGGATAGTCTTCTGTAAAGCTCTTCATCATTGTTTTCACATCCCCGTCTTTTCCAAAAGTCAGGCGCGCAGTGTCCTCAGAACAGAAGAAAATATCCACATAGGGCAGTATCCCCTCGATACATTCTTTCGCCTCCGCCCCTGTCCAGAGGTTCCCTCGGAAATTCACGTCAAACGATATCCATGCCCCATGCTCTTTGAATTTTTTAATCATCTCAATTCCGGTCTTTTGGCACTGGGGGCTCAATGCAAGCGTGATTCCCGAAGTATGGAAACATCGGGCCGATTCATACAGAGTTTCCGGATATTCTTCTATAGAAATCCTTGTCATGGAAGAATTCTGCCGGTCATATACAATCCCCGGTTTTCTCGGATAAGCTCCGTTTTCATAATAGTACACGCCCATCCGCGCGTTCCTGCTGTTGTCATACGCCAGATAATCGTCGCTGACTCCGCAGAAACGGATTTTATTTTTTGCAAATATCCCGATTGATGAATCCGGAATCCGTGATATGATTCCAGAGCGCAGCCCCAGAAGCGACACGCCGGATACCACGTTCAGTTCAGCGCCGCCCACCTGCTTTTCAAAAACATCCCCCCGTACAATCCTTTCATTATTCGGCGGGGATAATCTCAGCAAAATCTCTCCTAATGCTAAGAGATCAAATTCTTTTCCACTCATTTTTCTCCTCCTTTGATGTGTGCACTCCCGGAAATGTTCCTGCCATATCTTTTTCAGAAGGCACTCTTAACATTGCATATTACAGCCACACTCTCCGCAAAGCTCTTTTTATGCGAAATATGGCTGCCACGTTTGTGACAGCCATATTCCCTAAAATAGCAAAATGGGAGAATGATTCAAAACAGCAGACTGTCCGCCGCCATTCTAAATCCTTATATATTATCTCTGGACACGCCCTGAAGCATCGCCTCCGGCAAGCTTTAAGACTTCGTCCATAGATACCATGTTGTAATCACCCTCGATGGAGTGCTTCAGGCAAGATGCCGCTACTGCAAATTCAATCGTAGCCTGGGAATCATAACCGCTTAAGGATGCGGCGATCAATCCGCCGCCAAAGCTGTCTCCGCCGCCTACGCGGTCCACAATGTGCATCTTGTATTTTTTACTGAAATAATAGTCTGTTCCGTCAAATAACATTGCAGACCAGTTGTTATCATTTGCAGAGATGGATTCCCTGAGTGTAATTGCCACTTTCTCAAATCCGAAGCGGTCGGCAAGCTGCTTTGCCACATCCTTATAGCCTTCCCTGTTCACTTCGCCTGCCGTAACGTCTGTATTTGCCGCATGGATTCCAAATACATCCGCTGCATCCTCTTCATTTGCAATACAGACATCTACATATTTACAAAGCTCGCCCATCACCTGCCCGGCTTTTTCCTTGCTCCACAGTTTGTTTCTGTAGTTCAAATCACAGGAAATCTTTACCCCTGCCTCCTTTGCGGCCTGGCATGCATCAAGACAGATTGCAGCCGCGCTTTCATTCAGAGCAGGTGTGATCCCCGTAAAATGGAACCAATCCACGCCGTCAAATATTTCTTTCCAGTCAAAATCCTCATTCGAAGCTGTGTAAATGGAAGAGCCCGCCCGATCATAGATCACTTTGGATGGTCTCTGGGACGCCCCTTTTTCCAGAAAATAAATTCCCACACGATCTCCGCCTCGTGCAATATGTGAAGTATCCACACCAAATTTTCTCAGAGAATTGATCGCAGCCTGTCCGATCTCATGCCTGGGAAGTTTGGTAACAAATGCCGTATTAAATCCATAATTCGCCAGAGATACCGCTACATTGGCCTCGCCGCCTCCATAGGTAGCGCACAGCTTATCAGCCTGTACGAAACGGTAATATCCTTCCGGCGCAAGTCTCAACATGATTTCTCCGAATGTAACAACTTTTTTTGCCATCGCGTTTCACCATTCTCCTTTCCCTATGCCCTGATCTGTGCAACCAGCTTTACTGCTTCCTCAGTCAGATCCTTAATCTCATCAAACTTCCCGGCTTTCACAAGGTCTCCCTTCACCATCCAGCTGCCGCCGCATGCAATAATCTTATCACAGCTTAAGTAGCTTTCCAGGTTCCTGGCATTCACCCCGCCTGTAGGCATGAACTTCAGCCCTACGTACGGAGCTGCCATTGCCTTAATTGTACTGACTCCGCCGAACTGCTCTGCCGGGAAGAACTTTACGATCTTCAATCCTCTCTTTACTGCCTGCGCCGCTTCAGAAGGAGTGATGCATCCAGGAAATACCGGGATCTCCTTTTCCAGACAGTAATCTACGATCTCCGGGTCAAATCCCGGGCTTACGATAAATTTCGCGCCTGCATCCACAGCGCGGTTCACCTGATCGATTGTCAGCACAGTGCCTGCCCCCACAAACATATCCGGATATTCCTTCGTCATAATCCGAATCGACTCTTCCGCCGCATCTGTACGGAATGTCACTTCCGCACAGGGAAGCCCTCCATCACACAGCGCTTTTGCCAATGGCGCGGCGTCTTTCGCATCGTTCAGCACTACAACCGGTATAACCCCCATCTTCTGAATCTTCTCTGCTACGTCTT
Organism: uncultured Lachnospiraceae bacterium; assembly: GCA_949840465.1. GTDB lineage: Bacteria > Bacillota > Clostridia > Lachnospirales > Lachnospiraceae > Schaedlerella. The sequence continues at coordinate 8,528 of CATKXE010000033.1, read as the reverse complement.
TCATAATCATTCTCCTTATCTTACTTTTTGTTTCATAATGTGGAACTTAATTTCATATTATGAACTCTTTATTGTTATTATACACTAATTCAGTTTAATGTCAACCTTTTCCAGAACATTTTTATTTATTTTTTCTCTTATTTTTCGCCGTATATTGCCCTTTGGTTTTTTAGTCCCACAAAGCCGGGATTTGAAGGCCTGTCATATGTTTAAGCCATCCACTGCTATAAGTATATCCGGCTTGTACTCATTTTATAAATTGCGCTTTTTTCATAAACGTGCTACAATAATTACGATTCATGGGGCTGTGTACGCTGCACAATACCACATAGCCGAAATGCAGGCTGAATCAGAAGAGGTGGAGCATATGGAAAGCAAAAATCCGATTCAGGTATCGGAACGGATCTTTCACACAATAGAACATTTAGCTCAGTCCGGCCCAACAGGTCTTCAGGATCTGAGCAATGAGCTGGGACTAAATAAGAGTACGGTACATCGGATTTTGAATTCCCTCATCTGCATGGATTATGTCCGGCAGGATACCGTAACTTTAAAATACAGCCTTAGTTTTAAACTCTGTAAAATTGCCAATCAGATTCTTTCCCAGAATGACATGATCGACATTGCAAGACCCTATATCAGGCATCTTGCGGATTTGTCCGGAGAGACGGTCCATCTCGTACAGATCGACGGCCTCTCCGCGGTCTATATTGACAAGGTAGAATCCCCACGCAATGTAGTGCGCCTCGTGTCCATGGTTGGCAAGAGTATCCCACTCTACTGCTCCGGCGTCGGAAAGGCCATGCTCGCAGATATGCCTGACGACAGAATCAGGTCCATCTGGGAACAGAGCGACATAGCAAAGGTCACGGAATCTACGATTACAGATTACGGAAAATTCCAGAAATTGATTCAAGATATCCGTAAAAACGGTTACGCTTTAGATGACGAAGAAAATGAACCCGGAGTCCGGTGCATTGCCGTATCCCTCAAAAGCTTCCATGGAGGCCCTTCGTATGCAATCAGCATTTCAGGCCCAAGAAACCGTATGGATGACCGCCGGATCATGGAATTAAAAGAACTGGTTCTGGACACAAAAGAAAAAATTGCACAGGAAACGGGAAGCATTTAGGCTTCCCGCCGCTTTTTAAGGCTGAAAAATAATCGGATAAATATCTTTGACCGTTTCCGCGATATACGTGGCTTTTGCATGCTTTAATTCTTCATAATCCCCATATCCGAACAGCACCCCAAGGGAATCAATCCCCATTTTCTTCGCGCCCAGTACATCATGCTCCCTGTCCCCGACCATCAAAACCCTGGATCTGTCGGAGAGCCCGCAGCGCTCCAGCACATGAGCTATCACTTCCTCCTTTTTCGTCCGTGTTCCATCCATATTCGCCCCTGCAATATATGCAAAATATTTCGCAATACCGAAGTGCTCCAGAATCTTCTTTGCATAGGCCTCCGGCTTTGAGGTCGCCACCACCGCCGTTTTCTTCGACTCCTGAATTTCCTTTAGCAAATCCTCAATTCCTTCATACACCGCATTTTCAAAGATACCTTTATCCGAATAATATTCTCTGTAATATCCGATTGCTTTTACTGCTTCTTCCTCGGAAAATCCATAATATTTTTCAAAAGACTCTTTCAGCGGAGGACCGATAAACTTAAACAGGACGCTTTGATCCGCCGTCTCGATTCCATATTTTTTTAAAGCATATGCCACAGAATTTGTAATACCCGGACCAGAATCCGTCAGTGTCCCGTCCAGATCGAATAGAATAATCTCGTACATACTCTTACCTCCTTGCAACTATCTTAACATAATCACGTCAAAATGGGAACAATGTTGGATTGACTTTATAGATATTTTCCGTTAGAATTGTTACAGGTTTTATCGCCGTATTCTGACCCTCCGCCAAAAGCTATGTGGGGAGAAGTATATGAAACGGCCTGATACTTTACGGATGATTCATTTTTATAGGCCAGATGGAGGTATTACGATGGAAAATGTATTTATTATGAAGCACCCTTTAATTCAGCATAAGATTTCGCTGCTCCGAAAAAAAGAGACCGGAACCAACGAATTCCGCAAACTGGTAGAAGAGATTGCCGTTTTGATCGGATATGAAGCTCTGCGGGACCTTCCGCTGGAAGACGTAGAGGTGGAGACCCCGATCGAGACCTGCATGACCCCCATGATTTCCGGGAAAAAACTTGCCATTGTCCCGGTCCTGCGCGCCGGATTAGGCATGGTAAACGGAATCACGACTCTGGTTCCGTCCGCAAAAATCGGACATATCGGCCTGTACCGCGACCCGGTAACCCATGAGCCCCATGAATATTACTGCAAACTGCCGGTTCCCATTGAACAGAGGCAGATCGTGGTCGTTGACCCTATGCTGGCGACGGGCGGCTCCGCGGTTGCCGCTGTAGATTTCATTAAAAAACACGGCGGACGAAATATCAAATGCCTGTTTATCATCGCTGCGCCGGAAGGGATTGAGCGGCTTACAAAGGCACATCCTGATATAGAAATTTATGTAGGGCATCTGGATCGTGAGCTCAATGAGGCCGCCTATATCTGCCCTGGTCTGGGCGACGCCGGAGATCGGATTTTCGGTACAAAATAAAAGAAAAGAAATCCATGGATTATGTCCAGGGATTTCTTTTTTCTTTTTTTATTATGGCCTCTGGCCCATTCCGCCTTCCAGTGTGATCGTCTCGCCTGACATGTATTTGAAGTCCGGAGAAGCGAGCTGTACGCATACACGGCCGATCTCCAGCTCTGCATCTCCATAATGCCCTGCCGGCGGCATATGCACATTCTGCTTAAATGCTTCTGGATATGCTTCCTGGAAGTTCTCAAGCTGTGCGGTCCATGCCAATGGGCACACGATATTGACATTAATACCGTCTTTGCCCCACTCCGTAGCCGCCACACGGGTCAATCCACGAACGCCCTCCTTAGCGGCGGCATAAGCGCACTGCCCGAAATTGCCAAATAAGCCCGCGCCGGATGCAAAGTTGATAACCGAACCCTTCGTCTCTTTCAGATGTGGATAACATGCCTTCATATAATAGAAGGTAGCGTAAAGCCCGGAATACAAAGCCAGATTAAACTGATCCGTGGTATGGTCTGCGAGTGTAACGCCGGAAGCCGAAGCCTGCGCATTGTTGATCAAAACATCAATCCTGCCAAATGTATCCATGGTCTGCTTTACCACATTTTGTACCACTGCTTCATTGTCCGCGCCTGCGCTGACATCTGCCTGTACGGGCAGTACTTTGATGCCGTAAAGCCTCTCTAACTCTTCCTTCGCATCTGTCAGCTTCTGCACATTCCGTCCGGTAATGACAATATTTGCACCCTCTTTTGCATATGCGGTAGCAATCCCGTATCCAATAGAACCGCATCTGCCGTCACGAAGAACTGCTCTTCCTCCTCCTGTAATAATTACGGTTTTCCCTGTCAAAAATCCCATGATTTTGACCTCCTTTTCCTGATTTTACTTCAAATACATACTGTAAAGATTAGCATGATTCCTCATAAAAGTCAATGCGGCGCAATGCTCACTCTCCGCCCAGCACCTCGTCCAGAGTAGCTAACAGCTGCTCTTTGTCCAAAGGCTTATATATAAATGTCTTTGTGCCGATTGATTTTGCCTCATCAATCGTGTCATCATACGCCAGAGAAGAGACCATGACAATCCTGGCGTCCGGATGTTCCTCCAGGATTGCCCTTGCAGTCTCCAATCCATCCATACCCGGCATGATAATGTCCATTGTCACCAGATCCGGAAGAACCTCGCCGTATTGGGCAATGGCCGTCTCTCCGTCCTGACAGTAGGACACGACCTCATATCCTGTGTCTTCCAACATCCTCTTCATCTGCATCTCAACTACCCGCGAATCGTCCACGATCATGATTCGCTTTCCCATAATGAATCACCTCTCCCAAATTTATTTTATAACCTGTTCCAGGCCTCTTTAATTTTCAGATTGCCCGGCATACTTTTCACCTTCCATACATCATTGCCTAATCTGAATCCGATGTAAAATGACTCAGGCGGGCTCCTTCGTTCTTGTCACTGGAATAACAGATTGCAAACTGTTCCTTCTGATCCTCCGGCTGATAACGCCCGTTATAAAAAGCTGGAATCTCGAATCGGGACGCCACTTTCGTAACCTGAAACAGCCTGGATGCAATATGCCCGCACAGGACATTAAAATATTCTTTTGTAAAATCTTCGACATCCTGCTGCGTAACTTCTTCCTCCTGTAACATGGATTGTGTCAATCGGGTAAACATCGCTGTGTCGGCACATAAAGCAAGACTGGAATGAAATCCTCTCTCAAAAGCGGCATGTACAGTACAGGTATCTTCTTCCGGGGAAGCATCCCCTTCACACAGCCGGATACCCGCCACCTTCTCTGTTACTTCTCTGGTGACCTGGTCAAACACATCCTGTAGCTTTTCCTCAGACATAACAGTATCCACACAACTCCCTCCTTTCCAAACAAATATACTCTCGAACCCCTCTCAGGAACTCATTTTGCATACATGAATTATAGAAAATGGATCTCCCCATCCGACAGTATCGCTCTGCAATGCTGAGTCTCATGATTCAGACGCTGGGTGACATCCCCAATCGTCAGTTCCATTCCCGGATAGGCGATCCCGCATATCAGACGCCGGTCATCCAGCTTCTGTTCCTGGCTTTCTTCCTGATCCTGAGACTCTTGTTTTTCCTGTACCATAAACGTTTCGTATTGTTTTAATTTCGTTCTGTTTACCGACAGCTTCATCCGCACCATGGGCAGATTCCTCGTCTTCGCCGGGCTATCCGGCTGCTTTTCCAGTTCTTCAAATTCCTGTTCCAGCTCTTCGATTTCTTTTTGCAGGCTCTCATATTCAAAATCATCACTGGGCTGTCCTCCCAGAATAATAGAGGTCAGGGGTTCTGATTTTGAGCCGATGATATTGGCTTTCACTTCCCCGGCCGCCCGAATCTTACCGCCAATGATGATGCCGCGGCCGGAGCATGCCTGAATCTGGCCGTCGCTGTACACGCTGCAGTTAATAATGCAGTCCGTCTGCAATTCTTCCTTGGCGCAGACAATGCTGCTTTCCAGATATTTTGCATAAATGCTGCCGCATGCCTTGATTACAGCCTGGTTATTCCCTTTCACGCCTTTGACTACAACCAGATCGCCGCCCGCCTCAATGGTACTGGCTTCCACGACTCCGTCTACCGTCACATTCCCCATAGCCCGAACGGTAAAGCCGCTGCACACATCACCGTGAATGTGGATATCTCCCAGAAAATTAATATTGCCTGTAGAGTAATCCACATTTTTACCGATGTCCATTACCGGTTTTACCTGAAAATTCCGCCCGTCAAACTCCACATGCCCCGGCTTTGTAGCAATCAGGGCGCTCCCGTCCTCAGAAAGCTCCGTATTGCGGCCCTTCGGCACCGCGGCCTTTTTTCCGTCCCTGGCGGGAAGCTGTTTATCAAATATATTCCTGCCATGTATGCCTTCTGTCGGCTCCACAATCTGACAGATAACGTCCCCCTGATCTGCGTTGTTGACTAAATTCAGTTCTGAATAATCCACCTGGCCGGCTTCATTGACTGTCATCTCGCGTTTCTTGCTTCGTGGGAACCGGTCAATGACATAACCGTCTTTTCCATGAACCGGCGGAAGGCCTTCTGCTGCAAAAAAAAGATGAAAATATCTGTCCGGGTCTTCCGGAAGGCGGTCCAGCAATGCTTCATCCACCCCAAATTCTATATCATTCTCCTTCAAAGCCTGCACCAGCATATCGCGGTCAATCTCCCTGCCCTCGCCTACAGGCGGATAAATGAACAGCCAGGCCGCCATCTGATTCCTGGCAGTGAAAATCTCCGCCTGTGCATGCAGCCGTGGAGCCTGCTTTTCTTCGGCGTTCCCATCTGTTAAGTCCGATAAATTCTCCTTCGAAACATCCCCTTCCTTACTCTGGCCTTCCATTGCTTCCTGCTCTTTATGCACGGCTTCCTTAAGCCTTGCCTCTGCCGTCGAAGTAATCTGCTTACTCAGTCGGCCCAATTCTCGCTGCAGTTCATTCCTGGAAATAATCTCTCTGTGACCGGACGGCCCCTCCAGACATAAGTCCGGAAATGGAACCCGCCCTTTCTGTTCTGTCCACAGAGCCCAAAGCTTGTTAACGGGATGCTCCGAAGGCAGCTGCAAAGATGCCGGATTGAACACACTCTCCTCTTCCTCCTGCACCTGTGCCTGCGCCCCCAAATCCTGATTCTCTGTTTCTTCTTCATCTGAGACAGTACCAAACAACCTGGATAATATGGTTCTCGCTAGTGACATATCCCTTATGCCTCCTGACTCTTTGACTTTTGTGGATATTGTATAATATCCATATTTCATGGCAATTTTTCTTAGTTATATTATACCAATCCCAAAGAATCCCGTCAAGAGTATTCAGGCCGGCTTTCTTATGTCCCCCTTATTTTGGTTACAGTCCGCGGCGGTTAAGCCGTGGACTGTATTTTTCTGAACTCTGTTCATGAATCTCCTTCTACCCTTTTCAGATAATAAAACCCATATGCCGGAATATGTACGGCTGCAGGCTGAATCACCGCGCCGGACACCAGATCTACATATTTTCCGTCAATCTCATTGATCCATGCCGTCTTATCATATTCGCTGAAATTAAAGAGCCCCAGCAGCTTATCTCCGTCATAATATCTTCCGATGCAAAGCACGCCCTGCTCCCATGTCTCAATGGTCCATGTCTCAGCATTTGCAACAAATACCTTTTCATCCTTGCGGATTTCCTCCAACTGGCTCAGCCTGCGGAATAACTTTCCTTCCACGGTGTCCGGGTCGGTAATATTTTCCGCCAGATCCCAGCGCATGGCTCCCCGGTGGATATAACGGGAGTCCTCGCGTTTATTCGGATCCTCCTTGTAAGTGTAATCATTGACCTGCCCAATCTCATCCCCGCTGTACAATACCGGGATTCCTGACTGCATGAACATATAAGCGTGGAGCATCACATCCATCTGGATTGCTTTGTCCATAGCCGCCTGATCCTGCTCAAAACCGGCTTTTTCAATCCCGCACATGGAAGCCGTCGTACCGCAGAAACGTGCGTCCCCAAGTATAAGATCCTCGTTGTACAGTTCGCCGCGGCTGGTGCTGTCCCCGGCATAGCCCCGGAAATAGTCATTCAGATACTGCTTATGGGGGCGTTCCTTGAAGCCTTCCCTCTCCAGCGTCTCATAATCCAGGCCCCAACCGATATCATCATGGCAGCGCAGGTAGTTCAGGAATACATATTCCTTGGGCAGATGATTTACTATATCAAGCTGCTTTTTCAAAAGACGGACATCTCTTGTGGCTACCGTATGCCATGTAGTCGCCATCGTGGTCACATTGTAGAGCATATGGCATTCCGGCTTTTCCACGGTTCCAAAATAGGGAACCACCTTGGCCGGCTCCATCACCACCTCGCCTAAGAGCAAAATTCCCGGACACACGATCTCGCCGATCATGCGCATCATACGCACAATCGTATGCACTCTCGGCAGGTTGCGGCAGTCCGTATTCAATTCCTTCCATATATAAGGAACCGCGTCGATCCGAATCACATCAATTCCCTTATTTGCCAGGAAAAGGAAATTGTACATCATTTCGTTGAACACTCTCGGATTTTTGTAGTTCAGATCCCACTGATAGGGATAAAACGTTGTCATTACAAAATGCCTGATATCATCAAGCCATGTAAAGTTGCCGGGCGCCGTGGTCGGAAATACCTGAGGAACGGTGCGCTCATACTGCTTCGGGATGGAATCATTGTTAAAGAAGAAATACCGGCTCATATATTCTCCGTCCCCCTGACGGGCGCGCTTCGCCCATTCATGGTCTTCCGAAGTATGGTTCATGACAAAGTCCATACAGATATTCATATTCTTTTTATGGCACGCTGCAGTCAGGCTTTCCAAATCATCCATTGTGCCCAGCTTTTCCTGTACCTTCCTGAAATCAGAAACCGCATATCCGCCGTCAGAGCGTCCCTCCGGCGTATCCAGGAAAGGCATGAGATGGATGTAATTCACATTGTTCTTTTCCAGATAATCAAGCTTCGATTCCACGCCTTTGATATTCCCGGCAAAATTATCAATATAGAGCATCATTCCAAGCATGTCGTTATGCTTGTACCAGTTCACATCTGCTTCCCGCTTCTGATCCAGTTCTTTCAGATCCTTGTTCCGCTCTTTATAGAATCTGTGCAGATTGTCACATAGCTCCGCAAACATTGAATCATTCCCGTACACTTCCGTATACAGCCATTTCAATTCATCAAAATGGCGCTGGAATCTCCTCCGATAAACTTCCTCCTGAGCTGCTTCTTCCTCTTCCGACAATGCTTCTTCCTTAGCCGCCGCTTCCTCTTCCGCCTCTGCTTCTGAAACCGCCTCTTTCCCAACAGGTACTTCTTCCGCCGCAGCCTCTTC
>CATKXE010000032.1 GCA_949840465.1 uncultured Lachnospiraceae bacterium | reverse complement strand
CCTTGTATCACCGTCCAGCTTCGTAACAATCACGCCGTCAATCCCGATCTTATCATGAAAACTCCCGGCCACATTGACCGCATCCTGTCCGGTCATTGCATCCACCACCAGGATCGTCTGATGTACGTTAACGGCTTCCTTGATCTCCTGAAGCTCCGCCATCATGTCCTCGTCAATATGGAGCCGTCCGGCAGTATCCAGTATGACAAGATTATTGTGGTTTCTGGCCGCGTGCTCCAATGCCGCTCTGGCAATATCTGCGGGCTTCACCTTGTCGCCCATGGAAAAGACTTCCACACCCTGCTTTTCGCCGTTGATCTGTAACTGCCTTATCGCGGCAGGCCTGTATACATCACAGGCCACGAGCAGCGGACGCTTTCCCTTCTGCTGAAACTTTCCGGCAAGCTTTGCCGTCGTAGTGGTCTTACCGGCTCCCTGCAAGCCGGCCATCATGATGACCGTAACGGCACTCCCCGGCTGAAGTTGAATCTCCGTCGTCTCGGAGCCCATCAACGAAACCAGTTCTTCATTGACAATCTTGATCACCATCTGCCCCGGATTCAGACCGTTCATCACATCCTGCCCGACAGCCCTCTCCTGTACATCCCTGATAAATCCCTTGACCACTTTAAAATTCACATCCGCCTCAAGAAGCGCCATCTTTACTTCCTTCAAGGCAGCCTTGACATCTTCTTCCGTCAGCCGTCCCTTACTGCGAAGGTTCTTAAATACGTTCTGAAGTTTTTCTGTTAAGCTGTCAAATGCCATGTCCCAACTCCTCTGTCATTCTGCCTGTCCTGATTCTCATGGACTGTCTAAAAATTACTCTACGGGCAGTAGTTTCCGAAAAATTCTTTGCTGCTATTTTTCCAAACGATATTCCAGCTCCTCATAGATACGATTCCTACAGCATTTCTAATATCGAATCTGACAGCGCCCGGATCTGTCCGAACAGTTCTGCCGATTCCTTTCTCTCTGGTGTATAGGAATCCAGCAAGGACTCCATCTCACGGACTTTCTTCCTGATCGAGAGGAAACGCGCTACCAGATGCAGCTTGCCCTCATACCCTTCCAGAGACTTGTGGCAGCGTCTGACCATGTCATACACACCCTGCCTGCTGATTCCCTCGCTTTCTGCAATCTCACTCAGGGACAGGTCTTCTAAAAGGAACTGCTCATAGATCTCCTTCTGGTGGTCCGTGAGCAATTCCCCGTAAAAATCATATAATAACGCCTGTTCTAAAATCTCATCCACTGCGATCACCTTTGCTATCTTACATGAAAAAGAACGGGTTGTCAAGTATTTTTTCTTTACAAACTACTGTTCGCATTGTTCCGTCTTGTGTCTGACCCCCTTTCACGCCGATAATAACCGTCATTTTTGCAAGTTTCGGCCCTTATCATTCTATCCTTTGATTTCATCAATATATTCTCCCGATTATTTTATTATCCCTGCCGCCCGATCTGGCACACCCCTGCCGCTGAATAGATTGACATTACTGATTCAGAATCCAACTGGAAACAGACGAACCTCAAATTCAGGCATCCGATTTTAGTTTAGCAGAACATGAAAAGCACCCGATACCAATTACGGCATTGAGCGCTTTCTTCTGCTTCAAAATCCTATTTTCATCTGCTGCATCGTCGATTGAAGCCAACGCGGCAGATGGAAATTAAGGCAAGTAATTTTGCGAATTATGAATGATACATTAGCACAGCGGATATTTCGACGTCAGCTCTGCCACCATAGCTTTCGCTTTCTCCACGTTCTCCCCGCTGTCAATGACCATTGCGATGATTTCAGCAATCTTCTCCATATCTTCCTCCACCATGCCGCGTGTCGTCACAGCCGGAGTTCCAAGCCTTACACCGCTGGTCACGAAGGGAGAGCGCGGATCATTTGGAATGGTATTCTTATTAGCTGTTACATGAGCGTCATCCAGACGCTTCTCCAGTTCTTTTCCGCTGATGTCCTTTTCTGTCAGATCTACCAGCATCAGGTGATTATCCGTGTCTCCTGACACGATTTTGATCCCCCGTGCTTTAAGCGCCTTGCAAAGCGCCTTCGCGTTCTTTACAACCTGTTCCATATAGGCCTTATATTCCGGCTGCAGAGCCTCCTTAAAGCAGACTGCCTTCGCTGCGATCACATGCATCAGAGGTCCTCCCTGAGTACCGGGAAATACCGCTTTATTAAAATTAAATTTCCTGTTCATCTCTTCACTGCTTAAAATCATGCCGCCCCGGGGTCCACGCAGGGTCTTGTGGGTGGTGGTGGTGGTCACATGGGCATAAGGAATGGGGCTTGGATGCAGCCCTGTGGCAACTAAGCCCGCTATATGGGCAATATCCACCATCAGGTAAGCGCCCACTTCATCTGCAATCTCCCGAAACCGTTTGAAATCAATCGTTCTGGCATATGCGCTGGCTCCGGCCACGATCAGCTTCGGCTTACATTCTTTTGCGATAGCAAGCACATTGTCATAATCGATCACTCCGTCGTCATTGACGCCATAAAACGTGACGTCAAAATATTTTCCAGAGAGGTTCACCGGAGAACCATGGGTCAGGTGTCCGCCATGATCCAGATTCATTCCCATGATCTTATCGCCCGGCTCCAGCATCGCAAACATAGCCGCCATATTCGCCTGTGCTCCCGAATGTGGCTGTACATTGGCATATTCACAGTCAAAAAGCTTCTTTGCACGTTCTCTGGCAAGTTCCTCCACCACGTCCACACACTGGCAGCCGCCGTAATATCTCTTTTGGGGATACCCTTCCGCATATTTGTTGGTCAGCGGACTCCCCATGGCCGCCATCACAGCCTTGCTAACCCAGTTCTCGGAAGCAATCAGCTCAATATGTGAATTCTGGCGATTCATTTCTGCCTGAACCGCCTCGGCAATTTCTGCATCTGTTTTCTTGATTTCCTCAAAATCGTACATGATACTTTCCTCCACGTTTTCATATCCTGTGCACACGGGCATTGAGACAAGTCCGATCTATAAGTTATTTTTGCACAGTTCCCTACATCATCTGTTACGGTGCCTTATTCCCGGATACGCTGATAAGAGGCATCCGGCAACGGCCGCCCTGCCAGGGCGGATGAACTCCATCCGACAAAGTATACCATTTTACTTTTCTGTTTACAAGCATAACTTTTAATATAACCAGGTTTCCGGTTCATCGGGAAACACAGGGCGCTCTTTTCATTTCAGAAACCCACTTTTTCTTTTATGCAAAATCGAACAGCGAAAGCTGGTTGCTCTTTGGAAGATCTCCAAAAAGGCCCAGGCCTGACATTAAATCAATGGTCGACATGCTGACTTTTGTCCGCTCGCGGAAATCATCCAGCGACAGGTATTTTCCGTCTTTAGCCGCCAATTCTACCGCTTCCGCCGCCTTTTCTCCCATCCCTTCAATACTTGCAAAAGACGGCATCAGTTTCCCGTCAATGATTTGGAACTGCTTTGCCTTTGCACGGTACAAGTCAATAGGGATAAATTCCAGTCCACGGGCATACATTTCCTGCACCAGCCGCATGTCTTTGAGCGTATCCTGTTCCTTATTGGTCAGGGAATCCGAACGTTTTTTATAGTCTTTGATATAGAAATTCAGCTTTTCCTTTCCCTGGCACATGAGCTCATAAGAAAATGCATCCGCACGGATACTGAAATAAGCCCCATAATAAGCAAGCGGATAATGGATCTTACAGTATGCGATCCGGTATGCCATCATCACATATGCAGCTGCATGGGCTTTCGGGAACATATACTTGATCTTTTTACAGGAGTCAATATACCATTGCGGCACATCCTTTTCCTTCATGGCCTCTTCCCATTCCGGTTTCAGCCCTTTGCCTTTACGGACACTTTCCATGATCGTAAAGGACAGCGCACTGTCCACCCCCTGATGGATGAGGTAGGTCATAATATCGTCACGGGTACAGATGGCGGAGGAAATGGTAGCTGTCCCGGAACGGATCAGATCCTGCGCATTGCCAAGCCACACATCGGTTCCATGCGACAGCCCCGCCAGACGGATCAGATCCGAAAGAGACTGTGGATTGGCCTCAATGACCATGCTCATGGCAAAATCGGTTCCAAATTCCGGGATTCCCAGGCATCCCAGCTTACAGCCTTCGATATCCTCCGGCTTGATCCCAAGCGCCTGGGTGCTGTGGAATAAGGAGAGTACCTCCTGATCGTCCAGTGGAATTTTCGTTGCAACAAAAGGATGCTCATCCGAGTATTCATTTTCCAGGGATTCCGATGTAATATATTCCTCCAGCATCTTGATCATGGTCGGGTCATCGTGCCCCAGAATATCCAGCTTCAGCAGGTTATGGTCAATGGAATGGTAGTCAAAATGGGTAGTCACAATATCGGTGGTGGTGTCGTTTGCCGGGTGCTGTACAGGTGTAAACTCATTGATATTATGCCCGTGGGGAAGAACCACGATGCCTCCGGGATGCTGTCCGGTACTCCGCCGGACTCCGGTGCATCCCTGACTGATACGCTCAATTTCACATTTACGCTTCCTCTGGTTTTTATCTTCATAGTACCGCCGCACATATCCATATGCCGTCTTGTCAGCCAGAGTGCCGATGGTCCCGGCTTTGAAGGTATATCCTTCCCCGAAAAGTACCTCCGTATACTTGTGGGCCTTGGCCTGATAATCTCCGGAAAAATTCAAGTCAATATCCGGTTCCTTGTCCCCTTTAAACCCGAGAAATGTCTCAAAGGGAATGTCGTATCCCGCCTTGATAAGCTTCGCTCCGCATTCCGGGCAGATTTTGTCCGGCATGTCGTATCCGCAGCAGCCCGAATATGCTTTTACTTCCTCAGATTCAAAATCACAGTAATGGCAAACCGTACAATAGTAATGAGGGCTTAAAGGATTCACCTCCGTGATCCCGGCCATGGTCGCCACAAACGATGATCCGACAGACCCACGGGAGCCGACCAAATAGCCGTCCGCAACGGATTTCCACACCAGTTTCTGTGCAATAATGTACATGACCGCGTACCCGTTGGAGATGATGGAATTCAGCTCCCGTTCCAACCGGGAAGACACCTGTTCGGGCAGGTCGTCCCCATAAATCTCGTATGCCTTTTTATAGCAGATATCACGCAGTTTCTGGTCTGAGTTTTTAATAACCGGAGGACACTTATTGGGGTTAACCGGGGCAATTTTCTCCACCATGGCTGCAATCTTGTTGGAATTTTCCACCACCACCTGATACGCCCTGGCAGAACCAAGATATTCAAATTCCTCCAGCATTTCCTCTGTAGTGCGGAGGAACAGAGGCGCCTGATTATCCGCATCACTGAACCCCTTTCCCGCCATGATAATCCGACGGTATACTTCATCCTCCGGATCCAGGAAATGAACGTCGCAGGTTGCCACCACCGGCTTTTTAAACTGCTCTCCCAATTCCACAATCTGACGGTTCAGATTTTTCAGGTCTTCTTCGGTCTGGATATCCGGAAGTTTTTCACTCTCCAGCATGAAATGGTTGTTGCCCAGAGGCTGTATTTCATAGTAATCATAAAAATCAGCCAGCCTGGCGACCGTCTCCTGAGACTTTTTATTCAAAATTGCCTGAAATAATTCTCCCGCTTCGCAGGCGCTCCCAATAATCAGCCCTTCCCGGTGCCTGCTTAGCAGGCTTTTCGGTATTCTGGGCCTCCTTGCAAAATAATTCAGATGAGACTGTGAGATCAGTTGGTACAGGTTATACCTTCCGATATCATTTTTTACCAGAATGATGATATGATAGGTAGGAAGCTTGCGTATGGCATCCGGGTTCATATTCCCAAACTGGTTGATCCCTTTCAGCGTGGTAATATTCCGATCCTGTAACATCTGGATAAATTTCACAAAAATCTTTGCAGTCGCACCGGCGTCATCCACTGCCCGGTGGTGGTTCTCCAGAGAAATATTCAACGCTTTAGCGACCACGTTCAGTTTATATTTTGACAGCGTGGGCATCAGCACCCGGGCCAGCGCAACCGTATCCACGGAGATAAAATGAGGCTCAATCTCCTGATACCTGCAGTTCTGCTCAAGGAACCCCACATCAAAGCCTGCGTTATGAGCCACCAGAACCGCATCCCCGATAAATTCCAGAAACTGCGGCAGAATGGTCTCGATATCCGGGTATTCCATAACCATCTCATCCGAGATGCCCGTCAGGTTTGTAATCTCAAAGGGAATAGGACGACGTGGATTTACAAAAGTACTGAAAGAATCCACAATCTCTCCGTTTACGACCTTTACCGCGCCTATCTCGATAATCTTGTCCTTGATCGCGCTGAATCCCGTGGTTTCCAGATCAAATACCACATAAGCGTCAAAGAGGCTTTCCTCCCCTGCGCCCACCGCAATCTCTGTCAGGTCGTCCACCACATAGCCTTCCACGCCATAGATGACTTTGAAAGGATCTGCCTTGTCCAGCCGCTCAATGTAATGATTGGCATCCGGAAATGCCTGAGCCGTCCCATGGTCTGTCACTGCGATGGCCGGATGCCCCCATTTGTGGGCCCTGTCCACGATATCCTTGACCTCCGATACCCCGTCCATATCGCTCATTTTCGTGTGGCAATGGAGTTCTACCCGCTTGACGGGGCTTAGATCTTCTCTGGATACGGTAAAATCATTGGTCTTTTTAATGCCGGCGACAGAGCCGATGGTCAGCTCCCCGTCATATTTGTCGATGGTAGTGACCCCTTTTATTTTCAGGAAAGCGCCTTTTTTGAGATCTCCGAGAAGCTCCGCGAGCTGCTCATTGAGGACAAACATTTTTACAACAATGGTATCCGTAAAATCGGTCACAGAAAATATGACGATGGTTTTCTCATTACGGATCTCGCGGGTCTCCAGGCTGACGACCTTGCCGCGTAAAGTGATCTCCCCCATCTCCGTGGCAACCTGACTGAGCTGGATGGGCTCGTCCTCAAAATCCCTTCCATAGATCAGGTTGGGGGCGCCCCCTTGTTTCAGAGGCCGTACATAGTCTTTTCTGGAATCCCTGCCAAATCCGTTCCTGGCCTGCCTTCCTCTTCCAAACCCGGAGCCGCCTTTGTCCGCCGCGTTTCCTACCGGGCTTTTGCCCGTGTTCTGGCTCTGGTTCCTGCCCAAAGCCTTGCCGTTCTGTCTTTTTTTGCCGTTTAACCCCGTCTCTTTCTGGCCGTCCGTCATTCCGGTTTTTTCCGTGTACGGATTTTTCGTTTCGTTCTCTTGCGGCGCATCCCATGGCATGGCCTGATTCCGGCCTTCCATGCCCATTTCCTCTTCTTGCCCGTTTCCATGGACGCTTTTATTTTTCTGGAAAATGGCATTGATCTCCCGTTGAATCCTCTGTTCATCAAACTCTCTGGTTTTGCTCTCTTTCTTCTCCCGGTATGTAACACGGATATCCGTTTTGATTTTACAGCGCCGGTTGAAAATATCATCCAGAAGATTTACGATCTGCTCTCTCCTTCCCTCGGACACGATAGTATCCACCAGTTCCAGACAGCATATATTCCCATCCTCAAACCGGATTTCCGCCTGCTCAAACATATTCGCCGCCAGTACACTGGAGCCTTTCAGTTCCTGAATAATACTGTCCCTGTACTCGGCCATCAACGCCTCAGGCGTATACTGATCCGACAAGGCATATTCTTCCTCTAAGCGGATACTCACAGGGGAAGTTCCGAATAACTGCTCCTTAATCCTTCGTTCCATCTGCCAGATTTGTTTTTTGGGGAGCAAATGGCGGCTTAAAATGTAGATGTGGAGAAAATCTCTGGCCGAATTGGTGGTGATCTTCCTTACCTCCACATCTGAAAATAGCCTACGGATGGATTCCTCCGCCTTCAAGGTGGGGAAGACATCAAAAAATGCTTTTGCGGTTCCTACTTGTTCCAATGTATCAACTCCTAAACTTCGGTTTTCTCACTGCATCTATGTGGTGATACACTCTCTGGTTATTTCCAGTCTTTAAGCTCCTGGCGCAGCGTTTCCAGAAGCTCTTCCTCTTTCACTTTCCTGACGGCCTCTCCCTTTTTGATCAGAAGGCCTTCTCCTTTTCCGCCGGCAATTCCGATGTCTGCCTCTTTGGCCTCCCCCGGCCCGTTCACAACGCATCCCATGACCGCCACCTTGATATCCAGAGGGAATTCCTGCACCATCGATTCCACCTGGTTTGCCAATCCGATCAGGTCGATCTGGGTCCTGCCGCAGGTCGGGCAGGAAACCACCTCAATCCCGCCTTTACGTAAGCCTAACGTCTTCAAAATAAGCTTTGCCGACCGGATTTCCTCTGCCGGATCTCCTGTCAGGGAGACCCGGATCGTGTTCCCGATCCCTTCATATAAAATAATCCCCAGTCCTATAGCGGATTTGATATTCCCGGAATATACTGTCCCTGCTTCCGTGATCCCCACATGTAGGGGATAAGGGCATTTTTCAGCAATCATCTCGTGTGCCTTCACGCACATCAGCACATCCGAGGATTTGATGCTGACCACCAGATTGTCATAATCCATGTCCTCGATCATCCGTACCTTATCCAGGGCGCTCTCCACAATTCCCTGAGCCGTCACCCCGCCGTATTTTTCCAGCAGGGGCTTTTCCAAAGAACCGCTGTTAACCCCCACGCGGATGGGGATCCCCCGTTCCCTTGCCTTGTCCACAACAGCTTTGAGACGCTTTGGGCCGCCGATATTGCCCGGATTGATGCGGATCTTATCCGCCCCGTTTTCGATCGCTGCGATTGCCATCCGGTAATCAAAATGGATATCCGCTACCAGCGGGATATGGATATTTTTTTTGATTTCCCCAAGCGCCCTGGCCGCCTCCTGCGTCGGAACCGTACAGCGCACGATCTCGCAGCCTGCCGCCTCCAGCTTATGAATCTGCTCTGCCGTTCCTTCCACATCCTCTGTCTTTGTATTCGTCATAGACTGGATTGCCACCGGGTGTCTGCCCCCGATCCATACATCCCCAATCCGGACTTCCTTTGTCTTCTGCCTTAACATCCTTTATTCGTCTCCTTTCCGGACCGTTCTGATCCAATACTGTTTTTAGAGGATTCCGGTGTTTGAAATGACACAAAACAGCCCTGCATCTCCCGGACATTGCCAGGCATGCAAAGCTGTTCTATTCGAAGGCCCCTGGGAACCTCTGGAAAACCTGAACCGTGTTTCCATGCCGTTCCTTACCTTTACTCTCTTGCAAATACCATCTGATCCCCGTACTCCCGTTCTGTCAGGGTGAGTTCTCCCTGCTCCAGACTGTAGTCATAGGTTCCTTCCATTGTCTCTGTGCCAAAACCAGATTCCGCCGATATCTCATCCAATTCCTGTACCGTTTCATTTTCCCCGCCCTGATATAAGGTAAATATTTTGGATTTCAGATCTACTTTATACTGCAGTTCAGCCACAGCGTCCTCCTCATTCTCATCCGGCCATTCGATGGAGGCAGAACCATTCCCGCGAATCTGCATGATCAGGCCGCTGCCTTCATTGACCCATTTTCCCTCCAATGGATTCGAAGTAAAAAGCTTTATTCCAAAAAATATGACGATGAAAATGATCAATGCCGTAGAAACGGCCATCGCTATTTTCCAAAGCTTACTTCTTTTTTTCTCATCATTTTCTGCAATCATGCTGTAACTTCCCTCCCCGACAGCAATATACTTCCCGGAACCACCCTTGAGCAACGCAAAGGCTCTAAAAATCCCGTTTCTATATTTCCGTTCCGTCTTTTCTCTATTATACGGACTTTTCAAATATGTGTCAACGGGTGGATCAACAAGAAACTATCCTGTATGATTTCCTGTTATCCGAAAATACCGCCGAGAACCGTATAGGAAAGTACTGTCATCAAAAATGCCGCCAGCAGTACGCCCAGAACGATTGCCGGGAAAGCTTTCCTAAACCGGATGCCCAGCAGCGCCGCGATCAGAGATCCGGTCCATGCCCCTGTGCCCGGAAGCGGGATCCCCACAAATGCAACCAGCCCCCAGAACGTATATTTTTCTATATTGGCGCTCTTGCTCATGGCTTTTTTTTCCAGGCGCTCCACCATGGGGCGGAATGTTTTCGTCTTTTTCATCCAGTCAAAAATCCTGGTAATCAGAAGAAGGATAAAAGGAATCGGGATCAGATTTCCTACAATGCATATCGGGATCGCTTCCCACACAGGTACGTCCAGAAACGCGGGACCTGCAGTAATAAGCCCTCCGCGCAGTTCTAGAATCGGCACCATGGAAATGATAAAAATGATGACTTCTTTCCCTACTTTCCCCCCTAAATTTTCTACAAACCACGTAATCAATGCTTCTTTCATATTCTAAAACATCTCCTGCCTTTCCTGCGCCGTACACAATGCATTCTTACCGGGCGTTATGCAGATATGCCCGCAATGCAAAAAACAACTGCTCCATCTCTTCTCTGGTTCCAATCGTAATCCGCAGATACTGCCGTATCCGCTCACTGTCCCAATGGCGCACATAGATATCCTTTTTCTTTAAATACGAAAATAATTCGCCCGCATCATATTCAGGATGTTTAGCGAAAATAAAATTTGTCTTCGAATCGGTAAAACAAAATCCCAGTTTTTTCAGTTCTCCTTTTGCCCATTCACGCGTTTCCACAATCGTTTTGACGGTCTTTTCAAAATATTCCCGGTCTTTCACTGCCTCTGCCCCGCAGGCGACGGAAATCTGATTCATCGTGTAAGAATTAAAGGAATATTTTACATCATTCAGATATTGAATCAAAGCCGGGTTGCTGACGGCATATCCGATCCGCATCCCAGCCATGGAACGCGACTTGGAAAATGTCTGCACAACGATCAGGTTCTCATACCGGTCGATCAGTTCCAGCGCAGATTTTCCTGCGAAGTCCACATATGCCTCGTCCACGATCACCACCACATCCGGATTATGCGCAAGGATATCTTCTACAAAATCAAGTTCCTCATAGACTGCGGTGGGCGCGTTCGGATTTGGGAAAATGACTCCGCCGTTCTCACGGTAATAATCCTCCTTTACAATCCGGAATGCCTGATCCAGTTTCGGGCACTCATAAGGTATCCGGTATAGTTCCGCCCAGACTTTATAGAAAGAATACGTGATATCCGGGAAAAGGACAGGTTTAGGAGAATGAAAAAAGGTCAGGAAACACATGGCCAGCACATCATCCGAGCCAACTCCCGCAAATATCTGATCCTTTCCCACTCCATAATATTCTGCCAGAGCAGATACCAGTTTGTCCGCAGAAGGATCCGGATATAACCGGAGCCTGTCTGCATCTGTTTCCCGTAGGGCACGTTTTACACCGGGGGCAGGCGGATAAGGATTTTCATTGGTATTTAGTTTTATTACCTTGTTCTGAGGCTGCTCCCCCGGCACATAAGGCTCCACTTTTCTTATCTTATCCATAATCTTTGTGTTCATCTGGCTGCATCTCCTGTCTTTTCTGTCATGTGTTTTTTTCTGGATATTCTGCCCCAGGTTCTGCAAACTTCCTCTTTAGGGACAGTCCTGGAATCACTTGTGCATCTGAAACGATTCCTTACCTGTATTCCGCTGCAAGCTCTGCAAACTTCGGCAGGGAGTTGACGATCGTTTCATACGCCACACAGTATGCCAGTCTGACATACCCGGGACATCCAAAAGAGCTTCCGGGCACAATCAGTATATTCTGTTTTTTAGCCGCCGCACAAAATTCCTTTTCATCCTCCACCGGAGACTTCACGAAAAGATAAAACGCTCCCTCCGGCTTAATGCACTCAAAGCCAAGGTCTTTGAGCCCGTTATATAACGTTTCCCGGTTCCGGTCATAAAAGGAAATATCCGTCTTTTCGTTCAGACAGTATTTTACGATCTTCTGCTGCAGGGTCGGCGCATTGACAAATCCCAGAATCCTTGTCGCCACATTGGCCGCGCTGATCAATGCCGCGCTGTCCGCCGCTTCATCGGGAATCACCAGATACCCGATCCGCTCTCCCGGCAGTGACAGGGATTTGCTGTAAGAATATCCTACGATTGTATTTGCATAATACTTTGTCAGATAGGGAACTTCCACGCCGTCATATGCCAGTTCCCGATAAGGTTCATCGGAAATCAGGTAGATATCCGTCCCATACTCCTTCTGTTTTGCTTCCAGAATTGCCGCCATCTTTCGGATGGTTTCCTCCGAATAAACGACACCGGTTGGATTATTCGGCGTATTCACAATCACCGCTTTTGTTCTGGAAGTAATCTTCTCTTCAAACTCATCCAGCTTAGGCTGGAAATCAACAGTATCTGGCGAAATTTCTACCAGCACGCCGTCATAATTGTCTGTGTAGCTCCGGTATTCCCCGAAATAAGGCGCAAATACAATCACTTCATCCCCCGGGTTTAAAAGCGACTTCAAGATCACGTTGAGCCCTCCGGCCGCTCCCACGCTCATGGTAATATTTTTTGCTGAAAATGCGGTGCCGAACCGTTCATTCAAAGACTCTGCCACAGCCTGCCTCACATCTTCATACCCTGCGTTGCTGTTCGTATATCCGTGGAGCCCCACAGCATCCTCTTCCTGAAGGATATCCAGAATGGCTTGCTTCACCGCCTCCGGCGCCGGGACATTGGGATTCCCCAGACTGAAATCAAACACATTTTCCTTCCCGTACAACTTCGCAAGGCGGTTGCCTTCCTCGAACATCGCACGGATGGCAGAACTGTTCGCCACCATATTTTCCATCTTTTTTGAAATCATCGTATCCTCTCCTTCTTCACTTTAAAAGTTCAGCGCTCCGGCGCTGAACTGCGCGAAAATGGGGTCGCGAAGCGGCATCTTCCTCTCCCATTTTCCGCGCATCCGCCGGAGGCTCAAAGTAAACCTCTTTCACTCACGGTAGTGCCACACATCCCGGGCATGGAGGTTTACTTTATATTTACGGTTTCCAGGTGACAATCCCCTTTTCCACGAGAAAAGCCGGATGATAGGAAAGCTTTGCCTTGCGAAGCCCTTCTGCTCCGGTGTCCTCCTCCCGGTTCACGTACTTGTAATCCATGCATTCATGCTGTACGAACTGCTGGTTGATCATAGGATAAGCCCCTTCCACCTCGGAAAATGCTTTCTCCACATGAACGACAAAGGTGTCCTGGCAGACCGGTTCCCCGACACAGAATGCAACCACCTTCCCGTCTACCCGAATAAGCCCGCCTTTCATCCGCAGTTCCTTGAACAGCCGCAGGAAATTCAGAGTCACACACATCTCTGCATTCTTCTCGATATCCTCTTCACATCCGTTCTCATTGCGCCAATCCAGAGCCATCTGGAAACATTCCTCCACATTTTTCTCAGAAATGGGCTCGTAACTCCAGTTTTCATATAAAGATTTAAACTTATTGATATGGTTCCGCTTGCCGTGCAGTTTTTTTCCCGCAAGGGTGGCAAGCTTCTCCGTCTCATATACATAGTCTGCCTCATCCCGCAGATACTCGATCTGGAACTTCCCCGGATACCATGCTTCCATCTGGGCAAAATTCTCCTCCGTCACATTATAGAGCTTAAACGGTGCTTTCCGCTCCTTACTGTAGCGCATCAGGTATTCCAGGGCGCGCCTTACCGCCTCAGGCTCTCCCGCAGGATAAGCAAATCCCAGCCCTTCCCCGTTGTCCTGAAATACCAACGCCCCTTCTATCAACGCATATTCCACATGATAATGCCTGGACCAGAGGTATACATTGGCAAAGGTCCGCTCACAGCTCCTGCTGGGCGCCTGATCAAAATACGGGGCAATGATCTCCTGATCCTCCAGTTCCGGCCTTTTAAATATAATCTCTTCCATCTCTTCTCTCCATCTCTTTTCTGCGCGCCGCCCTGTTTCGGAACTGTATGGAAATATCCTGCGCAGTCTGTTCAGGTTATTTTCCTGCAGTTTTTATCAGAATTTCAGGCATATTATGCCATATTTTTCCATCAGCGCCGACACACTTTTGTCAGTATAGCATATTTTGTACATATATGACAAGATTTATCAAAAATCTGCCGTATCAATGTCTTTAAGTTCCCTCTCATTTTCAACCGCAAAGAGTATCGCGTCTTCCAGATGCTTTTTCAGAACCTTCCGTCCCCCCTGATCATCTTTCAGCTCTGATAATTCCGGAAAATATTTTTGTGAGAACCATACAGGGTTGCCTGTTTCACTCCCGCAGATCACACATCCTAAGTCCGCCTGCTGCATTTCCATGGTTTCCAGAAAAGCCTCCGCGCTTTCTTCCGCAAGAAAAGGCTGATCCGCCACGCAAAAAACACAGGCCTGCGCATCTGCAGCCCCATGAAGCCCTGCCCTTATGGAGTAGGACGCACCTTTATGGCTGTCGGGCGAGAAGATGGCCTTAATATTGCTTCGGGCCACCTCCTCATATATCTCGGGATACTGGGTCACTACCACAACTTCCCATTCCTGATGGCGCGTACAGATGCGGACAAGCCTGTCCAGAAGGTGCCGGTATAAGGGCTTTCCTTCCAATTCATACAAAAGTTTGTTGGAACCAAACCGGCGGCTGTTGCCAGCCGCCAGATAAATCAATCTTAATTTCATTTTTCCAGCATCCCCATGGCAATCTCCTCACTGGTCACCGGCAATGTTCGAAACCACAGCCCGGTCGCATTGGCTATGGCGTGGACGATGGCCGGAGCCGGTGTATTGATCACAATCTCACCGATGGATTTTGCCCCGAAAGGCCCGGTAGGCTCATAGCTGCCTGCAAATTCTACACGCACCTTCCCCATATCCAGCCGGGTCGGGATCTTATACTGCATCAGGGAGTTATTTAACAGCTTTCCGCTCTGATTATACTGGATATTTTCATGCAGGGCCATCCCGATTCCCTGCACAATGCCGCCTTCTGTCTGGACTCTTGCCAGATTAGGGTTTACCACTGTCCCGCAGTCCACCACTGCGGCATAATCCAGAATCTCCACATGCCCTGTTTCCGTATCCAGTTCAATCTCCGCCGCCCCTGCCATAAAGGGCGGTGGGGAAACCGGGGAACTGTAGCTCTCCGTCACCTGCAGCGCATTGGCATTGTTGCACATGGAGCGCACCCCAATTTCTGCCAGAGACGCCTCCCTGCCATTTTGAAGATTCTTTGCACGCCGTCCGTCGAAGTCCAGATCTCCCGCCCTGCATTCCAGCATCTTTGCCGCCAGTTCCAGAATCCGTTCCCGCAGCTTTTCACAGGCATGCTGTACTGCCGTTCCTGTGACATAGGTAGTGCTTGAGGCATAGGAACCGGAATCGTAAGGAGAGGTATCCGTATCCGCGCCGGATACGGCGATATTATCCACCGGGCATTCCAGGCACTCAGCCCCCATCTGAGCCAGGATCGTATCACATCCGGTTCCCATATCCGATGCCGCGATCGACAAAAGATACGTTCCGTCCTCATTTAATTTTATCGTTGCAGAGCCCACATCCACGCCCGAAATACAGGAACCCTGCATTCCCATGGCAATTCCTACGCTGCGGATTTTTCCGTTTCCCAGATCCCTGTAAGGATATTTTTCTTTCCATCCGATCATCCGGGCTGTACGGGCGAGACACTGGTCCAATGCACAGCTTGTGGCGGTCTCCCCAAAATAGGCCGGCATCTTCTGCCCCTCGCGTACCATGTTTTTCAGCCGCAGCTCTACAGGATCCATCTTTAGTTTACCCGCCAGTTCATTGACCGCGGTCTCCACCGCAAAAATCCCCTGTGTCGCGCCATACCCCCGGTAAGCTCCTGCCGACATCCGGTTAGTATACACTACATCATAGGAAAAACGGTGCGCTTCCAAAGAGCCGTAAAGCGGGATGGACTTATGTCCTGAGAGCCCCACCGTGGTTGGGCCGTGTTCCCCATAGGCGCCCGTATTGGACAGGGTATACACATCCATTGCCCGGATCCTGCCGTCATGGTCTGCGCCGATTTTTACAGAAACCTCCATCTCATGCCGCGGGGATGAAGCTGTCTGGGTCTCTTCTCTGGTAAATATAATCTTGGACGGCTTTCCCGTCTTCCATGTCACAAACGCAGGGTACACCTCGCAAACCGCCGTCTGTTTTGCCCCAAAGCCGCCTCCGATCCTGGGCTTAAACACCCGGATCTGAGACTTCGGGATACCAAGGGCATTGGATAAGATCCTGCGCACATGGTAGACGATCTGGGTGGAACTCATAACGTTCAGTCGCCCGTATACATCTTTATAACAGACCGTGCGGAATGTCTCCATCATGGTCTGCTGCACCGCCTTCACATGATAGGTTTCCTCCACCGTCACATCGCAATCCGAAAGAACCGCTTCCACATCCCCTTCATGGCTTTCTCCGGAAGCACAGAGATTCCTGCGGTTATCCGCGCCTACCGGACAGAGCGCCCTCCAGCTCTTTTCGGGATGTACAAGCACAGGAGAATCTTTTGCGTCATGAAAATCCAAAATTGACGGAAGGACTTCATACTCCACCCGGATCTTTTTCAGCGCACGATCCACACAGGCTTCATCTTCCCCGGCCACGATTGCCACCGGATCTCCCACATACCTTACATGGCGATCCAGGATCAGCCGGTCATAAGGGCTGGGCTCCGGATAAGTCTGCCCGGCCAGGGTAAATCTCTGTTCCGGCACATCCTTCCATGTATAGACCGCTTCAATTCCATCCACCATCTGTGCGGCTTTTGTATCAATCTCCGCAACAGACGCATTGGCATAGGGACTCCGTAAAAGCTTAACGATCAGGCAGTCCCGGGATGCCAGATCATCCATATAGACCGGCTGTCCGGTCAGGAGCGCCTCTGCATCTTTCTTTCTGACAGGCTGTCCTACTGAACGCATAGAGCACCTCCCTGTTTTTTGTATTCCAAAAATGCCCGGATTCCGCGGAGCTGTCCTTCATATCCGGAACAGCGGCACAGATTTCCGGCCAGATATTCTCTGATCTCTTCATCCGACGGCTCTTTATTCTCCCGGAACAAGGCAATGGCATTCATGATCATGCCCGGGTTGCAGAACCCGCACTGCTCTGCCCCCTGATCTGCAATGAACATGGCAAATTCCTTTGCTTCCTCCAAAAGCCCCTCCAGCGTATCCACCGCATGGCCGTCCGCCCTTGCCGCCAATATGCCGCAGGACAGCACAGGTTTTTGATCCAGAAATACGGTGCACAGCCCGCAGTTGGACGTCTCACATCCCCGCTTCACGCTGTAGCATTTATGATTTCTCACAAAATCAATGAGCAGCAGATCCGGCGCAATCTCTTCTGTTATAGTCTTCCCGTTCAATACCACATTAATCTGCATCCTGCCTCCCCCTTTCCTGAAGCGCTAAAAGGCCTCTTCGTATCAATACCCCGGCCAGATGGCGGCGGTATCCGGCGCTGGCACGCAGATTGCTTCCCATGGGAATTTCTCCGGCCAGTTCTTTTGACAGCTCCTGAAGTTCCTTTCCGCTGCAGTTCCCCTGGTCGAGCCGGCATTTCCATTCTTGAGGCAGAGCAATACAGACCGCCTTTTGAGTCCTTGCACCCACCACAGCCCTTGCACCCCGGCTGTCACTGGAAACGGCCACTGTCAGTACCGGAAAATCCGTCTTTGTATTCCGGTGTGTAAGATAAACATAATTCCCGTATGTTTTCCTGACAATCACCCTGACAAGGATATCATTGTCCCGCTTCATTTCCACGAATTTCCGGAGCGGAAGAATCCCGCCTTTGTATAATTCCACATACGTGTCCAAGGCAAGAAAACCGGTCAGCACGTCCGAAAAACCAAATCTTCCAAAAAGGCTGCCTCCCACCGTCGCCAGATTGCGGAACTGCACGCCTACGATATGCTTCACGCTTTCGCGGACCAGGCCCTGGCTGATGCGTTCCAGAGGTTCATTCAATTCCAGTTCCCTAAGGGTTGCCATACAGCCAATCCGTATCTCTTCCTCTGTCTCATCTATCCGGCCAAGCCCTAAGCCGGATAAGTCAATGGCCGTATGGATCCGGGCATTGCTCATTTTCAGCCAGAGCATGCCGCCGAGGATCCGGTTGCCGCGCTTCTGGTTCAGTTCATAAGCCTGTTCCAGGCTTTCTGCTTTCACATATTCCTTTATCTTCAGCATCTTTTTACACTCCGTTTTCTGAAACGTTTTAACATACCGGAACAACTATAACACGTTTCTCTGCTGTTTTGCTATACTTTTTTCACATTTGACGTGACAATTACCTTTCCTTCTTCCTTATGCTCCATAGCCTTCCAGATCTCCAATGCCATATTGCATCGGTTCAACGTGTCTGCTTTATTCAGGATCAATGCATATTGCATCCCTGCCCCAACCCCTTTTTTCCCTGCCCGTCCGCTCTGCGCAAGAGCCGCAATATCCTGCGGCGTCAGGAGATCCTCGGGAGATTTTTTCAGAAAATGAGCCGCAAGCTCCGGCCGGAAGCAGGCCTTTCTTATTTTTCTCCCGGGCGCATCCATACCGTATACGTACAGGACATGGGTCGTCTCCGGAAAAATGGCCGGTTCATGGCCTGCCGGGAATTTTACCGGAAGCCTTTTCGCCCCGTCCGCCTCGAGCAAAACCGGATTGGGAAGCTCTAAGATCGCATCGAGTACATCCGCAGGAAGGATCTTTATCTTCCCGTTTTTGGCTCTTCCCCCGGCAAATGCACAGCCCTCTTTATCCAAAAGGGCAAGAATTTCCTCCACAGAAGGGTCTTCCAAAAACAGCGGCGAATCCTCCCTGAACATATGCGTGGTGGTTGTCACAATCGGTTTCTGCCCTGTTTGCCTGTACTCTTCGGCCAGCCTCTTTAATATGGTAGTCTTTCCTCCTGCGCCTGCCGCCGCAATCCTGGGCGCCTGTGTCTTTGTCAGTTCCAATGCTTCCAGGAGGGAATTCCGGGGAACCCATTTTCCGTTCATGATTTCAGCGATCATTTTTCTTCTCTCTTTTGTAACCCGGTTACGCGCAAATAGATTGTCTCGTTGCTTTGCATTGCTTCCGGCTAATATTATAACGGTTTTCCATGCAAAATCCAACCTGTTTTAGCAGACTTTGCAACATAAATTTTCCATATTCCCATTTCCATCCAAATTTGATAGAATATCTATATTGATCCAAAACAACCGGAATCTGAAAAAGAGACCAGAAATATTTAGAAAAGGAGCGTGTAACCATGACCCCGACTGTCAGTATCATTGTGCCGGTCTATAATGCACAGAAACATCTCAACCGCTGTATCGACAGCATTCTGAACCAGGAATATACAGATTTTGAACTTCTGCTCGTCAATGACGGCAGCAAAGATTCCTCCGGCGCCATCTGCGACAGCTATGCCGCAAAGGATTCCCGGATACGCGTCATACATAAAGAAAACAGCGGCGTATCCGACACACGGAACCTGGCCATTGACCAGGCGTGCGGCACTTACCTTCAATTTCTGGACAGCGACGACTGGATCACGCCGGACGCCACCAAACTGTTCGTCCGCGCCGCCAAAGAGCATGGCTGCGACCTTGTCATTTCTGATTTTTACCGGGTGGTCGGCGAACGTCTGTCGCAAAAAGGGGATATTGAGGAAGACGATGTAATGACGCAGGAAGAATTTGCATCCCATATGATGGAGAACCCCGCAGATTTTTATTACGGCGTACTCTGGAATAAACTGTACCGCAGAGCGATCATAGAGCAGCATCATCTGCGCATGGATGTCACAATCAGCTGGTGCGAAGACTTCATGTTCAATCTGGAATATATCCGCCATGCGGAGACTATTTATGCACTGCAGGCCCCCATTTATTACTATGTGAAGACAAAAGGCTCCCTTGCAAGCCAGGGGGCGAGCATTTCAAATACAATCAAAATGAAAATGATGGTATTTGAGTACTACAACAATTTTTATAAACATGTGTTTGATGAAGGTGACTATGAGAAAAACCGCCTGCAGATCTACCGTTTTCTTGTGGATGCAGCCGGAGACGGAATGATCCCGCCCGCGATCCTGCCGGGTTCCAAAAAAGTAGGCGAGGAACTCACCACGAAGATCAGCGCCGAAGCGATCGCCGGGGAAGGGATCCTGATGGATGTCTACCGAAACCGAAAGCTTTTGGAGCACTATCTGGAAACCGCCGCCCGGAAAAACGGACTGACGGTTATAGAGTCCAGCCTCCTTTTGTGCATAAGCCAGCCGCATCAGATCACTGTCCGTTCGGAA
Organism: uncultured Lachnospiraceae bacterium; assembly: GCA_949840465.1. Lineage (GTDB taxonomy): Bacteria > Bacillota > Clostridia > Lachnospirales > Lachnospiraceae > Schaedlerella. The sequence continues at coordinate 14,330 of CATKXE010000032.1, read as the reverse complement.
CTCGCGGATTTTGCGAATATCTCACGCAATACACTTTCCCTGACATTACAGAAACTGACCGCGCGCGGGCTGATCAAAGTGGAGGATGTCCGGGTGGCGGATCTCAGAACGGCAACAGTGCCAAAGGCAGATTGCGCTGAGAATCCTGCCGGTTCCCAGGCAGGCAGACGCATTGCGAAACCGCGCCGCAGGCAGATGAAGATCACACTCCTGCCTGCAGCCGATTCGATCCTTGCCGATCTTGCCGCCGCACAGAACGATTATGACCATACCAGATTTGCAGGTTTTAGTGAAGAAGAGTTAATACAGTATGCACATTTATCCGAAAAGATCAAGGAAAATATACAGAATGTGCTGGGATGAATTTTGATATCTACCCAATATCCTTCCCGCAATATTTCACATAAGCCGCCCCGATCCCAATGGCTCCATACAACATTCCGAGCGCGGCCAGCCCTCCGTCCAGGCTCATGTTGGTGACGATATCCGAACCTTCCGCATAACCGAAAGGTGTGATATACCGGAGAAATTCCGCGCTGTCCGAGATATTTGCGATGAGATTAAGAAAATACAGGACTGCCGCCACGCCCAGCCCGATCCCCATGCTTCCATGCCGCAGAAACGCGGAAATCCCAAAGCAGATCCCGGCGACCTCCACCTGCAGCAGCAGATACGCCAGATGCAGAAGCGACACTTCTTCCCAGGGGATCTCTTCCCCGATCAGCGCGATGGAGCCTATGGAAAATACATACACCGCCCCGTTCAGGATAAGCACCTGAAAGAACACAGCGGCAAGCTTGTCCGTGACGATACGCCCACGGCTGACCGGGTGGGTCAGAAGAAATTCCGCCGTGTGCTCCTTCTCCTCCTTTGACAGCACGGATACCCCGCACATAGCCGCAAAAAATGCGCCGCCAAGCCCCAGTATATTGCCGCATTCCACGGCGTAAAACCCGGTCAGCGTCCCGAAGCTTACCTTGTCCATTCCAAAGGCTTCTGTAAAACTGCCCATGGACGCAAACATATCGCTGACTCCATCCATCTCCTCCTTCATCTCTGGAAAGATCAGGATGCAGACAGCCAGAAGGAAGCCCACAGCCGACGTCCAGACAAGGAGAGAGAGCCTGTTTTGCTTTAATTCATGCCTGATCATTGTCATTTTATGTCCCCTTTCCCATCCAGATAATAATGCAGAAAAATCTCCTCCAGATCTGGCTCTGATATGGTCAGATCCGAGATTTTCTGTTTTACAAGGATGCGCAGCAATGCATCTATATCTCCGCCGTACAAAAAGCTGATCCCACTCTCGTTCTGCTGAAGGTCACGGACATGGTCAAGAGCGGATACGGAAACCTCCCCCTGCACATGAACCCGCTTTGCGCTTGTTTTCGAGAGCGCTTCCACGCTGTCACAGGCAATTACCTTTCCTTCCCGGATGATTGCCGCCCTTGTGCAGTTCCTCTGAATCTCTGAGAGGATGTGGGAGGACAAAAAAACAGTGGTTCCCTGTGCATTCCGTTCTTTCAATATGGAAAAAAATTCCCTCTGCATCAGGGGATCCAGTCCGCTGGTCGGTTCGTCCAGAATGCAGAGTCTGGGATGATGCTGCAGGGCGCATACAATAGAGACCTTTTTCCGGTTTCCAAAGGACAGAGCGTCCACTTTTTTGGAAACATCCAGCCCCAGCCTCCGGCACAACCCGTCCGCCTCATCGGCACAGTCGGCTTTCCGAAGCCTGGCCGAAAGCCGGATCACTTCCCTGACACGCATCCCCGGATAAAATACCGCTTCCGAGGGCATATATCCCACCTGTGCCAGTACGTTTTTTTTCTCTCTTACGGTATCCTTTCCGAAAATGGCGGCGCTCCCGCTGGTGCTTTTGATCAGCCCCAGAAGTGTTCGGATCGTTGTACTCTTCCCCGCCCCGTTAGGCCCGATAAATCCGAAAAATTCTCCCTCCTTCACTGTCAGGCTTAAATCTGTGATCCCTCTTGATTTCCCATAAAATTTGGTCAGCCCTCTTAGTTCAATCGCGTTCATGTTCCTCTCCTCTCAAAATCTGCCTCCTGTACGATTCCTCAGGGACAGTTCCTTACTCCCGCTGATAAATCTTCTTCCAGAACTGGATCATTTTTATAAAATCCTGTTCCATTTTTTCTACATCCATCTTTTCCACATCCGCGTCATCCCGCTGGCAAAATTCCCAGAGGTAGCCTAACGACGCCAGATACATATCCTGATACATCATAGAAATATCAATCCCCTCCCGGAACTGTTTTGGATCCAGATTCAAAAGCGTGCGGTTTGCCTTGATGTCTTTATATTTCTCATAAATCTCCCGGACTGCCATACAGACCTCGGGATTCCTCTCATAAAAAACCCTGACGGCAAAATTTCCCATATAGGGATAGATGCGCATGACCCGGAATTTTGCCTGCATTCCCCGATAAATCATCTCGAACAGGTCCGTCTGCTCATAGCATCTGAACTCCGTCAGATACTGCATCGTCACCTTCGCACAGTTATCCCAAAGGAACAGATACAGCTCCTTCTTATTATGGAAATAGTGGAACAATAAAGATTTGCTGATGCCAGCCTCGCCTGCGATCTCACTCACAGGGCTCTTTTTATACGAATTTTGTGAGAATACGCGGTATCCTGCATTGATGATCTTCTGCTGTTTTTCTTCCGGCAGCGCAAAAAATTTTTCATTCATGTCATTCCCTCCGGCAACATGTAACCAATCTGCGCAGCAGATTTTTAATGGGGGCAGTTCCCGCATCGTTTTTTCGTATGATGCTTTGCACTGCCCAGGCCTTCGTTGACCATATCGGTTTATATCCATTATACCCCATTGACCGTTTTTGGGAAGACCCTTTTTTGATTCCCTCAAAGCGACAAGCCATGCGGACATGTTTTTATATGTCCATTCGGCGACTGCCGCGAAGATTGCCAAGTGCCAGCGGCACTTGTTTTGCAACAGACAAAGCAGAGTGCAAGACCAGATCCCCCCCCGGCTTGCTGCGGGGGATTTGGTTTAATCCTGCCCGGACATCCTCAAAAAACTCACACCCCTGTTTTTCAATGCATATAGTTTTATAGAACATTTTTATCACAGGGGGAATTATGGTTTATATTAAGGCAATGCAGGAAAATCCTGCATCGGGTGAAGCAATGCAGGAACAGACAGAAAAAGGGAAACTGCAGATTAACGTCACTTCGGAGATTGATTCTTTCCCGGTATCAGACGCTGTCGTATCGGTCTCCTATACCGGAGTGCCAAACAGCACATTGGAGGAATTAAATACCGACAGCTCCGGCCAGACAGACACGGTGGAGCTGAATGCGCCGCCGTTGGAATACAGCCTGGATCCGACGGTGGAGGCGCAGCCTTATGCAGAATATACATTGGATGTGCGGGCTCCGGGCTTTGAGCCGGTAAGCATCTCCGGGGCGGAAATCCTGCCGGATGTGACTGCGATCCAGAACGTACGGCTCCGCCCCATAACCCAGACCGACGAAAGGGAAGAAGTCTTTGTCATCCCCGCCCACACATTGTATGGGGAATATCCGCCCAAAATCGCGGAGGATGAGATCAAGCCCACCAATGAATCCGGTGAAATCGTGTTGAGCAGGGTGGTCGTACCGGAATATATCGTCGTGCATGACGGGTCGCCGCGGGACACCACGGCTCAGAATTACTATGTGAGATACCGGGATTATATCAAAAATGTGGCCTCATCCGAAATCTATGCCACCTGGCCTGATGCCTCCATCCGGGCAAATGTACTGGCGATCATGTCCTTTACCCTGAATCGTGTCTATACGGAATGGTAGCGGAATGTATCGTGTTTCCTTTGATTTCCTGGCCATAGTTATTCTGTAAGCCTCTAAATGGACTCAGGGAAAAGGGGATTCCGATGAAGAAATCACATTATTTGAGCGATTACTCCAAAGGTTGAAAACAATCACTTTCCCCGCAAAGCAAAATCTTTTGTGAGAGTGATTTTTATGCAATGCGTATAGAAAAGACAAGTACTGTATACGAATCAGACAATCTCTTTTTTCATAAAAATAAAAGGAGAAACAAAAACCGGAGAAATCAGTGGATAGCCAGACATTCGAATCCCTGACAAGAGAGGATGACGGGATGAAAATCACTTTAGAATTTCCGTGCGGACTTCAGGATGATTCCATTGCCGCAGAAGTAAAAAGTATTCTCGCAGGAATATTGAATGAGTATCTCGAAAAAGCATTATAAAATTTATCATCAGCCAAACGCCGGAAAGGAAATATTTCATGGTTCAAAAAAGAACAATGGCAACGAAACGGGTGCGTATCCTATTAAGGGTCAGTTCCAATCAGCAGCTTGAAGCTGATGGGGATCTGAATATACAAAGACAGCTTGTATTAGATTATATCGATCAGCAAGAAGATTGGATATTTGATGGAAAGGAATACTTTGAAGGCGGCATCAGCGGATACAAAAATCCGGTCAGGGACAGGGCTGCCCTGCAGGAAGCTTATAAAGACGCCAAAAACAAAGAATATGATATATTAGTGACCTATAAAGATGACCGTATCGGACGCAGAATGTGGGAAACCGGGTTTTATATCATGACCCTGAAAAATGTGGGGGTTGATATCTATACGGTGAAAGACGGCTGCATTTCCCCGGAAGCAAATGATATCATGGGGCAGCTGGTATTGGCTTTAAGATGCGGGAATGCCCAGAAAAGCAGCTCTGATACGGGTATGCGGGTAAAAGACGCCGCCAGTAAGCTGGCGGCTGAGGGCAGATTTATGGGCGGAAAAGCCCCTTATGGATATATACTGGAAAACTCCGGCAATCTGAGCAAACACGGACGGTTATTAAAAAAACTGACCGTGTGCCCCGAGAAAGCGGAAATAGTAAAGCGCATCTACGGCCTATCCCTCAATATGGAGTTTGGTTCTGCAAAGATCGCAAAAATTTTAAACGGGAACGAAAAATGCAGGCGGCTTTCTCCTAACGGCGAGAACTGGAAAGGGGGAACCATTACAAGCATCCTGACAAATCCGGTTTATTCCGGCCGTGTTGCATACAGGCGCAGGGAAAAAATAAATGAAAAATACCGTACTCTGGAAATGAAAGACTGGAGCATAGCCCATAAACCGAACGAAGAGATCCGGATCATTGATGATGATACCTGGAACAGAGTGCAGGAGAAACGGGCTTTGCGGGCCGGAAAATATACAAAGAAGCCCGAAAACCAGAATGCAACCGTGATCGGCAGAAACGATGGCATGCTGCCTCTGATCGATATACTGCACTGCGGATATTGCGGCTGTAAAATGGGGAATGGAAGTAAATATAATTACTGGACGATCAAAGATACCGGGGAAAGACGCACAAGCAGAATCCCCATTTACAGATGCCAGAATGCGCATCAGGGTGTTCCCCACGATCCGTTTAAGCAGATCAGGGCAGACAAGATCGATGGGATTGTATTTAGGCAATTATCGGACTATATTGGCCGTTTACAGGAAAACGAGGATATTTTGGAACTGATCGTCCAAAAGCAGAATGAAGAAAAGCGAAAAAAAGAAAAGGAACTGTTAAAAGAGCAAAAGCAGCTTGAAAAAATCAGATATGAACTTGCTTCCATGAACAGTAAAATCCCGGAAGCTGTCACAGGCAGGTATGATCTGACTCTAAACAAACTGATGTCAGTGATCGAAGAACACGAAAAAAGAGAACAGGCGCAGCTTGATAAACTAAACCAGATTAAGGCAAAACAAGAGAAATCCTCCGTATCTGAAAAAGAATGGGGGGAACTTTGCAAAAAACTTCCCACATGGAAAGACCTCTTCCAGAACGCGGATGTTTCGGTGAAAAGAATTCTGGCAAACACACTGATCCAACGCATCCAAATAAGAAAAGACCATATAAATATCCGTTTCAAAATTGACTTAAATGAATTTCTTCACCCCCGGGGGAGCATGGATTAAGTAAGATAGTTATTCCCACGAAACAACGATCCAGGGGGAGAGATTTGCCTGTCTGTTTTCCTGCGGTTCCCTGCCGTACAGAAAACGGCGCACCTCGCGGTGCGCCTGATCAATATTTCTTCTATTGTATACACGTATCCCGATGTTCCGCCTGTTCCCCTTACGCGCAACTGGTCTTCTCAAACTGTGAATTATAGAGTTCCGCGTAAAATCCGTCTTTGGCAATCAGTTCCTCATGATTTCCCTGTTCCACGATATCTCCATCCCTCATAACAAGGATCAGGTCAGCGTCACGGATGGTGGACAGCCGGTGCGCGATCACAAAACTGGTCCGGCCCTTCATCAGCGTATCCATCGCCTTCTGGATCTGGATCTCCGTCCGGGTATCCACAGAGCTTGTTGCCTCGTCCAGGATCAGGATCTTCGGGTCAGCCAGGATTGCCCTTGCAATGGTCAAAAGCTGCTTCTGTCCCTGGGATACATTGCTGGCCTCTTCATTCAATTCCATATCATACCCCCCGGGAAGCGTCTGCACAAACCGATGTACTCTGGCCGCCTTCGCCGCGGCAACCACCTCTTCGTCCGTTGCATCCAATTTCCCGTAGCGGATATTATCCCGGATGCTGCCGTGGAACAGCCAGGTATCCTGCAGTACCATACCGAACATCATCCGCAGCTCACTGCGGTTAAAGTCCTTTACATTGTGCCCGTCAATCAGGATCGCCCCGTCGTTGACGTCATAGAACCGCATTAAAAGCTTGATCATGGTCGTTTTTCCCGCTCCCGTAGGGCCGACAATGGCAATCTTCTGCCCCTCTTTCACCTCTGCTGAAAAATCATGGATGATGATCTTATCCGGGTTATATCCAAAGCGTACATGGGAGAACTCCACATTTCCCTGAAGCCCTTCCACAGATACCGGATCAGGCACCGTCTGGTCTTCTTCCTTCTCCTCCAAAAATTCAAACACACGCTCCGACGCCGCGGCCGTAGACTGCAGCATATTGGCTACCTGCGCCACCTGCTGGATGGGCTGGGTAAAATTGCGCACATACTGGGTAAAAGACTGGATATCCCCCACCTCAATGGTCTTCTTAACCGCCAGATACCCTCCTAAGATGGCGACTCCTACATAACCCAGATTTCCCACAAACTGCATGATAGGCATCATCATGCCTGAGAGGAACTGGGATTTCCATGCAGATTCATACAGCCGGTGATTGGTCTTTTCAAAGATTGCTATGGTCTCTTCCTCTTTGTTAAATGCTTTGATAATATTGTGCCCGGAATAGACCTCCTCCACCTGCCCGTTTACATTTCCCAGAAATTCCTGCTGGCCCCGGAAATATTTCTGGGATTTCCCCATGATCAGCGAGATCATCGCGATGGATACAGGAAGCATCAGAAGCGCTACCAGCGTCATCAGCGGGCTGATAGACAGCATCATAACCAATACCCCGATCATCTGCGTCACGGACGTGATCATCTGTGTCGCGCTCTGGTTTAAGCTCTGCCCCAGCGTGTCCACGTCATTTGTCACACGGGAAAGCACTTCCCCATAAGTCATTTTATCAAAATAACTCATGGGCATCCGGTTGATCTTTTCCGAAATCTCCCTGCGGAAACGATAGGTTGTTTTCTGGGAAATCCCGGTCATGATATAGCCCTGTATAAAGGAAAATATGGCGCTCACGACATAAAGTCCCAATGTCAGAAGTAAGATTCTCCCAATCCTGTTAAAATCCATGCCTCCGGTTCCGGACACCTTGCTGACCAGGCCGTTAAAGATCTCCGTCGTAGCTTTGCCCAGGATTTTCGGGCCGATAATATTAAAGATTGTGCCTCCCACCGCAAAGATCAGGACAAACAACATCGGGATTTTGTAGACGCTCATATAGCCTACCAGTTTTTTAATCGTACCCTTGAAATCTTTTGCCTTTTCGCCGGCCCCCATTCCCCCGGGACCGTGTCCATGCCTGGGGCCGACAGGCCTTCGTCCTTCTCTACTCATTGTGCTGTCCCTCCTTTTTGCCATAGGCTCCGGTTTCAGCCAGTTCTTTTTCCGACAGCTGGGATTCTGCAATCTGCCGGTATACTTCACAGTTTTGGAGCAGCTCCTGATGGGTGCCGATTCCCGCTACTTCGCCGTCATCCAATACGATGATCTGCTCGGCATGCAGGATCGTGCTGATACGCTGTGCCACGATCAGGACTGTGCTGTTTTGTGTCTTTTCCTTCAAAGCCCTGCGAAGCGCCACGTCAGTCTTATAATCCAGAGCCGAAAAGCTGTCGTCGAAAATGAAAATATCCGGATGCTTCGCGACTGCCCTCGCGATGGACAGCCTCTGCTTCTGCCCGCCGGAAACATTTGCCCCGCCCTGCGAAATGGAGCTGTCATATTTCTTCGGCTTTGCCTCGATAAATTCCGTTGCCTGAGCGATTTCTGCGGCTTCCCTCATCTCCTGATCAGACCCCTCAGGATGACCGAACATGATATTGGAGGCAACTGTCCCGGAGAACAGCACCCCTTTCTGTGGGACATATCCCAGCTTCTTTCTCAGGTCATGCTGCCGAAGCTCCCGGATATCCATGCCGTCCAGGGTGATGGAACCTGCGGTCACATCGTAAAAGCGGGGAATCAGGTTAACCAGAGTGGATTTTCCGCTTCCTGTGCTGCCGATGACCGCCGTGGTCTCCCCCGGCTTTGCCGTAAAGGAGATATCATGGAGGACGTCCTCGTCCGCCCCCGGATAGCGGAAAGATACATGGTCAAAGTTCAGCACGCCTTTGGTTGTATCCGGAAACGGCTTTGGCTCTTCTGGATCGTGGATCAGCGTTTCACTGGTCAGAATCTCATCCACGCGTTCTGCCGCCACAGCCGCCCTGGGCAGCATAATGGAAATCATACACAGCATCAGAAAACTCATGATGATCTGCATGGTGTACTGGATGAACGCCATCATATCCCCCACCTGCATCTGACCGTCATTGACCCCATGAGCCCCTGTCCAGATAATGAGGACGGAGACCCCGTTCATAATCACCATCATCACCGGCATCATGAATGTCATGGCACGGTTGACGAACAGGTTCGTCCTTGTGAGATCCTGATTTGCCGTTTCAAACCGTTCTTCTTCATGTTTTTCCGTACTGAATGCCCGGATGACAGAAAGGCCTGTGAGAATTTCCCTTGTCACCAGGTTCAGCCGGTCTACCAGCTTCTGCATCACTTTAAACTTCGGCATTGCCACTGTAAAAAGCACCAGAATCACCAGACCGATCAAAATAACCGCAAGCGCGATGATCCAGGACATCGATACATTGGTCCTGAATACCTGATAAATACCGCCCACCGCCATAATCGGCGCATACAATACCATACGCAGCAGCATAACCATAAGCATCTGGATCTGCTGGATGTCATTGGTACTCCGGGTGATCAGGGACGCGGTCGAAAAACGGTCGAACTCGTTGCTTGAGAATCCTACTACCTTACGGAATACTCTCCCCCTGAGGTCGCGCCCGGACGCCGCGCCTACCCTGGACGCCAGAAGCCCTACCACAATACTCGCCATCATTCCTAAAAATGCCAGGCCGATCATCTTTGCTCCGGTTTCCAGAAGATAATCTGTCTGGATCTTGTCCATATCCATCCCCAGATCCTGATATGCTGTCCTTACATAAGAGATTGCCGCCTGGTCCAGAATCATCTCCGGCATATCCGACATCTGTTCTTCAATCTCCTCCAAAAGCAGATTCATCTGTTCTGGGGGAAGCATTCCCATGACGTCAAATATATCCGCATCTTCCGGCAGCATTTCATTAGGAATGGCGGACATCATCTGTTCCTCGATCTGTTTTGTCTCATCGCTTCCAGAGGAAAATCCCTGAACCAACATCATGGGCAGGCTCATAATATCTGCCAATGCCTCATACCGTTCCTGACTTCCCTCTGTCCCCTCCTGAAAATCTTTCTTTAAGATCAATGCCTTTTTTTCATAAGCAGAGTCATCCTCCTCATAGGCATCCATGACCTCCTGCCGATCCGCCTGATCCGATATGAATAACAGGATCCGTCCCATTTCTTTTTCAGAAACCGCTTTAGGCACCGATTCATGGATTCCGCCCTGCTGGATTCCCACATTCACAATGTCCGAGGTGTAAGCCGGCAGGGACAGGTCGCAGTATGCCTGTACGATCAGCACCAGAAAAACAATAAGCACCGTTTTCCAGTACATGCCCATGTACTTGAATAATTTTCTCATTGTATGTCTCCTTTCCTTCAATACAAGCCTATGATCAGACAGAAGCCTTTCCTGTCGGCCACGGCCATCAAAGAGGCGGCCGCAGGATGGACGGATCCTGCCCCTCCATCAGATTATCCCGGACCTGCATGAGCAGCCGTTTCAAAAGCAGGCTCTCTTCTGTACTGATCCCCTGGAACACCAGCTCTTCCATTTCTTTTCCTACCCTGCAGATCTGCTCAATGCAGGACTTTCCCTTTTCTGTGACGCACAGACGCAGCACCCGTTGGTCATATGGATCCTGTTTGCGTCGGATGAAGCCGAGTTTTTCCATCTTCTGAAGCGCAGATGTAATGGTAGGCGGGGACAGTTTCATCTTTTCCGAAAGTTCCCGTTGTGATAATTCCCCCTCTTTATCCAGAATAAATAAGATTCCGGCATGGCCTGGTTTTAATTCATATTTTCCAAACATTTGCTTGGCTCTGCAGGCGTTTAAATGTGTCACCTGTCCCAGTATCTCCAGTATCTGCATATGGTTATGATCTATACACATGTCTGCACTTCCCCTTTCCAAAACGCAATTATTTAGTTAGCTAACTAACGGTTATTCTATATATATTTACAATATATGTCAATATACATTTTTCTATTTCATATTATTTTTATACTTTTTATACAAAATTTAATTTGATATCAAATTAATATTTCTTATATGGGAAACTTTACTATAGAATGGACAGCGGTTTCGGGGTATCGAAACAGAGGCTATGATTTTACGATCACCTCTTCCACCGCGTTTGACCACAAATGGATTCCGGAAAGAAATTACTTTAATACGATCTCCCTGATCGTAGATGAGATGTTTGCAAATTATCTGTCCCGTCCCAATGTGAGACAGCCTATTTTGACCCAGTACTGCGACGGGCAGAGAGTGACCTGCCCCAACTGGATGCAGCAATGGGGATCTATGTCTCTGGGGGAACAGGGATATTCTGCGATTGAGATCCTGCGGTACTACTATGGGGATAATATGTACATCAATACAGCGCCGGAAGTCTCCGGGGTTCCCTCCTCCTGGCCGGGTTATACCCTGGAAATCGGCTCCAGCGGCGATAAGGTCCGCCAGATACAAGAACAGTTAAACGCCATAGCAACAGCCTACCCTACCATCCCGAAGATACAGGCGGACGGAATATTCGGCCCGGCCACATCGGAAGCTGTCCGGGTGTTCCAGTCCGTCTTCGGCCTTCCGCAGACCGGCACGGTCAATTATCAGACGTGGTATAAAATATCAGAAATCTATGTGGGAGTCTCCAGAATCGCGGAATTAACCTGACGCCGGCTATTCTGCCAGGGCATAGAGCTGCAGGAACGCTTCCCGTTCCTCCCTGTCCATTTTTACAAAATCTGTAAAATCCACATCTACATGGTACATTTGCTCACCGCAGCATACGGCGCGGCTCTGGTTGTTGGTATAGTGGTAGCGTTTGCATTTTATGCAGTAAAAAACATGCATCATTTGTATATCACCTCGCAGTTATATAAAGTCTTGTAATCGGCCAAGTAAGTATAGGATATAACCAATGAAAACATTTGTCAATTCCTGCCGTACGATTCTATTCCCCTGAATGCGGTGTGCAACATTCCATTTACATTTTCAGGGAAAAACGTTATAATTGAAAAAGCACATGGTAATGAACCGATGGAGACAACTTATACGCCCGTACAAGTTGTTTCCACTGGTTCCTGAAGGAGTCACAATGAGAAGGAAGAAAAAAAAGCGGATTTTCCCTTTAATCTGTATGCTGTTCCTCTGTGTTCTGCTCTGCATCGCAGGGACGGTAACAGCGGCAAAATTATATTTACAAAAGCTGCCGGAGGCAGCAAAAATCACCCAGGAAGTTGTAGATCAGATTGTGGAGAACACCGTTCCCTTTGCAGAGATCACCATCGATGAGACGGAAGTCGCCGGCGGATATTATTATCAGCTCCTGAGCGACGGCCAGCAGCTTGTCTACAAAGAGATCCTGCAGGGAATCCGAAATCAGGCCGAATCCATCTATATTCACTGCGCAACAGCAAATGAATTTGGAAGGATCTATGAATACCTGCTTTATGACCGTCCGGAGGTGTTCTGGTGTACAGGCAAGACCCAGATCACCAGCTATTCCGATTATTCTGAAGTCCGCCCCGGCTATATCTGTCAGGGCGAAGAGCTGGTAAGAAGAAGCGCGGAAATCGACGCCGCGGCGAATGCATGCCTGGCCGGCATCTCCCTGGAGGCGCCGGAGTATGACAAGATAAAATATGTGTTTGAATATCTGGTAAATACTGTGGATTATAATATGGACGCGCCAGATAACCAGAATATCTACAGCGCTCTCGTAAACAAAGCTTCGGTCTGCGCCGGTTACTCCCGCGCAGCCCAATATCTGCTGCAGAGGCTGGGGATCGAATGCATTTATGTGGTCGGAACCATTCCTGAGCAGGGTCCCCATGCCTGGAATATCGTAAAGTGTAATGGACAATATTATCAGATGGATGTGACTTTCGGCGACCCGGTATTTTTTCAGGGGGAAAGCGGCGTGAACATCCCCTTAGACAGCATTAATTATGGATATCTGTGCTGTACGGACACAGACATGTACAGAAGCCACACACCGGATCCTGAAGTCTATTACCCTGAATGTGTGTCCATGGATCTGAACTATTATGTCCTGAACGGAATGTATTACGACGTATATGACCGGGACCTGATCCTGCAGAACATGAACCAGTCCGTATACGCCATGCAAAGCGCTTTTACCTGTAAATTTCCAGACGAAGGGCTATACCAGCAGGCTCATGATGATGTCATCCAGCAATTAATCCCGCAGGCCGCACAGAATCTTGCCGTTTACTATGGGTTGGAAACGGTCTGGTACACCTATGTGGAAGACCCTAAGATGGCGGCCATCACGGTATACTGGGGATACCAGTAATGATGAGGGCTGCGGTTTTATCTTCATACCTCAAACATTAAAATAATTTTACAATGTCATTGTACATGACCACCGCCATCAACACCAGCAGCAGCGCAAACCCTGCAAAATGCACCATCCCTTCTTTCTCCGGCGGCACCCGTTTCCTGCGCACTGCCTCTGCTGCCAAAAATACCAGCCTTCCGCCGTCTAATGCAGGTATGGGCAGCAGATTCATGATCCCTAAATTTGCGGTAAGCAGGATTGCAAAATTCATCAGATTCAGCACTACGATCTTTAAGCCCGCCGGCCTGGAATTCTGATAGGTCTCATCCACAGCATCCACGATCCCAACCGGCCCGGACATATCCTTAACACCGACTTTTCCGCCCACTAACATTTTCAGGCAGTCTATGGTATAGTCAATCCAGTATTTCACCGTATAGGCTCCGTATTGAAGGGAGCCTGTCACGCCTGTCTTTGTAAGCGTTGCCATGCTTGTGATCCCAAGCCTTTTATTCAGATCCCCTTCCAGAGCACGCGGCTCCAATACGACAGTGGTTTCCTCTCCGCCGCGCAGATACGTGATCTCTGTGTTTTCCCCTTCGCTGTTCATCAGGTTAGAAAGAGAAATCTCGTTCCAGAGATGAATTCGCTTCCCGTCAATCTCAGTGATCACATCGCCGGGCTTCATCCCCTCTTCTTTGGCAGAGTACCCTTCCGACACCTCCCCCACAACCGGCGCGCGGTATCCCACCCACGCGACCATGATTACACAGAGTATCCACGCCAAAAGCAGATTAAATAAAGGCCCTGCGACAATGACAGACATCCTCGCCCAGACAGACTTGCTGTTAAAACTGCCCTCCGACATATCATCGGCATCATCTTCACCCATCATACACGCCCCGCCGAAGGGAAGGAGCTTTAAGGAAAATTTGGTCCCTTTAAATTCTTTTCCCACCAAAGTAGGTCCAAGCCCAAGGGAAAATTCATCCACCCGTATTCCATTTGCCTTTGCCAGCAGAAAATGTCCCAGCTCATGAAAAATCACAATAGCGCTGAATAATAGTATCGCAATCACAATTCCCATTTCGTTTCGATCTCCTTTTTATGGATAGGCAGCATTGCCTGC
>CATKXE010000031.1 GCA_949840465.1 uncultured Lachnospiraceae bacterium | reverse complement strand
TCTTTGAAAAAAGAATCATATAGAAGCTTGATCCCCCTTACTCCCGTGCAGAAATCCAGAAATTCCCTCTGCTTCCCTTCTTTCCACTTTTTAAATGTCGCATGCAGGCCGGGCTTGCCCTGAATCTCTTCCCATCTGTATCATCTGCTTGCCCTGAGATCCCCGGCGCAAAGCGCCGCCCCAATGGCTCCCGCAAATCTGCCTTCCGGTTTTGCCCGGACTTCGCAGCCCAGCTTTTCCGACAGGTTTTCCCGCAGATATGTACACTCGCATAATCCACCTGTCAGACAGACCGATTCCTTGCAGATATTCAACCTGCTGCTCTGGGATACCACCTTATTTACAATCGACTCCACTACGGCAAATGCAATGTTCTCCTTCTTTTCTCCGCGCCCGATCAGGCTGATAACTTCTGACTCTGCAAAAACCGTGCACATGGAGCTGATTGCCGTACCGCTGCCCCTGCGTGCCAGTTCGCAGATTTCGTCCGGACGCAGAGCCATTGTATTTGCCATGACTTCCAGGAAACGCCCTGTTCCCGCGGAACATTTATCATTCATCACAAAATCTTTCACCCTGCCGTCCTCAATACGGATCACCTTCGTATCCTGACCGCCGATGTCCACTACCACCAGTTCGTTACCGCCATGGATCCACATTGCCCCGCGGGCATGGCAGGTAATCTCCGTAACCGTCTTATCGGCGTAAGGGACGGAAATTCTTCCATATCCTGTAGCGACACAGGGTGATTGGCCCGCAGCAATCCCTTCCTCCAACAACTTCTGACGGATAGACTCCGCCGTATCCACGCTGCTCCACCCGGTGGGCTGTACGGATTGGAAAACCAGCTTGTGCGCCTCATCCAATACTGCCAGCTTCGCGCAGGTAGAGCCAATATCAATTCCGATATAACAGTCTCTTTCTTTCAACTCTCCTAATTTCCTCGCATTCTCTTCTATAGGTTTTTAAGCTGTTTCAAATCCTGCACTGCTAAAAGACAGGAAAACAGGAAAAAGAATTCATGAATTTTCCCTGGCCGCCTGCACTTCATACGCCGTGTATTCCCCGTCAAAATGATACCCCAGCTTTTGAGCCAGTGCAGCCGACCATTTATTTTGGGCGTCCCAGCTCGGATACCAGCCGCGCTCCAGACATTCCAGAATTAATTTTGCGCCGCAGGCACAGGCAAGCCCTCTCCTTCGGTAATCTTCCCGGGTATCGATCTCGATCTCAATTCCCCCGCGGTAACTGGTATAGGAGGACGCCCCGGAAACCGGTTCCCGGCCTTTTAAGACAACGGCGCCCAGACCGTATTTTTGATACATAGCATAATCCCCATACTGAGAAACCCAGTCCCGGCACCATGGGATTTTCCGGCAGCGCAGGAACAGTTCTTCATCCATCATTTTCATAGTATATCCGTCCGGCAGGGAATCCGCCGCTGCCTGCAGCTTCTTCTTATCAAATGCATCCGGCTCCTTCTTGAAGGCATACCGCGTAACCTTTCTCGCCCATTTCCCACAACAATGTTCAATCATTTCCCCCCATCCCCTGTTCTGCGGAACCATGATCACTCCCCAGGGGGACTCTGATGAAAAACCGTCCGGCGCCGTATGCCCAGGTCTTTCAGGCATTTCCTCACAGCAGGCCGGCTTTGCCGCCCCCTGCAAGGCATGATCGGCCGCCGCCTGATCCTGCCCGTACTGCCCAGGCCAATACTGTACCAACTCTGCATCCGGTTTTCCCGCAAAAAAACAAAAATCCGCAAGCAGCGCCATGGCGGAGACGGGATTGTCCAATGAGTCCGTATAGATCTTCCCCATTATTTTCTGAAGGCACGACCAGATCATGGTTTCCTGCCACCCTTCGAAAACCCGCTCCGCTTTTTCGGTTTCCTTCAGTTCAAATACCATATTTTATTTCCCCTCTTTGTACTCTGCTGTAAATGTCATATGTATTCCCGTGAAACAACAAGCCAAATGGACATGTTTTTGTATGTCCATCTGGCAGCTGCCGCACAGGAACCTCATCCCCGTACTCTGCTCTTAAAAATCTTCACCTCATAGGGAGACATCTCACTCTCCCCGCACACAGCCTTTCCGCCGAAAATTTCCTGCATCTCTTCTTTCAGCTCAATTTTAACAGCCTGCGCAGCATAATTCAGCACAAACAGATACTGCCATCCATCCTTTTCCCTCGCCGCCAGTTCGCAGCGCTCCGGCAGACATATCCGGCTGCCGTAAGGTTCGCTTACGCCCAGCTTGTCCAAAAATACCCGTGCCGTATCCAGTGCGAACGCGCCGCCGAAATAATAAACCTCTCCTTTTCCATAACGGTTGCGGATGAGCGCCGGGGTTCCTGCATAATAACTGGACGCATAGCGGGCCAGCACCTCGGCATTCTCCCCAGCGGGCGTAAGAAGGTCGTTAAATACAGCCGCTTCTATCAAAGTCCCGTCCCAGTCTGCCAGGACTTTTCCGTCGTCAGGAGCCACAAAAGAATATTCCGGGATATCCGTCCCGGCAAGCGCCGCCGCTCTCCCCGGAAGCGGTTCCATCACACATTTTCCAAAAATGTCTTTATACCCTGTCCTACAGCCCATCACAAGCCTTCCGCCTGCAAAAACGTATTTTTCCAAAAGTTCCGCTCTCTCGTCTGTCAGGATCACGGCGTGGGGATAAAACAGAATTTCATATTTCTGCAGCTTTTCCAATGCGGTTTCCCTATCCGCGTCCAGGCTATCCGCAGCACAGGAACAGCCCTCACCGGATACGCTTTGAACCGCATCCTCAAAATAAACATAATCAAAGGGCGTATGTGTGAGCTGCAATGCGGTGAACAGCGACCTATGGCTGCACTGATCCACCCTCTGATGCCATTGGTCATGCCGGGCGTCCCAGACATTGTCATAATCCCTGAGGACTCCCACCTTTGCCGCATACTGTGCGCCCGCGATCTCCCGCATGGCCGCAAGCTTTTTGGAAACCTCCTGAACTTCCAGAAGCCTTCGGTTGTCCCGCCCGGAATAATCCAGAATGCCGTGCCAGTACATCTCTGTCCCGAAGGTGCAGGTACGCCACCGGAAATAACTGACAAAATCCGCGCCGTGGGCAATGCTCTGCATGGTCCAGAGCGTGATCTGCCCCGGCCTGGGGGTGGGCGCTTCCATCCGGGTAGACCAGCCATTGGCTCCGCTCTGCTGTTCCATTATCCCGAATGCCGGGGAGGCCGACCGCGTCTCCGCCAGATTCCGGCTCCATTTCCTGTCTTTCATCAGATCTTTCTCTTCATAATCGTCCAGACAGTATGCAAAATTCGGATAGGAATCATAGGTGATGAAATCCAGGCTTTCCTTTGTCATCTGATGATTATCCAGATTGCCGAAAAGCCCGTTCGTGGTGATAAAATCATCTTTTTTGCAGTATTTCCGTATAATCTCTGCCTGCATCCGCACAAATTTCCTCGCACTGTCCGACACAAAGCGGTAATAATCCAGCATTTGGTGGGGATTATTCGTATAATGCGGGGTCTTGCGCGGCACATAGATTTCTTCCCATTCATTGTAGGTCTGGTTCCAGAAAACGGTTCCCCACGCCCGGTTCAATTCCCCGATGGTTCCATATTTTTCCATAAGGAAACGGCGGAAGGCAGCCGTATCGCTTTCCGAATAAAATTCATCCACCTCACAGTTCACTTCATTGTCGATCTGCCACCCGATCACCGCCGGGTTCGGGCCATAGCGGGCAGCCGATTTTTCCACGATGATCCGGCAGAATTGTTGATAAACAGGGGAATTGTAGTTATAGTGCCTTCTTGCGCCATGGCGGTATAGCGCGCCGTCCTGATCTGCGTTGAGCGCTTCCGGATATTTTTCCGTCAGCCATGCCGGGGGCGTGGCCGTAGGCGTACCGAAGATGACTTTCATCCCTTTCGCATGTGCAAGCTCCAAAAAACGGTCGAAAAATTCATATGTATATTCCCCTTCCCGGGGCTCGATCAGGTTCCATGCAAATTCCGCGATCCGGATCACTTCGATGCCTGACCGGAGCATCCTGTCCAGATCCTCCTCCCACAGGCTCTGCTCCCAATGTTCCGGATAATAGCAGGTTCCCAACACAAAACGTTCTCCATTGATAATCTCTCTCATATTGTGCCCTATTCCTTCTTGATTCTCGTCCGTGATGCCATGCCCATGGACGGTGTGCTTTACCAGAAACCCTGTTTTCTGCAGCAATATTTCCGCAAGTTTGATATAAAAAATGCAGGTACTGATTGCGTTGGTTCTTTTTTCGAAAGTCTCCCTACTCCAGATTCTTCGTATAAATCGCCCAATTCTGCTCTCCGTCGTCCTCCACCTTCACATCCCTGAAGCTCTGGATGTAGGATTTAAACTGGGAATATCCATAGTCATGCACCTTAAAATCACCGAATTTGTTCCGGATACGGTTGCCCAGCGTTCCCAGCGAGACCCCCTGCCTGCCTGCACTTTTAATCTGCTGCAGGATGTATTCTTCCAGCAGATCCTTCCGGCTCTTATCCTCATAGAGCATCACGGAAACCTTGGTTCCGTCCTGCTTCAGTTTCAGCCTGGGGAAGGTCTCCAAAAATTTTGACAGCAGGCTGTACCCATAGCGCCGCACGTCAAAGTCAGGATACAGCTTCACCAGACGGCTTCCCACTTCGCCCAGCCCGGTCTCCCTGTCGTCGTTCTGGTTTTCCATGATGATCTTGACCACATCTTCCTCAATCTGGCTCTTCGCCACACCCGCGCTGCTGCGTTTTGTTTCCTTAGCGGCAGCCGCAGCGGAAGCTTTTTCTCCATTTCCCATCGTGCTGTCTTCTAAGAGAAGTTCCAGAACGGTAAAGATGTCGCAGGCTTTTCGGAAGGGTATCGGCGTTTTCTCCTCTCCCATACCGATCACATTCTTTCCGCTCTCCCGAAGGCGGCTTGCCAGCTTTGTAAAATCACTGTCGCTTGACACCAGGCAGAACCCCTCCAGTTCACTGGTGTACAGCATATCCATTGCGTCAATGATCATGGCTGAATCGGTTGCATTTTTTCCATATGTATAACTGAACTGCTGGATAGGGGTAATGCTGTTCTGCAAAAGCACTTCCTTCCAACTTTGATTGTACGGGCTTGTCCAGTCTCCATAAATCCTTTTATATGTAATATTTCCATACTTTGACAGTTCGTCCAGAATCGGTTTGATATATTTCGCCGAAACATTGTCTGCGTCGATCAAAAGCGCAATTCGATCATCCATCTGCATCTACCTCCCTCTGCGTTCCTGTGCGTCTTTTGCATCTGCGTGCAGCGTACAGGAATCCGTTTTTTCCTTAAAAAATTTTCTCTTTCCATACTTCGCCTTCCATATCTTTCCATAAAAATTTCCGGTTTTCGTAAACGATATATCCGTGGGGGGAACCTTCCTTTGGAATCGAAACCGAACCCGGATTCATATACCAGAACGCGCCCATATCCTTGCAGGCCGGGACGTGCGTGTGCCCGTTCAGCAGTATATCCCCCGGCTTTAACATGGGCGGGGCATCCGGATGAAATACATGTCCATGCGTGGCAAACAATGTCTTCCCGCCGATCTCTAAAAGACAATATTCTGCCATGATGGGAAATTCCAGAACCATCTGATCCACCTCGGTATCACAATTTCCCCGCACACAAAGCAGTTCCTTTTTTACTTCATTAAGCATAGAGATAACCTCTTTTGGCGCATATGCCGCCGGAAGGTCATTGCGCGGCCCATGATATAAAATATCCCCTAACAGCAGAAGCCGATCCGCAGCTTCCTTTTCATAGGCTTTAAGCATCTGCCGGCAATAGCAGGAAGAGCCATGTATGTCTGACGCAATCATGAGTTTCATCTTTTTTCCCTTTCTGAATGTAACCAGTATCTGATGATTCATTAGTGAGAGGGACAGGACCTCTCAGCCAGAGAGTCATCTAATGTTTAGTATATCCCAAAACCGGTGCGAACGTCAAATCATTTGTTCGGAAATCCGCTCTCATGCTTAAATTTGATTACAGGCCGCGCCTGGTCAGGGTGCGCCTGTAACCAAATTTCGTTTTAGGTTATGCCGCCCTCAGCCCGCTTTTTTCAGAATCCGCCCTGCCGTCTCGCCTGAACCGTCAATCAGAACCACTGCCCGGTTCTGTGCGGCCGCAGTTTCATCCAATTTCCCGTCCTTCCAGTCTTCTTTATAAAAGGGATTGTCATACCCTGTTCCGACTGCTTTAAGCCTTGCCGCATCCACCCCCATTTCTGTCAGAAGCCTCTTCACTGCTTCCGCCCGTTTTTTGGAGAGGCCAATGCAGCTCTCCAGATCTCCGGCCTTTGCCGTTGTGCCAACCAGGGCGGCGTAAAATGCGGGATGCTGTTCCATATAAGCCGCCGCCCCTTCCAGCGCGGCTTTTGCCGCCTCTCTGTCCACAAATTCATCGGTGTCCGGACAGAACGCAATGGTTTCTTCATCAAAGCTCAGCGCGTCTACTTCTTTGAGATCCACCTCTTCCAGCGCCAGCGCTGACGCCCGTTCCATCACAGCCACTGTGGACACCCCGGGAACTTGTCCTTCCTCGTAAGATGTGGATAACGGCAGATCCGTCTGGAACTTGATTTCTTTTGCGCCTGCTCTCGTCAATATCTTGTCCCAGACTTCCATGAGCATTTTCCGGTTCGCCTCTGTAAGCCGTGACTGGGGGCTGGCCACATCCCCAATATTAAAAAATCGGACGCTGTCAATGCCCTGAAGGTCAGGAAGCGCCCTTTGCCCATCTAAAAGCTCCGCCACATTCTCCGCCGCGATCCCTTCCAAAAGACTCTCGGAAAAATCCAGCGGCGGCGTTGTGGTAAGCCCGGAATCAATGATAATCAGTTCTTTTCTTCCTCCGTCCTCCGCCTCTAATTGCCGCCCTGCCAGTGAGACCGCGGACAAAAGGTCTGTTTCTGCCGTCTTTGCAAGCATCCCGTCCGCCAGCTCAAGAATCTGTTCCGTCCGCTCCTTTGCAATGGCCTGATATTTTTCGTCGCTCAAACCGGATTTCGTCTCCGGGACTGTCACAACAGAAGCATAGGGAGCGCCGTCATTTACAATGATGGAAATGGTGGAGCCGCTCTGTGTGCAGGCTTCCAGGATCTCGTCATACATGACGGACGTGTTGGCTCTGGGCGCGTTTGCATGGGCGCCGATGATCACCGCCAGATGGAGCGGATCGCTGTCTTTCCTGTTTTGAGTGCCGCAGCCCGCCGCCATTGCCACGATGAAAAAAATGCAGGTTCCAAGAGACAGGAACCTTTGGGAATTTCTTTTAGTCACAGCTTCATCCCTCCTATGGCCTGTGCCAGTTTGCTCTCTTCCAGAAGAAGGGTGGCCGCATTTGCAGTGCCGTCTTTTTCCGCAAGCCGCCGTCTGGCATGAATCTTGAAATACTGTCTGTAAAGTTCAATCTGTTTGCGCATGGTGCCATACTGCTCCCTGTCATATTCGGCCAGATTGCATTCCTTTAGTTCCTGCTCCAATTCTGTGATCTGCACCTGATATCCGTCCCGCTCCTGCCGCAGCCTGACGTTCTGCAGGCGGAGGAACTGCCGTTTTTTTCTGTGAGGATCTTTCTCATAACTGAGTCCAAAGCAGACCGCGCTGGTGGCAAGGGGTTCCAGAAGAAGAATCAGCGCGCAGGCATTTTGCGCCATGGTAGTCCCCTTCTGTTGGGCGGCTGCAATCTGCGGGCGGTTCTCCCGCCCCGGGGCAGCTCCATAGGATTCCACAGCGGAAACCCGGGGGCCGGCGTTCTGCACGCCAACTTCTATGAAATCTTCCGGAACATTTTTATTTTCCGAAAGATCCGTAACACCTGAAATCATAAGCCCTGACTCAGAGGCAAATAAATCCCCTCTTGACGTCCACCGCAAAATGGCCGTAGACAAAAAAAGCAGGACGAATACTCCTGCGAATGCAGTCATCTGCACGTTTTTCAGCCTGGAAGTATCTTCTTTATCATTGAGACAGACAGCAAGAAGCACCGGGGCGATATTCAGGGCTCCCGCGATCACGACCGTGATGATGATGGTCAGAATCTGCTGCTGTGTCATCTGCAGTTCAAAAATATTATATAACGTGGCCATATCAGCAATGATGCAGATTAGAATAATCAGATTTTTCACCCATGTATTCTGTAAAAAATTCTGGCCTGCATTCTGCTTCTCCCTTTCCGACTTCACCACAGAACGGTTCCGGCCCCTTAAGATGTCCTGTATTTTATGAGACATATGCTCCCTCCCTCTCTTAAGTCCACAATGTGTTCCAACCCCGCAGTTATTTTTGCAATATTTTTTCCTCTTCCTCATTTTCCAAAATCTGAGCCTCCACCTCCTGCTTCTCCAGTTTCAGCCGGGAGAGTTCCACATTCTGCAGTTCCCGGATTTCGAGGCACGCCTGCTTATGCGCCTGAGCCTGTCGGTCAATATCTGTAATGCCCAGATTACAGGTGATATTAATGATGGAATCAAAATAATTTTCATTATATTTATCGCAATCCACATTCGCCAGAAATATGTCGATTTCACTGTCCAGGGATTTGGAAAATTCATAGATCCGCTCCGGAAACTGATAAGGCGCAGGCCGCATCCCTACGTGCCTTGCCGCATGTCCGGCCTCCGGGCACAGCTCCAATTCCCGGCAGTCCGAAGGCAGCTCCAGGGGCTTTAATGTCCTTCTAAACAGCTTACTTAATCTTTCCCGCATACCGGATCACCTCCTTCATATACTCATCGTCTTCCCTGTGCCGGTCACGGTATAAATGATATGCGCGGTTGTCAATGTTCACCTCCGGCACGGCCCTGGTACTCCATTCCCTGTTACCCAAATGGTACAATACCCCATGGCAGTAGCAGGAGAAAAGGGAACGCATTCTTGCTGCGGCTGCCAAAAGCTCCTCCTCCATGACAATCTCTCTCGTCTCCAGGCTTTTCTGCAAGCTGATGATCTTGTCAAACAGCTCCTTACGCTTTGATTTCAGAGACTGCTCCGCCTGGCGGACAGACTCTTCCGCGCGTATATCCTGTACCGTCCTGGAGGATTTATTTTTCGCATTCCGTGCGGAAGCTTCCCGTTCCAAAGAAGCATATTCAATAAACATTTTTTTCAGCTCCACCCTCACAGGCGACAGGTCTTCCTCCATTCTTTCCATCATTCTGGCACAATAGCATTCAAAATCCTCCTGTTTCCTTTTAATAAACCCAGACTGCATGCACCCCCATTCATCTATTCGGATAAATCCTTTCCTTGCGTGATGCCAGCCTGACATAAAAATCAAAATCCGCGGCGTATTCAGCCCTTTAAGCCGCTCCGCCCGGCGCGGCTTCGGCGGCCTCAAGGCATACCGCACTGTGTTTGTATCCACAACATTTTTATGATAAGCCATTTCGTATACACTCATGATCCTGTATGTATTTTTCCTTTCCTATTATAATATAGCCGGTTCATGCCCTGTCCGGGCGTGAACCGCAGCCATGGTACTGCTCCGTTCCTTATAAAACCAGAAGTCCCGCGCTGCCAAAACCATACTTGTACCCCTGCGGCGCCCCCGCGCAAACGTCTATAAAAACCTGCTTTCAAACTTCAATTTTCCCAGATTCCAATGGCAAGCACCGTCATATCATCCTGAGGGGGATTGCCTGTCCAGTTCAGCACCTGCTCTAAAACATGCTGGGCCAGTTCCCTGGGATTGACCAGAAGCGTGCCCTGAATGATCGTTTCCAGCAAAATATCCTGCTCTCCTACGGGAAGGGCGTCCATCACGCCGTCCGTCACCATCACCACGAAATCGCCGTCATGAAGCTCACGCTCTACAGAATCAATCTCAATCTGATGTAGAACCCCGATAGGAAGACTGGTGGAACTTAGATGCTCGACTTGTTCCTTCTGCCGGATAAACGTCGCAGACGCCCCCGCCTTAATCAGTTCGCATTTCCCGGTATACAGGTCAAAAACGCTCATATCAATGGTGGAATAATGGATTTCCTCGCGCCCCATCACCAGCGTCGTATTGATCATCTGGATGGCTGTTTTTTCTGGAAATCCTGCTTCCAGCAGTTCCTCCAAAAGCTCGATCACCAGCGTGCTCTCCCTGCATGCTTTTTCGCCGGAGCCCATGCCGTCACACAACGCCACCGCAAGCCTTCCTCCCTGCAATGCCAACGTCATGAAATTATCCCCTGAAATCTGGCTGCCCCCCTTCCCAATCCGCGCCACCCCCTGCAAGGTGTGAAATGCGGGTCCTTCCTGGCATATGACCGTCGTATATTCCCGCCCCAACGTCTGGGCTCCGATCCCGTCGGATACGAGCCGCCTCCCCATCACCTCGGAGGCAGTCTTTACCATTTCCCGCAGCGTGATGTTCACATCCTGCATGGCGCGGGCAGTAATATGGACTTCGTACTTGCCTTCCCTGTTCATGAAAAAATTGGTGTAAAGCACCCGCACCCCTTTTTTCTTCATGGCTGCGATCATCCGCTTTTCCAGACGGTCGTCGATAAACAGGCTGTCCTCCAGTTCCTTTGCCGTGTTCCGTATCATATCCGCAAATGTGTCCATCTGTATAGCGCAGCCTTCCCTGCTCTGCGCTATACGGTTTGTCCACATCATATTCTGCCTGGCGTCGTGGAATGCCTCCAGCATCTCCCTCAGAAAACGCGGCGCCATAAGACAGCACTGTTTCAGCTTCCGCTTGGTCTCGGTATTCAGCTCGTTCCCATAAGAGTCCACCGCCGAAAGGATCTCATAGCCCATTTGGTATGTATGGACAAAATTCTCCCCCCAGCACCAGGAAGATTTCTCACATTTTTGACAGACCTTCTCCTTCACGGTCTCGAACATCCCGTCGATCTCCTCGCTTGTAAAGGCTTTCTTTTTCTCACCCATCTGCAAAAATGTATGAGAAAGCTGTTTTAAAGAATCTGCAAATTTCTCAATCTGTGTCACATAAGGGCTGGTATGTAAAACTTGTCCATCCTCCATCAAAATACCTCCTTTGTCGGCCTAAAAGCCACAAAAAACTCCAGGAATTCTCCTGGAGTTTCTCTTTTGTACAATCTTGCCTGTCTATGTATTTGTTCGGAACCTGCCTGTTTTTCCTGCGCAGGCTGAATGCGCTTTGATATGTTATTTTTCCTGCGCCGCCTGTGCGGACGCGGGCGTCGCGGCATTCCTGCTTCTTCACTCTTCCGGCCGGAACAGAATCTCGTTGGGATCTGCAAGGCCCAGCTTCTCCTCCGCCACATCCTTGATGTAGTCCTCGCTCTGCACATATTCCGCATATTCTTTTACTTCCTGCGCACGCGCGTTCTGCTCTTCAATCTGCGCCCGGAGTTCCGCCTCCTGCTGCTTATATACCTGATTGCGCCCATACAGGCTCACCGAATTCACGGCCAGCACTGCGGCCAGCATCCCCAGCACCGTGCAGATAATCGCCACGCTCCGCCTATGCTGCCAGAAAACGGAGGTATGCTTCCGCTGCTGCCTGTGTGCATGCTTTACTTTCTTCTGCCCCATACAAATTCACCCATTATACATCCCCGGTCGATACGATACCCTTACTCCCATTATTTTATCCGCTTTTCTTTCCTTTTTCAAGTCTGTTTTTCCACTTTGACCATGTTTTTTTCAACAAAATTTTACAGAAAAATGCCAGAAAATTCCCAACTACAATCCCCAGTATAAAGAACCATCTGACACTGCCATAAGTTGTATGATACATCTGCCGGAAGAGATACACGCTGATACCGATCCAATAAAAAAAATCTTCTACACTGACCGCGGCGGCAGAATGTGCGATAAGCTTCCTTAAAAGCAACAGGATTTGATAACAGGAAAATGTGACGATCCCCGACAGGCCCGCATACAAAAATACTACAGCCTCTTTTCCAATCCCAAGCATCATAAATCCGGCCTACTTAAATAATTTTGAAAAGAAATTATCACTCTGGCCACCCGCCTGGCTCACGCTGGAATATGCGATGCTGTCAATATTCCCTGAAAGATCCACCTCGCCCTTCTCCACGCTGAGCCGGTTTACATGCAGGTCTGTCCCTTTCACCATCAGCATCCCCTGCTCCGTCTCCAGCAGGATTTCATTCAGATCAAAAGAAAGCACATCCAATACTCCTGTCACCATACTTGTCTTGCGGTTGTTCACAACCAGCTTATGCGCCTTTACAGGCTGCCGTTCCTCCATATCCGTTCCCCCTTCGCCATGTCCTGATCATCACATAAGAAACGATCGTGCTCCCAGTCCAAAACAATGACCGATATTCTATACCCTTTTATATATATGAAGGGAAGGGAAAAAATATGACTAAAACCGGTGAATCAGAGTCATCTGTATCTTTATAAATATCGGAACAGTTCCTTTGCCTCTTCCTTTTTCGTCGTATCCTGAATGTCCAGCACTTCCACTTTTACATTCTTCGTCCCGAATTGAATTTCAATCACGTCCCCGACTTTTACCTTGACAGAAGCTTTTGCCACCACGCCGTTCACCATGACACGGCCTGCGTCGCATGCTTCATTTGCCACAGTCCTTCTCTTGATCAGCCGTGACACCTTTAAAAATTTATCCAATCTCATTACGGCACTTCCCCTTTCCTGTCATTTTTCCTCCGGTATAAAAGAGCCCCTCCTGCAAAACCCGCGCCCGCAGCGGCGGCAGTATGCATCCCCCGGAATTTTTTGTTCTGTAGGAACGTTTGGAGAAGCCTCCTCAATAGAACAAAAAATGCCTGCATGATCTGAAATCATACAGGCATTCCACATCCTGATTAGTTCACAGCGTCCTTCAAAGCCTTGCCTGCTTTGAACTTCGGAGCCTTGCATGCTGCAATCTTCATAGTCTTACCGGTCTGTGGGTTTCTTCCCTCTCTTGCGGATCTTGAAGTCACCTCAAATGTACCAAACCCAACTAACTGGACTTTCTCACCCTTCTTCAGTTCCTCCGTTATCACTTCAACGAAAGCTTTCATCGCTTTCTCAGCATCTTTCTTCGAAATCTCTGCATTCTCTGCGATCGCTGTCACCAATTCTGTCTTATTCATGGATGTTTCCTCCTCTTTATTGTACTAGAATCACATTCATTCTAATGATTATTTAAGGCAGTCTGTACCATGCCCCCGGCAGCATACCGAATTTTTTTGCCTATACACACTGTTATACCTGTTTCTTGAATCTTTGTCAAGGTATTTCAGCGCATTTACGTTATTTCAGATATTTTTTACTGCTGTTTACGGTGCCTTGCACTCCGCTGCAAAGCATCCAGCCCCCGCCGACAAACGGCTTTCCCTGGGCTGGATGCGTGAAAATTCGCGGCCGGCCAGGCCGTAAATTGAAGATTTTTACTGATTTTACAGCATTTTATCAATCATGGCAAGAACTTCTTTTCCCATGGCCGCAGACTTGGTGTCGGCATCCTCCAGAGATGTACCCTTCACACCGTAATAGAATTTTACTTTCGGCTCTGTACCGGACGGCCTTACGCAGAGCCATGCATCGTCTGTCAGGTCGTAATAGAGTACGTTAGAGGCTGGAAGCCCGGTGCCCGTCACATCCCCCGTCTCCATATCCTTAATCGTATCCGCCTTATAATCCCTTGCCTTAAGCACTTTGTAACCCGCGATCTCTGTGGGCGGCTCCTTCCGAAGCGTCTCTAA
The DNA here is from genome assembly GCA_949840465.1 of uncultured Lachnospiraceae bacterium. Classification (GTDB taxonomy): domain Bacteria; phylum Bacillota; class Clostridia; order Lachnospirales; family Lachnospiraceae; genus Schaedlerella. Next base: position 21,843 of record CATKXE010000031.1, on the reverse strand, counting down.
GATTTCCTGAATCTTGGCAAGCCCTTCGATGCCCTTCAACGTGATGGACTGGATGTCGTCCTTATAGTATCCATAACGGTCATACAGCGCGATCATGGCATCCCACAGGTTCATGCCCCTGGTCTTATAGTAAGCAGCCGCCTCGCAGAGCGCCATGGTCGCCACAATCGCATCCTTGTCCCTTGCATGGGTCCCGATGAGGCATCCGTAGCTCTCCTCGAACCCAAACAGGTACTCGCCCTTGCCGCTTGTCTCAAACCCAAGGATCTGCTGCCCGATAAACTTAAATCCAGTCAGGCATTCGATCAGGTCTACGTTGTAATATTTTGCAATGGCATCCGCCATATTGGTGGTCACGATCGTCTTGATAAACTTTCCGTCTTCCGGCAAGCCGCCGTCCAACTCCTTTTTCTGCCCGATCTCATAATCCGCAAGGAGGCACCCGGACATATTGCCCGTCAGGGTATGGTACTCGCCGTCTTTATCCTTCACACGCACGCCCAGCCTGTCCGCATCCGGGTCAGTCGCCAGAACGATATCCGCGTCAACTTCCTTTGCCAGCGCAAGCCCCAGTTCAAATGCTTCCGCCGCTTCCGGGTTCGGGTAGGATACGGTGGGGAACTCACCGTCCGGCAGTTCCTGTTCCTTGACAACATATACATTTTCAAATCCAAGTTCCTTCAAAATACGGCGTGCCGGGATATTGCCCGTACCGTGGAGCGGCGTATAGACAATCTTCAGATCCTTTGCAGCCGCGTCGATGGCGTCCTGATGCTTCACCTGCTTCTTCAGCTCTGCGATGTATGCGTCGTCAATGGCTTCTCCGATAGGCTCATAAAGCCCTGCTGCCCTGGCTTCTTCCAGAGGCATCGTCTTCATGGTGGTGTAATCTTCCACGGCCTTCACCTCATCCATGATCCCTTTGTCATGAGGCGGCGTGATCTGCGCGCCGTCTTCCCAGTATACCTTGTACCCGTTGTACTCCGGCGGGTTGTGGCTTGCGGTGATGTTGATGCCCGCGATACAGGAAAGCTTCCGCACTGCGTAGGAAAGCTCCGGAGTCGGACGCAGGGATTCGAACACGTATGCCTTGATTCCGTTCGCAGCCAGGCAGAGCGCTGCTTCATCCGCAAATTCCGGCGACATCCGGCGGGAATCATAGGCAATCGCAACACCCTTGTCTGCACTTTTGTTCTTGATGATGTAATTTGCCAGGCCCTGAGTCGCTTTCCTGACCGTATAAATGTTCATCCTGTTGGTTCCTGCTCCAATGATCCCGCGAAGTCCGGCAGTACCAAATTCCAAATCCATGTAAAAACGCTCTTTGATCTCGTTCTCGTCCGCCTGAATCCCTTCCAGTTCCGCTTTAGTATCGGCGTCAAAATACGGATTTGACAGCCATTCCTGATATCTCTCCTTGTACTCCATCATTGTACCTCCTGAAAATGAATTTAATCTACTATTCTCCCGACACCCCTTCCCCAATCTGTCCGAAAAAAGGGCAAATCCAACTGAATAGTGCCTGTTTGTCTATTATACATCAGGTTTTTGTAAAAAGAAAGAGATTATCTTTTGTAAAAATTATAATTTTTTCGTGTACATACTGCGACAGCACTATTTCAAATCCCTATAAAAAAAACGTAAATATCTTCTGCAGAAACTGTATTTTTTCTTCTGTCTGCAGCACGGCGGTCTGTAGTTTTTCCACACTTTTTTCCGGGATCCATGCTTTGTTGGAATGATAATATGTGTTGGCTGTCTTCCAGAATTTCTCTGGATAGGCGGTTTTCAGCGCAATCACCTCCAGTTCCTCAGGCTCTAAGTGCCTGACTTCCGCGTAAGCTTCGATCATAGCGCGCCCAAGGGATTCTTTCCACTTGTGCTTTTCCATGACCTTCCGCAGGAAATAATACAGATCCAGCGCCTGCACGTCTATTCGGAAATGGTCAAAATTGGTGGTCGCCATCGCGCTGCCTTCCGGGTTTCCCGGCAATATCAGTACATTGTGGTAATTATAGTCTCCATGCACCAGAAGCCCTTCTTCCAGGCTTTTCCGGTAAAGTTTTTCGTATCCTGAGTCCTCCAGACGTTTCGTTACTCTGGCCGCCAGCTGGTACATATTCTCAAAATATTTCAAAAAGAGGTATTCAAACTCCCCTTTATTCACCTTATTCCTGATATAATTGCGGACTTTTTTCAGCTCCCGGTTGTGGCAGAGAATCTCCTGCCGCAAATGCCTGCCCACAGGCGGACGCAACGCCTCTTCCTGAAAACGGCCCGCTGCGGGCAGCTGCTCTTCATCCCGCTCAAAAACGCCGTCCGCGCCTTTCCACAGCATGATCTTATGAAGCCGTGCCAGATTCCGGCATGCATCCAGCACATCCGTCTCCCGGCGGACGTCGCACTCCCGGCCGCTGTACCATTTCTTCATCATATATCCGGACTGGCCGCGGAAAACGCTGACCAGTTCCTTTTCCTTATTTAAGACAGGGATATCCACATTCGGATACCCTTCCGATTCCAGGCGGCATAATAACGTATACAATAAAAGAGCGCGTTTTTCAGAAACCGCCGCTTCCTTTAACACCATTGTCCCTTCATTTGTCTCGCAAAAAAACGCACCCCTGATTTTCCGGGTGCTCATCACATCGATGTCATATTGCTCTAAGACTTCCAATTCGTACTCTCTCATGGCTGCCCCCTCATATTATATTCACCGTCTTAAGGTCCATCACAACTCTTTCTAATCTATGAGGGAAACAGCCCGGGTATGCTAAAGTCCAAGCTTTTCTTTTACATATTCACATAAAAGTTCTTTTTTATTACAATCCGGGTCGTCAATGACCCATTCCAGAAGTTCCTGCAGCATCGCCCCAAGCTCATGCCCGGGCTTCATGCCGATCTCCATCAAGTCTTTGCCGCTGACAGCAAGGTCGCGCAATGTAACGCAATGCCCCTCCACCAGTGTTTCCTGATACAGTTCGCGCATCTTGATGATGTTTTCCACTTTCTCACGCTTTTGATACACGCTCTGCGCTTTCGTGTCCGCCAGACGCACCGCCAGATAATAGGGAAATAACTCCACGCCGATCCGGTTCATGGCCCGCCGCACATTCTCCGGGGTAGCCTCCACACGGTAATCGTGATAGCACACCAGGCGGGTCACCTTTTTAATGGTATCGTTGTCAAATTTCAGACGGCGCATGACCGTACGGGCAATCTCCTCGCTCACAATCGCGTGCCCCTTAAAATGATCCTGCCCGTTCTCATCTGTCGTCTTCATCACAGGTTTGCCCATATCATGGAAAAGCATCGTCAGGCGTAGGATCTTATCCCTTTTGATATTTTTCATAGCATGAACCGTATGCTCTGCCACGTTATATTTATGATGGGGGGTATTCTGCCCCACTCCTTCCATGGCGTCCCACTCCGGCAGGATCATCTTCGTAATCCCCAGCCGGTAAGCCTCTCTAATCTGCTCTGGATGCGCAGAAACCAGTATTTTCAGCAGTTCCTCGCGGATCCTCTCGGCGCTCACATTCTGCAGGGTGAAAGCCAGCTCTTTTACAGCCGCTTCCGTAAGCGGTTCAATGGAAAAACCAAGCTGCGCCGAAAAACGGACGGCTCTTAAGATTCGCAGGGCATCCTCCCCGAACCGCTCCTTTGGCTCCCCCACACAGCGGATGAGATGGTGGTTGAGATCCTTCATTCCTCCGAACACATCCACAAGACGCACCTCATCATTATATGCCATCGCATTAATCGTAAAATCCCTGCGTTTCAAATCCTCCTCCAGCTTATTGGTGAACCGCACTTCCTTCGGATGGCGTTTGTCCTCATAGACGCCGTCAATCCGGTAGGTCGTCACCTCAAAACTGTCTTTTCCCAAAAGCACGGTCACGGTCCCGTGTTCTATCCCGGTGTCCACTGTCCGGCGGAACATCTTCCTGACTTCCTCCGGTTTCGCCGAGGTCGTAATATCCCAGTCCTTGGGCCTTTTCGCCAGAATGGAATCCCGCACACAGCCGCCTACGGCATAAGCTTCATGCCCGTGCAGCTGCAGGTTCAAAATAATCATCAGTACTTTATTTGGCAATACAATCTTCACACGAACACATCCTTTTACATGTTTCTTATGTTATACACAGTTCCTTACCATATATAAACACATTTGCAACAATTACCCCGCAGAAAACTGCTGCCGGTTCCTTTTTCGGAAAAAGCAGCCTGCGGGGAAATACGCCTGAAACTATTAAAGCTCACAGTTATTCACAGTCCTTGGGAAGGGCACCACATCCCGGATATTCGCCATACCTGTGAGATACATCACGCAGCGCTCAAATCCCAGTCCGAATCCCGCATGACGGGTGGAGCCATATTTCCTCAGATCCAGATAGAACCTGTAGTCTTCTTCCTTCAGATTCAATTCCTGCATCCTTGTACGAAGCTTTTCATAATCATCTTCCCTCTGGCTGCCGCCGATAATCTCCCCGATCCCCGGCACCAGGCAGTCTACCGCTGCCACTGTCTTCCCGTCGTCATTCTGCTTCATATAAAATGCCTTGATTTCCTTCGGGTAGTCCGTCACAAATACCGGACGCTTGTATACCTGCTCGGTAAGATACCGCTCATGCTCGGTCTGCAAATCGCATCCCCAGGACACCTTGTACTCGAATTTGTCATTATTTTTGCTCAGGAGTTCGATCGCCTCCGTATAGGTGACTCTTGCAAAATCCGATTCCACCACATTCTTCAGACGCTCCAGAAGCCCCTTGTCCACGAAGGAATTGAAGAACTTCATCTCCTCCGGCGCCTGTTCTATTACATAGGAAATAATGTATTTCAACATGGACTCGGCCAGTTCCATGTTGTCATCCAGATCGGCAAACGCGATCTCCGGCTCAATCATCCAAAATTCCGCCGCATGCCGTGTGGTGTTGGAATTTTCCGCACGGAAAGTCGGCCCGAATGTATAGATGCTGCGGAACGCCTGGGCATAAGTCTCCCCGTTGAGCTGCCCGCTGACCGTCAGGCTTGTCTCCTTCCCAAAGAAATCCTGGGTATAATCAATGCTCCCGTCCTGATTCTTCGGCAAATGCTCCATATCCAGCGTAGTCACACGGAACATCTCCCCTGCGCCTTCGCAGTCGCTTCCCGTAATCAGCGGAGTATGCACATAGACAAAGCCCCGTTCCTGAAAAAACTTATGAATTGCAAATGCTGCCAGCGAACGCACACGGAATACGGCCTGGAATGTATTGGTCCTTGGCCGCAGATGGGAAATTGTCCTGAGATATTCGAAACTATGCCGTTTCTTCTGGAGCGGATAATCCGGCGCAGAGGCGCCCTCTACCGTCACTTCCTCCGCCTGGATCTCAAAGGGCTGCTTCGCCTGGGGAGTTGCCACTAAAGTCCCCCGCACAATGACGGCAGCGCCCACATTCTGCTTAGAAATCTCCTGAAAATTGTCCATCTTGTCATGATACACGATCTGCAGCGGTTCAAAATAGGAACCATCGTTCACTACAATGAACCCAAATGTCCTGGAATCGCGGATGCTGCGGATCCAGCCTCCCACGGTTACTTCCCTGTTCAAATAGTCGTCCCTGTTCTTAAATAATTCCCGAATCGTCACCAGTTCCATAAACGTTCTCCTTTATTTTTCTATTTTATTCACAGGATTCTACGCGCCCTGCCTGACAAAACCAGGGCTCCCCACAGCAATCCGGCGGGGCATCAAACTTTTTCCTACCTATATATACACAGTTCCTTACCATTATAAACATATCCCCACATTTCATCAACACTTTTCTTCATAATCTTTATTTCCTCTATAGTTGGCGCGCCGTCCGCCATCCTGAACCATTCAGGCCTGTGCTTTTAAAAGTATATTTTATGTATTCTATGTGAATAAACGGTGAAAAAACCGGTAATTTCTGTGAATTTTCTGTTGACACACGCATTACCCCCCCCCCTATAATTTTACATAGGCAGAATTTCGAAGAAAAGGAGAATGAAACCATGAAATTCAGATTAAAAAAGAGTATCGTATTATGTTTAATCTGTACGATGCTTCTCGGCGTGATGGGGATAGATGCCTCAGCAGCCGACATTACATACGTATATGGCGATGTTGGAACTATGCATTCCTTAGTGAACAATTTCCGCCAGAGCGGAGAAGGCTGGTACTATAATTCCAATAACCAGAGGGTAGAAGCCCAGCAGCTTTCTCCCCTCGCTTATGACTATAACCTGGAAAAAATTGCCATGATCAGAGCGGCTGAACTGGTACAGTCCTACAGCCATACAAGACCCAACGGACAGGATGTGTCCGGCCTGGTATTTGGCCTCGGAATGAACATGGTCGGCGAAAATATCGCTTATGGCGACGGCGGCTTAGGAAACGCACAGACCATTTTTACACTGTGGCGTGAAGAAGACAAGATGTATGACGGCCAGGGACACAGAAGAAACATGCTTGGTGCAGATATGCCTTTTACCTCCATCGGTATCGGTCATGTACAGGCAAACGGCCGTGATTACTGGGTACAGGTGTTCGGTTCAGGCAGCGGCGGCGGTTCCCGCGAGGATTTGAACGGCGCAAGTACTGCTCCGTCAGACCCGGAACAGCCCTCCCAACCAGATCAGCCCTCCCGGCCAGAACAGCCAAATGTTCCGGTATATCCCGTCCTTGAAGGAGCCGGCGCCGTATGGTCAAAGTCCACTGGCGGTTCGATGGTGATCAAAATCGATGCAGATTTTTCCAAATTTTCTGGTGTGGTGATCAACGATGTTGTGATCGATCCCAGCTATTATGATGCATGGTCAGGCTCCACGGTTATTTCTTTTAAGCCTGAATTTATGAACGCGCTGAGTGCAGGCGATTATAACTGCCGTGTAACTTATACCGACGGGGGCTATGCGGATGTTTCCTTTAAGGTTGATACAACAACAGGAACACAAAACACCCCATCCAACAACCAGAACACCACTACAGGTACACAGAATAATGCGGCAGGCTCACAGAATAATGCCACAAATACAACAACCACAGGCAGATCCCCGCAGACAGGGGATGCTTCTGCAAACATGATCCTTGTTTTCCTGATGTTTGCGGCAGTAAGCGGTATGGCAGTATGCCTGATTTCGAAAAAGAAAGTACAATAATTTTACAGAATCTTCAATTCTGCCCGGATAACAAGGCGCGCCCACGGCGCGTTTTGTTTTTTCCTGTGTATTTTTCCTTTTCATTCCCTTCCAAATAGGTTACAATAAGACCTATATACAGGAGGATTTTTAAAAATCATGAATCAGAAAACATTAACAAAATTAGAATACGATAAAATCATTGCCCTTCTGGAAGAGCAGGCTACGTCATTCCGCGGAAAGCAGCTCTGCCGCCGCTTAAAGCCCATGGCCGATTTCGAGCGGATCGATATGGCGCAGGAGCAGACAGCGGCTGCATTTACCCGGATCATAAGAAAAGGACGGATCTCTTTCGGAGACGCTTCCCCAGTAGAGGAATCCATGAAGCGGCTGGAGATCGGGGCCGCCTTAGGAAGCGGGGAATTGCTTCGGATCTGCAGGCTTCTGCAGAATACCGCGCGGGTGAAAGCCTATGGAAGGCACGACACTCAGGAGGACAGCGCGGACTGCCTGGACGTCTATTTTGACGCTCTGGAGCCCCTGACCGTCCTGTCCAATGAGATTGAACACTGCATCCTCAGCGACGACGAGATCAGCGACGACGCCAGCCCCGCTTTAAAAAAGATCCGCCGCAGCATCAGCGGCATGAATGATAAGGTCCACGCCACGCTGAACGGCTTAGTCAACGGTTCCCTGCGCACTTATCTGCAGGATCCCATCATTACCATGCGCGGGGACCGTTACTGCATCCCGGTGAAGTCCGAGTACAGAAGCCAGGTGAACGGCATGATACACGACCAGTCCGCCACAGGCTCCACGCTTTTCATCGAACCCATGGCCGTAGTCAGGCTGAACAATGACTTAAAGGAGCTTTACGCAAAAGAACAGGAGGAGATCCAGGTCATTCTGGCCCGCTTAAGCGAAGAAACGGCCGGATATATCGAAGAAATCCGTACCGATTACCGCAGCCTTACAGATCTGGATTTTATATTTGCCAGAGGGCATCTGGCCTTGTCCATGAACGCAAGCCGCCCTGTCCTCAATGAAGAGGGCCGGATCCATATCCGCAACGGCAGGCACCCCCTTTTAGACGCCAGTACCGTGGTTCCCATTACCGTCACCCTGGGGCAGGATTTCAGCCTGCTCATCATCACCGGGCCGAACACCGGAGGCAAGACGGTTTCCTTAAAAACCGTCGGGCTTCTGACCCTGATGGGGCAGGCAGGGCTTCATATCCCCGCGTCGGACCGCTCGGAGCTCTCCATATTCCATCAGGTATACGCGGATATCGGAGACGAGCAGAGCATTGAACAGAGCCTGAGTACCTTCTCATCCCATATGACCAACATTGTCTCTTTCCTCCAGAAAGTAGACGCCCAATCCCTTGTGCTGTTTGACGAATTGGGGGCGGGCACTGACCCCACGGAAGGGGCGGCTCTTGCCATCGCCATTCTTTCCTGTCTGCACAGGCAGGGCATCCGCACTATGGCCACCACTCATTACAGCGAACTGAAGGTCTACGCCCTCTCCACTCCCGGCGTGGAAAATGCATGCTGCGAATTTGACGTGGAAAGCCTGAAGCCCACGTACCACCTGCTCATCGGTATTCCCGGGAAGAGCAATGCATTTGCCATTTCAGGAAAATTGGGGCTGCCGGACTATATTATTGAGGATGCAAAAAAGCGTCTGTCCGAGCAGGATATTTCCTTCGAAGACCTGCTGGCAAACTTAGAGGCCGGCAGACGGACCATCGAAAAAGAACAGGAAGAGATCCAGGCCTACAAAAGGGAAATGGAACGCCTCAAATCCCAGCTCCGCCAAAAAGAAGAGCGCATGGACGAGCAGCGGGAACGAATCTTAAAGGAAGCCAACGACAAGGCCAACGCCATCCTCCGGGATGCAAAGGAGGTTGCGGACGAGACCATCCGCAATTTCCAGAAATTCGGTCGGGAACATATATCCGCCGCGGAAATGGAAAAAGAGAGGGAACGCCTGCGCAAAAAAATCAAGGATACAAGCACAGACTCCGCCCTGAAGGCAAAGAAGTCCAAAAAAGAGCATAAGCCCGGTGATTTTAAACCGGGCGAATCTGTCAGGGTACTCAGCATGAACCTGACAGGCACGATCCGCTCTCTGCCGGATTCCCGTGGAAACGTCACCGTGCAGATGGGAATCTTAAGCTCTCAGGTACACATTTCTGATTTGGAGATCCTGGAAGAAAAGAATCCCTTCTCCCCGCCGAAGAAGAGCCACACCGGGGGCGGCAGGATCAAGATGGGGAAATCCCTCTCTGTCAGCCCTGAGATCAACCTGCTGGGCAAGACCGTGGACGAGGCGGTGATGGAGCTGGACAAATATCTGGACGACGCCATCCTTTCCCATCTGAGTACCGTCCGGGTGGTACACGGCAAAGGCACCGGCGCGCTCCGCAAGGGCATTCATGAATTTCTGCGTCGGCAAAAGCATGTAAAATCCTATCATCTGGCAGAATACGGGGAAGGCGACGCCGGAGTTACCATCGTGGAACTGCGGTGAATCGTTCCCCAACTATAAAGGAGATAATAGCTTATGGTAGCAAAACAGAAAATTTTGATTGTAGATGATGACGAGAATATTGCGGAACTTATTTCGCTTTATCTGAATAAAGAGTGTTTTGACACGAAAATCGTATCCAACGGAGAGGATGCCCTGAGTGCATTCGAGACATACCAGCCGAACCTGATCCTGCTGGATTTGATGCTTCCCGGCATAGACGGATATCAGGTCTGCCGGGAAATCCGCGCCGGTTCCTCTGTGCCCATCATCATGCTTTCCGCCAAAGGGGAAGTATTTGACAAAGTATTGGGCCTGGAGCTGGGAGCGGACGACTATATCATGAAGCCCTTTGATTCCAAAGAGATGGTGGCCCGGGTTCGCGCTGTCTTACGCCGCTGCCAGACCCAGAAACAGGAACCCGCCTCCGGTGAAAAGGCAAAATGCGTAGAGTACAACGGCCTGACCATCAACCTCACCAACTATTCCGTTGTCTGCGACGGCCGCCAGGTGGAAATGCCGCCCAAAGAACTGGAGCTTTTGTATTTCCTCGCCGCGTCGCCGAATCAGGTGTTTACAAGAGAGCAGCTTCTGGATCAGATCTGGGGTTATGAGTACATCGGCGATACCCGGACAGTGGATGTCCATATCAAGCGCCTGCGCGAGAAGGTCAAAGACCATCCTGACTGGTCCATCAGTACAGTCTGGGGCATCGGATACAAATTTGAGACAAAATCCCCTTCCCAATAAGGAGCTGAGTCCATGAAAAGCACCCTGCATTTAAAATTTATTATAATATATATTATATTTGGTTTTCTGATGATTTTTACTGCCGCCACGCTCGGAAAGCAGCTTCTCCTCAACCAACTGGCGGAATCCTCATCGGAATCCCTGTACAGGGAAGCGAACCTGGTCGCTTCCAACTACCTGCCGTCCTATTTTACGGAAAACATAAATTCCTGGAATGTACACACCCAACTGAATGCCATGCGTATTTATCTGGATTCTTCCCTCTGGTTTGTGGAAGCGGACGGGACGCTCATCACTGCCTCTACTCTGGAAAATACAACGGCTCCGGAAGCCATTGAGGACTTCAACCCGGCGGAAATCGGCGGGCACCAGCATGTAGAAGGGGACTACCACGGCTATTTTCAGGAGGACGTCATCACCGTCATGGCTCCCGTCATACAGGGCTTTAACACAAAAGGGTATCTTTTGATCCACCAGCCGGTCTCCGTCTTAGAAACCCGCTGTTCGCGGATGATGCTGCCATTTTACATTACCCTGGGCGTCGTCTTCCTTCTGTCCATGATCTTTTTGCTGAGTTTCGAATACTTCGTCTACCGGCCCCTGCGTCTGATCACGGAGGCTGCGACCCAATATGCGTCGGGCAACCTGGATTATGAAATCCCGGTATACACGCAGGATGAAATGGGGTATCTTTCTGCCTCTTTGAATTACATGTCCACCCAGCTCCATGACATGGAGAATTATCAAAAAAAAATCGTGGCAAATGTATCCCACGATTTCCGTTCGCCCCTGACTTCCATCAAAGGCTATGTAGAGGCCATGACGGACGGCACGATACCGCCGAAGCTGCATGAAAAATATTTAAATATCATCTTATTTGAGACCGAACGGCTCACTGACCTGACACAAGACCTGCTCACCTTGAACGAATTTGACACCAGGGAGCTGCTGCTTGATAAAACCCGTTTTGACATTCAGGAAATGATCAAGAACACAGCCGCGTCCTTTGAGGGCGTCTGCACGGAAAAACGTGTTTCTATCGTGCTGCTGCTCCTGCCGGAACCTGCCTGTGTCCTGGCTGACAGCCGGAAAATTCAGCAGGTACTCTACAATCTTATCGACAATGCCGTCAAATTCAGCGAAAATGAGAGTTCGGTCAAAGTCGAGGTCACACAGAAGGGCGGAAAAATATTCGTGTCCGTAAAGGATACAGGCATCGGCATTTCCAAAAAAGAAATCAACAAAATCTGGGAACGCTTTTATAAATCCGACGCCTCCCGCGGGAAAGATAAAAAGGGCACCGGCCTGGGCCTGTCCATTGTAAAGGAGGCCGTCATGGCACACGACGAACATATCAATGTCATCAGCACCGAAGGGGTCGGAACCGAGTTTATCTTCTCCCTTGCCCGGGCAGAGTAAAATACCTGCCCGCTTTCTCCGGTTTTACAGAGCCTGCTGTAAAATCCCAATTTGGTTATGGCTTATTCATACAGCATCTTCTGAATAGACTCATCATTCATATTATCCTTTGTAAGCCAGAGATAGCTTGTACTGACTTGCGCCTCATTTCCCGCCTCTAAAACGGTTCTGGCCGCCGCTACCACAGAAGCATACCCCATCCCAAACGGATTCTGCACCACCAATCCGGCAAGCTCGCCGGATTCTAAGGCCTGAAGCAGCTCCTTTTCTGTGTCAAAGCCAACAAGCGCGATTGGGACGGGAACCCCGCCGCCTTCATAAAAATGCTCTGCTTCTTCATCTATATCTCGGTTTTTGTCCCTCTCCGCTCCTGCAGATTCATCATTGCCCGTTTCTTTTTCCGGCTCCGCGGATTCATCGCCGCCCGTTTCTTTTTCTGACTCCGCGGATTTATCATCGCCCGTTTCTTTTTCCGGCTCCGCGGATTCATCGCCGCCCGTTTCTTTTCCCGGCTTCGCGGATTTATCACCGTTCGTTTCCGGTTCCCCGGCTGCTTCCGACCTCGCCTGCTCTGCCTGCCGGATTGATTCCAGCGCCATCTGTGTGGCAGAAGCATTCGTTCCGAACATCCCTCTGAGATTCGGGTACTGAGCCATCACATATTGCACGGCATCCGTATCGGAAAAAATTTCCTTCTCAACCTTCCTTTCTCCTTCCTTTAGCCCTTTATTCTCCTCCTCTGCCATCTCCTTCTTGATATCATCCAGCATATCGCAATAAATAATCTCTGCCACATGGATATCCGGATGGTTCGCCTCTATCTCCGCCTGAAAGCTCTGTACACGTTCTCTTGCAGTCTCAGACTTAGAATCATGGGAAATCACAACCACATCCCCTTTTTTATCCATCTCATCGGCCAGCTTATAAGCCCCGGTCCGCGCCGCGTCCTGATTGTCTGTCTTTACGGTACACTGGATTCCCTGATACTGATTTCCCGAATCCAGGGCAATAATCGGAATCCCATTCTCCGTTGCAAGGTCAAACTGCACGGTACACGCCGCTTCGTCAATACTCGCAATGCCGATCACGTCCGGGTAGCGCGAAAGCTCTTCATCCAGGATATTTACCTGCTCGTCAATATCCTCCTCCCTGGCCGGGCCGTTGTATGTGACCTTAACCTTATCGCTCCCCGTATATCCCAACTGCTCATTGAGATCCGCGGCCGCCTGCATCACCCCGTCCTTCACGGCATTCCAGTATGACGTGCCCTCCATCTTCCCGATAATGGAAATATAAGTTCCCGGCTCAAGATCAAGCCCCTCCACATCCCCATAGGCGGATGGAGAAATCGCGTTCAGATTCATCTGATACTCCGGCTCCTTCGTTTTATCTCCAGTGAATGTAGTCTTCTGCTGTTCCTGTGCACATGCCCCGGCAGACAGCATCATTACAAATGCCATCGCTGCAGCCGCTAACCCTTTCCGATCCATAATAAAAATCATCTCCTCTATGTGTCCTGCCGGCCTGTCGGCCTTTATGTTCCTTCAAAGCTTTATACCTTTAAAAACTTATACTACAATACTATACACGATTTTTATGAAAAAAAAAGGAATATTTTCTTAAATTTTAAAAGAACACATGCTTTTATTCCGCCGAATCCTGCGTAACACAGGCCGCGTCTTTTGTTTCTGCAAAATTTTCCATAAACGAATACATGATTTTTAAATAAATTTCCTTGTATATTCAGGCTATTTGTATTAGAATAGAGAAAGCAATAAATCCTATTGCAATAATAAATAAGGAGGATACATATTATGGCACGCGTTATTAGTGATGAATGTGTTAGCTGCGGTACCTGTGAGGCTGAGTGCCCGGTAGGCGCTATTTCCGAGGGAGACGGAAAGTACGTGATCGATGCTGATGCATGTATTGACTGCGGAGCATGTGAAGGTGCCTGTCCTACAGGTGCAATCGCTGAGGCATAATTCAAGTAAGCTCACAGCTTAGGACCTGCCGGGACATAACTGACGCATCCTGACTTGTCTGTTTCTCCGGCTTCATATGGCAAAAAGCCTCGACGATGCCCACATCACCTGTGCTTTTTGCCCGCATATCCGAAGAAATATTCTATGCAATCTGTATCCGTTATTTTTCTGCAGTTCCTTAAACAGGCATATACAGGTAGTTCCTATCTGTATATGCCCTTTTTTTGTCTGTGAAACTCCATGGCGTACAAAGAATGTATCCATTTGTAAAAGCGATTGATTCACAGCTCCGTGCAGCAGAAAAAAATGTCCTTATTTGACGAACGCTTTTTTCCATGTACTGTCCATCTATATGCTATAATGTATGCGAAAGCGTTACTATTTACAACTGGCATCATGAAGTTGAGGGAATGCTGCATCCACCCGGCTTGCTTCGCGGAAGTCAAAGACCCCGCAGCGGGTTCTTTGAGTCTCGCGGCAGTCGCCAAATGGACATACAAAAACATGTCCACCTGGCTCGTTGCTTCGCGGAAATAAACTGCTCAATCCAATGATGTCGGCCTACAACCGCCAAAAAGTATTCGAAACATCTTTAAGGAGGTATCATATATATGGGCGAAGTCAGATACATGATTTCCGAGGCTGCCAAAAAGGTTCAGGTGGAATCCCACGTCCTGCGCTACTGGGAAGAAGAGTTAGGACTTGAGATCGGCCGGACCGACATGGGGCACCGATACTATACTGAAGATGACATACAGCTTTTTCTCTGTATCCAGAAACTAAAGAATGAAGGAATGCTCCTGCGTGACTTAAAACCAATGATTCCCGAATTGACCGCAACCCGTAAAAGGCTGAACGCTGCAAGAGCAGAAAAGCAGGTACAATCTGCGCTCGATTCAAAAGCCGACGCCCCATCCCGTTCCGAAACCGGCGGCAGGGCAAAGGCAGCGGCAAATTCCGCTTCCGGTTCAACGGCAGGCGAAAGAACCCCTGCCGGCTCAACTGCAGCGGCAGGCGAAAAGAATCTTGCAAGTGCCAGGGCTGCTACAGGCAAAAACGCCCTTTCAGATGCGCCGGCGGATGCAGATGGGACGTCTGCAAACGAAGACGACCGGACTCACGGAGTTTCCCCGTCAAAATCCCCTCAGGGAGCCGCGCAGCCTCCGGAAAAATCCTATGACCCCACCGGGCTTACAGCTTCCGGTACAGAGGTCATTCAGATGACACAGTTAGAGCAGGTCCGCTCCCTGATCGGAGATGTGCTGACCGACGTAGTCTCCGCCAACAACGAGACACTAAAAAAAGACATCAGCCGAAAGGTTACTGCTGATGTCATCCGGGAAATGGATTTCCTGTTTCAGGCAAACGAACGCCGGGAGGAAGAGCACTTCCGAAAGCTGGACATGCTCATCCGTCAGCAACAGGCTTCCCGACGGGAAACGGCAAAGGCCACCCCTATCGGAAAGCTGAAAAAACTGCTTACATAATTTCCTCATTCCTGCTGCCGCAGTTCATTTCCAAACCGGGTGTACTGCGGCATCCACGCCAGCCGGACAGTCCCGATCGGGCCGTTCCTCTGCTTGGCAATGATGATCTCCGCAATATTCTTATCTTCGGAATCAGGATTGTAGTAATCATCTCTATAAATAAACATGCACACATCGGCGTCCTGCTCAATGGCTCCTGACTCACGCAGGTCTGAGAGCATCGGGCGCTTGTCCGTCCTGGACTCCACCGCACGGCTTAACTGGGACAGAGCCACCACAGGCACATTCAACTCCCTTGCCAGCCCTTTCAGGGAACGGGAAATCTCCGATATCTCCTGCTGGCGGCTCTCATTGCTCCTGCGGCTGCTTCCGCTCATAAGCTGCAGGTAATCGATGATAATCAGGTCTAACCCATGCTCCATCTTATACTTCCTGCATTTAGAACGCATCTCCGCGATGGAGATACCGGACGTATCGTCAATGATCAGTTTCGATCTTCCAATGACCCCTGCCCCCTCTATCAGCTTTTCCCAATCCGTATCCTTTAATTCCCCTGTACGCAGGAGCTGTGCATCCACATGGGATTCCAGAGAAAACAGACGGTTCACAAGCTGCTCCTTGGACATTTCCAGACTGAACACCACCACAGCCCGGTTCTGGCGGAAGGCCACATGCTGCGCAATATTCAGCACAAATGCCGTCTTGCCCATGGACGGCCTGGCTGCGATCAACACCAGATCCGAATTCTGCAGGCCTGACAATTTGCGATCCAAATCAATAAATCCCGTAGGAATCCCGGTCACATCCCCCCGCGTCTTGGAAGCCTTCTCGATGACCTCCAAAGCATTCAGCACGACCTGCTTAATGGGCACAAATTCCTGAAAATTCCCCCGCTCGACCAGTTCAAATACCTGCTTCTCCGTCATTTCCAGGATCTCTTCCAAAGGGCGGTTCTCCATATAGCAGATATTGGCGATTTCCTCATTCATCTTGATCAGCCTGCGCAGCGTCGCCTTTTCCTTCACGATCTGTGCATAGGACTTCACATTCGCCCAGGTCTGCACCGACGTCAGCAGGTCTCTGGCAAACTCCATCTCACTGATCTCCTGAGGCACGCTCTTTTCTTTCAGGTACTCCTGCAGGGTAATCAGATCCACCGGCTTTCCCACATGGAATAACTCCACCATAGAATCAAAAAGGATGCCATACGCAGTCTGGTAAAAATCCTCTCCTGTCAGAATTTCTGCTGTCTCCATAATCGCATCCTTATTTAATAGCATAGCGCCTATGACGGCGGCCTCCGCCTCAATACTGTGAGGCAGAATCCGCTTGATTACTGCTTCTTCCATAAAGCATACCCCTTACACTTATACCTCTTCGCCAAGAACCACTTTCAGCTCCGCCGTAACTTCCGGATGGAGCCTGACAGGCACCATATGGGTCCCCGGCGATTTCAGCGCCTCTTTCAGCTGGATCTTCTTCTTGTCCACATCCAGACCCATCTGCTCTTTGGCGGCAGCCGCAATCTCCTTGCTGGATATTGAGCCAAATGCTTTCCCGCCTTCTCCAACCTTAATCCGGAGTTCCACCTGACCCGCTTTGATCTGCTCTGCAAGCGCCTTTGCCGCTTCCAGATTCTCTTTAGCCACCTTCTCCTCATTGACCTTTTTGAGCTTCAAATCATTGAGATTCCTGCTGTTAGCCTCCACGCCCAGCTTTTTCGGCAGGATGAAATTCCTTGCATACCCGTCGTTTACATTCACAATTTCCCCTTTTTTGCCAAGGGATTTTACATCTTCTAATAAAATAACCTTCATGTCTGTCCACTCCTGTTCTTTTATATATAATTCCTCAGATATCCCCCACCTCGATCATCTGGTCGATGGTATCCTTAAGCCTCGCGATTGCAGCCTGGATATCCGTGTGGTCGAACTGCGCGCCTGCCGCATTGATATGCCCGCCTCCGCCCAGCCTTTCCGCAATAATCTGCACATTCACTTCATCAATGGAACGCGCGCTCAGGAAAATCCTGCCATTGTATACAGTCAAAACAAAGGACGCCTTGATGCCGCTGATATCCAGCAATTCGTTGGCCGCCTGCGCCCCCAATACCGTAGGGCTCTCAATGCCGCCCGGGCACTCCGCAATGGCATATTCCTCACGGTAAACCTCCGCCATGCGCACGGTTTCAGCTTTTGCACGGTAGGACTCCATATCATCCCGGAACATCTTCCTGACACGGGTAATATCCGCCCCACATCTTCTCAGATATGCCGCCGCCTCAAATGTCCTTACGCCTGTCCTGTTCATAAAATTACGCGTATCGATCATAATCCCGGCATACAGGCAGTCCGCCTCCACCGACGGGACCCGAAGATCGTCCTCTATATACTGCAAAACCTCCGCAACCATCTCACAGGTAGAGGAAGAATAGGGCTCTACATAGGAGAGCACCGCATTGTCGATCACTGTGCTTCCCTGCCTGTGGTGGTCTAAGACTGCCACTGTCCTGGCTCTGAGAAGCTCCGGGCACTCTGTCATCTGCGGCTTGTTGGTATCCACCACAACCACCATCGTATTTTCATTGAGACGCTCCAAAGCCCATTCCGGCGTAATAAATATATCGCTCTCATAGGCAGAGCTGTCAATAATCTCATCATACAGAGGCCGGATCGAGTTGGAAACACCATCCATGACAATATGAGCCTTTTTCCCAAGCTCCTTCGCCGCACGATAGATTCCCATGCAGGCTCCGAGGCTGTCCGGATCCGCCATCCTGTGGCCCATCACAAAAATCTGATCTTTCACAATGATGAACTCCCGCAGAGCCTCCGCCTTGACGCGTGCCTTCACACGCGTGTTCTTGGAAGTCTGCTCTTTCTTGCCGCCAAAGTATGTAATACCGTGGCTGTCCTTCACCACCGCCTGGTCTCCGCCCCTTGCCAAAGCCAGATCAATCGCCACGCGGGCGTAATTATAACTCTGCATATACGTGCCGGAGTTTAACCCCAGGCCGATGCTGAGGCTTGCCGTCCTGGCATTCCCGATGCTGACCTGCTTGACCTCCTCCAGAATGGAAAACCGGTCTGCCTCAAATCTCCGATAGGCCTCTTTTTTTATAACGATGAAATACCGGTCCTTCTCCAGCTTTCTCACCAGTCCGTCCGCATCATTGATATACTTCGTGATCTTCCGGTCGATCAAAGCCACCAGAAGAGACTGGCGCACCTCCTCCACACTTTCCATGATCTCGTCATAATTATCAATGTAAATGAGTCCTGCGATCATGCTCTGGTTCTCATTCTCCCGGATGACCGTATTCAGATCCGTCACGTCCAGCATATAAACAGCTATAAAATATTCCTTTTCCCTGGGAATCTGCAGCACCTCTTCCGTCTCGCTGAACCCCTCCATGGAAACCTTGCGCATCTGGATCTGGTAATCCCGTCCCCCGTACTCCGCCTCCAGTTCCACATGCTCCACGTCATCCCCGGGAAATGCATTCGCATTGATCTCCGGAATCAGTTTGTTAAGATAGCGTTCCCGCCTTCTGCCGCAGAACAGTTCCTCAAACCGGTCGTTCTTCCATAGGATCCTGCCATCCTCCATCAGAATTGCATACGGGATCGCCAGCTCTTTCAAAAGCGTATTCTGGATTCCCTTATACTGCATGGAGAACTGGATCATATCTGAAAGGATCAGGGATCGATTGTAAAAATACAGAACGCCCACAATTACCATGTAAATAATGATGAAAACAGACATCATACCGCCTGCCTGACGGTCGATCCTGTACATCCAGACATTCATGGCAATCAAAAGCACTGTCATAATGACCGGCCACTGCATATACATCCTCAGCTGGCCTTTTAAACGTACATCCTTCTTTTTCATGTTTTTGTCCTCTTTTTTGTCCCCGGTTAAGCAACTGTCTTGATCCACAGCCATACAAACCCGCAAAACAGTTCCAACAGTTGATTACACTGTGAGAGCCTTCATAGCCGGCACTCCAAACCGCGTTATTGAACAACGTACACAGTGCTGTCCCATCGCCCCGGACAGCAGCTTCCAACCACTGACGTGTCTAGTATAACACTTTTTTCACAATTAATCCACTAGTTTGTTTTGACTGGCAAAATTCCGGCAAAGTTCCGATCACAGTCAAAGACCCCGCAGAAATAATAAAAGGCTGGATTCTCAGTATTTTTCTGAAATCCAGCCCTTTTTTCCATTTTTCTACAGAGTATTTAGTCCTGAACGTAAGGCATCAGCGCAATATGTCTTGCCCTCTTGATTGCGACTGTAAGAGCCCTCTGATGCTTTGCACAGTTTCCTGTAATCCTTCTCGGAAGAATCTTTCCTCTCTCGGAAATATACTTCTTCAGCTTCGCTACGTCCTTGTAATCTATCTCTTTATTTTCTTTTCCACAGAACACGCATACTTTTTTTCTTCTGCGTACGGGGCCTCTTCTTTTGAAGCCGCCCTCTGGTCTGCTGCCCTTTTCGTAAGCCATCTCTTTTTTACCTCCTGAATTCAAACCTTATCGGACGAAATCCGCCCGCCCCGCAGGTTCTTAGCTGAACGGCAGTTCTTCCTCAATTCCGTCCGGGATGTTCATAAACCCATCGCCTGCATCCGCCGCCGGAGGAACTGGCTGCTGATAACTATTCTGCTGATAAGAATTCCGCCCTGCCTCATACTCAGCCTTGCTCTCCGCAAACTCCTGATCTTCTACAATGACCTCTGTCGTATATACCTTGATTCCGTCCTTGTTCGTATAACTTCCTGTCTGGATGCGTCCGGAAATAGATACACGCATTCCCTGACGGAAATACTTCTCTGCGAACTCCGCGGAACGTCCGAATACAACGCACGGTATAAAATCTGCGGTGGCTTCTCCGTCTCTCTTAAATCTACGGTCTACAGCTACGGTATATCTCCCGACTGCTGTCGCACTATCACTCTGCGAATATCTAACTTCTGGGTCTCTTGTCAAACGACCCACCAATACTACTTTATTCATATATACCTCTTTCTTTATGCCTCTTGCTTCACGCATAAATATCTGAGCACATTATCCATAATGCGGATACGCTGTTCCACTTCGCCCGGAACAGCACTGTCAGATTCGAAGTGTACAAAGTAATAAAAGCCTTCTCTCATCTTCTGAATCTCGTAGGCAAATCTTCTCTTGCCCCACTCATCAACGTCCGTTACATTGCCGCCAAAACGTGTGATCAGCTCTTTTACTTTTTCCATCACTTCTGCTCTTGCTTCGTCTTCAAGCTTTGCGCTGACAACTACGGCTAACTCATACTTGTTCATGTGTCCTGCACCTCCTTCTGGTCTTTTGGCCCCCGCCTGCCCGGGAGCAAGGAATATTAATAAAAAACTCTCTGCCAGGACAAAGTCTGCCTGGCCGGTATGTCACAGCTATTTATGATAACACAAGATATTTTCTGATTCAAGCCTTTTTACGAATTTCCCTCGTATTTTTTTCCACTAATTTCCGCGAAACCATCACCTGATGCCCGCATCCAAGACATTTCAGCCGAAAATCAGCCCCCACCCGGAGTACCTCCCATTCAGAGCTTCCGCAGGGATGTTGCTTTTTCAGCCGGATAATGTCGCCTACCGCAAAACGATCTGCCATATCTTACTCTCCGTCTCTGATCCGTTCTTTCGATCAACATCTTTTACCGTTCCTTGACCAGCACGCCCTGGACAAGGAACCGTTCATCCTCATTTACATTGGTACAGGTCGAAAGGCTGACGATCCTGGAACCGGAATTGAGATCCGCCTCCACCTGATAATTGGAAGAATTGCGGCACAGTTCCAGATAATTCAAAAAATCTTCCTCCGTCCTGTAAGTGATATTATAATTTTCCGCAGCCGCGTTCACAACCCCTGCCGAAAATACCTGATACACCTTGATCGCCCCGTCCGGCGTATAAATATAAAAATAAGGATGCTGCTTACAGAACGCCTCATCCGCATAGGCGTTAAGCTGGGAAAACATCTCGCCTCCCACTTTTAAATTATGTCCGTAAATAAATGAGTTCCTGTCCGTAAACGACGGATTATTCCTTACATCCAGAAAAATAGCGCCCAGTTTGTTGTCATTTGCGGAAAATGTTTTCGTCAGATATTCTTCATTGTCCTGTCCCTTCACAACCGGATAGCTGATCACCGCCGGTTCTTCCAGCCGGATCCATGCCACTGTATCCGGATTTTCAGCAAGCAGGGCGTTAAAATCAACCCGAAATCCATCGTCGCCCTCTTCCGCGTCCCCGCCGCCTCCGTCATCCTGATCTTCCCCGGGCTCTGTCACTGCCATTTCCTTCACTTTATCGTATTCTTTTCCGCCCGTATAATAGGGAGCCACCATCATAACGATCTGAAAGAATGAAAAAAGGAATATCCCGGCGGCGATCACCATCATGACCGTCGAAAATACACTTCTTCCTCCTTCACGTTTTCCCCTGCCTTTTTTGCCGTTCCTGGTGTTTCTTGTGTTTTTGG
>CATKXE010000030.1 GCA_949840465.1 uncultured Lachnospiraceae bacterium | reverse complement strand
CCTGACGCACCATATCCACAACCGTATTGCGGTGATCCGAGGATGCGGTAATATCCAAAAAAACAAGCTCGTCCGCCCCCGCCTGATCGTAGGCTCTGGCTATTTCCACCGGGTCGCCCGCATCCTTTAAATCTACAAAATTAACGCCTTTTACCACCCGTCCTGCATTCACATCCAGACAGGGGATGATTCTTTTTGTATGCATAGTTCTCTACAACTCCACAAAATTTTTCAAAATCTGCAGTCCCACGTCACTGCTCTTCTCCGGGTGGAACTGGCAGGCAAATACATTTCCTTTTTCCACCGAGGCATGGATATGCACCCCATATTCTGTCGATGCTTTCACGCTTTCCTCTTCTCCGGCTTTTAAATAGTAGGAATGCACAAAGTACGCATAGGACTGTTCCGGCACATTTTGAAATAAACGCCCTCCATGCTCCAGATGCAGGGAGTTCCATCCCATATGCGGAATTTTTAAGCCCTCTTTTGCCGGGATTTTTAAAATCTCACCCGGCAGGATTCCAAGTCCTTCTATCCCCGGCGCCTCATCGCTTTTCTCAAACAAAAGCTGCAATCCCAGGCAGATTCCCAGAAACGGCGTCCCGTTCTCTGCCGCCTGCCTGATGACCTCATCCAGTCCCCTGCGTTTTAAGTTGCCCATGGCATCGCCGAAAGCGCCTACCCCCGGCAGCACCACTTTATCCGCCGAAAGGATTTCCTGCGCGCTGTCCGTAATTTTTACTTCCTGCCCCAGATGGAGCAACGCCTTTTCCACACTCTTGATATTGCCCGCATCATAATCTATCACCGCAATCATTTCCGAACCACTTCTCCTTATGAACTACATGAAAATCACCTGTACCATTCCATGAACAGCCGCCGTAATTAATCTTCGCCCCGGAATCTTCCTGTCTTTACCACAGGGATCGGCGTATCGTCCTTCGCATCCAGATTGTTGATATATTTCTTCGTCTCACTGGCAATGACCGGCGAGAGCAGAAGCACCGCCACCAGGTTCGGAACCGCCATCAACGCGTTCAGGATGTCCGCAATGGTCCAAACCAAATCCAGCGCTACGACCGGAGCGATCGCGGCAACCGCGATATACAGCACACGGTAAGGGATCAGTCCTGCCTTGCCTGCAAAATATTCCACGCTCCGCTCTCCATAATAAGCCCATCCCAAAATTGTGGAATATGCGAAAGAAATAATCCCCACTACAAGGATCACCGGACCCAGATACGGAATCTGGGAAAATGCCATGGAGGTGAGCACGCCGCCGTTATCAATCTCATTGGCGTTGATGGACGGGTTCTTCATAATCGTGGTCACAAGCACCAACCCGGTCATGAGGCATACGACAACCGTATCCCAGAATGTTCCTGTGGAGGAAACCAATGCCTGACGCACAGGATTCCTTGTCTGTGCCGCTGCCGCCGCGATCGGCGCGGAACCCATACCGGATTCATTGGAAAACAGCCCCCGGGCCACCCCGTACTGGATGGCAAGCTTAATGCCGCCGCCTACAAGACCGCCTGCCGCTGCCCCCGGTGTGAACGCCAGACGAAAGATCGTCTGGATCGCAGGGATGATAAAGTCATAATTGATACACAGGATAATGATACATCCGATCACATAGAAGAATGCCATAAACGGAACCAGCCTTTCGCACACTCTTGCAATGCTCTTGATCCCGCCGAAAATAACGATTGCCGTCAGCACGGCGACTACGATTCCCACTACCCATTCCGGAATATTTAAATTTTCCCTGCAGACGGTGGCGATGGCATTCACCTGAGTCGCACATCCGATTCCAAAAGAAGCGAATCCCGCAAAAACCGCAAAGATGGTTCCCAGCCATTTCATATTCAGGCCGCGCTCAAGGGCATACATAGCACCGCCCTGCATTCTGCCGTCCTCTGTCTTGACACGGTATTTGACAGCGATCAGAGATTCCCCGTATTTGGTCGCGATCCCGAACACACCTGTCAGCCAGCACCACAGCACTGCTCCCGGGCCGCCCAGCGCAACGGCGGTTCCCACTCCAATGATATTCCCCGTTCCGATGGTGGAGGCCAGAGCCGTGGACAATGCCCCAAACTGGCTGACCTCGCCTTCCGCATCCGGATCCTTTGCCACAGAAAGCCTAATCCCCTTAGAAATCGTCTTGCTCTGGATAAATCCTGTCCTGACGGTTAAAAATACGTGGGTTCCAAGCAGCAGGACGATCATCCACCAGTCCCAGACGAACTTATCTACCTCATTGATAATCGAAGTAATGGTTTCCATAATTTTTTTCACTTCTCCTCTCTTGTCCTTTTTTGCCGAAATACACACTTCAACACTTTATTTCTATAAAGTCCCGATAACAAAAACAAAGCATACTTATCCCGACTGTTGCCAGTTGGCATAAAGTATGCCTTGATATGGTATTTTACATCATCCTATGCCAGATTTCAAGATTTTTCTTGTATTTCACCCGATTTGACCTTATTTTCGTTGCAGTTTGCGGCCGGTTAAGCCGTGAACTATAACTTACTTTCTATATAAAGGCTTTCCGACGGTTCCCGGCTCACGAAATCCCACGCATCGTCAGCTGGATCCTCTTTTTCTTCAAATCCACGCTCATGACTTTGACGTCCACGATATCGCCTACGCTTACCACTTCCAATGGATGCTTGATGAATTTATCCGTGATCTGGGAAATGTGTACCAATCCGTCCTGATGCACCCCAATGTCCACGAACACCCCGAAATCAATCACATTTCTGACCGTACCTTTCAGGATCATGTCCTCCCTGAGATCCTTCATCTCCAGCACGTCTGTCCGCAGGATTGGCCTGGGCATCTCCTCACGCGGGTCGCGGGCAGGTTTTTCCAGTTCCTTTACGATATCCCGCAGGGTAATCTCGCCGATTCCCAGTTCTTCCGCCAATTTCTTATAATCCTTGATAGTCAGGGACAGGCCTACCAGTTTTCCCCCGATAATGTCCTCCGGCTTGAAGCCCTGCTTCTTTAAAAGCTTGTTGGCCGCCTCATAGGATTCCGGATGGACGCCCGTGGCATCGAGAGGATTGTCCCCTCCCTGGATCCGCATAAATCCCGCGCACTGCTCAAATGCCTTCGGCCCCAGCTTGGCAACCTTCAAAAGCTTTCTCCGATCCGTAAACCTTCCGTTTTCTTCCCGGTATGTAACAATATTTTTTGCAAGAGTACCGCTGATTCCGGAAATATAAGACAGCAGCGGCGCAGATGCGGTATTCAGGTCCACGCCGACTTTATTTACACAATCCTCCACCACACCGGACAGAGACTCTCCCAGCTTTTTCTGGTTCATATCATGCTGATACTGCCCCACCCCGATGGACTTGGGATCAATCTTGACCAATTCTGCCAGCGGATCCTGCAGCCTTCTCGCAATCGAGGCCGCGCTCCTCTGCCCCACGTCAAACTTCGGAAACTCCTCCGTGGCAAGCTTGCTCGCAGAATATACCGAAGCGCCCGCCTCGCTCACAATCACATACTGCACTTTCTCCGGGATTTCTTTCAGCAGTTCCACGATGAACTGCTCCGACTCTCTGGAAGCCGTGCCGTTTCCCAGAGAAATCAAGGTGATATGGTACTTCGGGATGATTTTTTTCAATAAGTCTTTTGAAGCCTTGATCTTCGCCGGGGTGGTCGGTGCGGTGGGATAAATAACTGTCGTCCCCAGAACCTTTCCGGTGGCGTCCACCACGGCCAGCTTACATCCGGTACGGAAAGCCGGATCCCAACCCAGCACAACCTGCCCGGAGATCGGAGGCTGCATCAGGAGCTGGTGGAGGTTCTTCCCAAACACCTCAATCGCCCCGTCTTCCGCCTTTTCCGTCAGGTCGCTGCGGATCTCCCGCTCGATGGCAGGCGCGATAAGGCGCTTATAGCTGTCCTCAGCGGCGGCTTTCAGGACCGGAGTGGTATACTGGTTGTCCCTGCGGATCGTTTTCTTTTCCAGATAGCGAATGATATCCTCCTCCGGCGCCTCCACCTTCACAGTCAGGAACTTCTCCTTCTCGCCCCGGTTTAATGCCAGGATCCTGTGCCCTGCCATCTTTGTCACAGGCTCCTCAAATTCATAATACATCTCATAGACGGACTCCGCTTTGGAATCCCTGGCAGTAGAAATCACCTTGCCCTTCCGGGTCGTGGCATTCCGAATCCAGCTCCGGTAATCCGCCTCATCCGAAATAGATTCTGCAATGATATCCTGTGCTCCGGCAATGGCCTCCTCCACTGTATTGACGCCCTTCTCCCCGGACAGATACGCTTTGGCTGCCGTCTCTAACGGCTCTTTCGTCTGCTGCAGCGTAATAAGGGCTGCCAAAGGCTCCAACCCCTTTTCCCTGGCCACGGTGGCGCGGGTACGCCGCTTCGGGCGGAATGGGCGGTATAGATCCTCCACCACCACCAGAGTCCCGGCTGCCAATATCTGAGATTTCAGTTCTTGTGTCAGTTTCCCCTGTTCTTCTATGCTAGAGAGCACCTGCTCCTTCTTTTCTTCCAGATTGCGCAGATACGTAAGCCGCTCGTGCAGCTTCCGAAGCTGCTCGTCATTTAGCGACCCGGTCACTTCCTTCCGGTACCGTGAAATAAAGGGGATCGTATTTCCCTCGTCAATCAATTTCACCGCTGCCTCTACCTGCCAGAGCTTCACATCCAGTTCTTCCGTAAGTTTTTGATTGATATCCATAAAAATCTGTACCTTTCCTTTCAATCTTTACATCCATTGAATCAAAAAAGAATGGATTCCGTCGAATCCACTCTATTATACAGGAAAGTATTTCATTTTAAAAGATTTCATCGCATGTTTTTACAAGAATTTCAAAATCGAATCCGGTATGCCACAAGGTTTTTAACCTGAAATTTGCTTCTGTGCTTTTCCGGAACAGCCGGACTTCAAAGCATTGCCCTGCCTCAATGAACCCGTTCATACACATACAGTTCATGCAGCGCCCTCGTCGCGCAGATATACCGAAACTGTCCAAAAAGCGCGCTATTCTCTTCCCCGCCAAGCACAAAGACCTGATCGAACTCCAATCCCTTTGCCAGATAGAATGCGGTCACTGTAATTCCTTTCCGAAACCGGCTGCTGTCCCGGTCAATATAAAATACATCTTCACGCCGCTCTTTTAAATATTGATATGCTTCCTCCGCTTCGTCCTCCGTCATTGTCAGCACGGCCGCAGTCTCGTAGTTTTCAGGATCTGCCCGTCTGAGGATCTCTTCCATCGCCTCCTGCAATACGGCGTACTGCTTCTCTTCCACTTCTTTACCATGCCTCCGGATATATTGAATTCCCTCCACCGGCGTGATTTTTTCCGCATACTCCGCAATCTCCGCCGTATTTCTGTAGCTCTTATTCATCTCGATCCGGCGGATTTTACTGCCGAATATTCCGGGAAGGAACTGAAGCACATCCTGCGGTTTTTCATCCATTGTCTGGGCGCGGTCGCCAAGAATCGTCATGTTGCAGGTAAACAAACGTTCCAAAATCACATACTGCAGATAGGAATAATCCTGCATCTCATCAATCACAAGATGGCGGATTTCCCTGCGCACCGTTCCCGAACAGAGACGGTATTTTAAATAAAGGACAGGATACACATCCTCATAAGCCAAAACCCTTTTTTCCGCCGGAATATCCGGCAGCAGCGGAAGTCCGCAGTCCTTCAGCAGCCAGTTGTAGATTTCATACAGATCAGTGGTCACATACATACTGTGAAACTTCTCCTGAATCCATACCGCATCTTCATCGGGCAGGGTCCGGCCGTGCAGCGTCTCATATTCATCCACAAAATACTCCATCACCGCCCTCATTCTTGACAAAAGCGGCGTACCGGAAAATTTGCGGTAAAACAACGTCAGGATCTCTTCCGTTTTTAATATTGCCCCTTTATATTCCACATCCCGGATATCAACCAGACGATCCTCCAACTCTACCAGAAAACCTTCCACGGCCCTGACGTATTCCTCTGACTGCTTCCACCGGTATATAGCTCCTGCGCTGTCTCCTGCATAGCCCGTTGTAGGGTCCTGTCCCTGTATGCCCTCTGGAAAATCGCGGCTCGTGCGCATCTGCTTTTCAATCTGATGATACCTGTCCTCGCAGTCTGAAACCGTACCTTTAAGTTCCCTGTATGCATACAGGTCAAAACTCATTTCCTGAATGTTCTCCTCCCCCAGTTCGGGCAGGATGTGGGAAATATAATCCGCAAACACACTGTTAGGCGACAAAATCAAAATATTCGATGAATGCAGGTTCTCCCGGTCATGGTACAGAAGATACGCAATCCGATGGAGCGCCACAGAAGTTTTTCCACTCCCCGCAACGCCCTGTATTACAAGTATCTTGTCTTTTGTGTTCCGTATAATTGCATTCTGTTCTTTTTGGATGGTACGGACAATATTCTTTAACTGAGTATCGCTGTTGGCTCCCAGCTCCTGCTTCAGAATATCATCGTCGATCTTCATATCGCTCTCAAACTCATAGATCATCCTTCCGCCGCGGATTTTATACTGCCACCTGGAAAGTATCTCTCCTTCCATCCTTCCCAGCGGCGCTTCATAGAATGCCGTTCCTTTGTCATAGTCGTAAAACAGGCTGCTCACCGGCGCGCGCCAGTCGTAGATCAAGGGTATCCCGCCCCGCCTCTGTGCAAAATTGCCGATTCCTATATAAAAGATTTCCGGTTCCTCTTCCCCCTCATAAACAAAATCCACACTGCCGAAAAAAGGAGAATCCAGCATTCTACGCAACCTGTGCCTTGTTTTTAAGTTCTCCTGATTCGCATTGACCTGTGTCAGAAGCGCCTGCCTGTTGTCAAAATCTTCATATCCATACTGATCCATTTCCGTATAATTTTCCCAGTAATAATCATGCATTCCTTCAATGTCCTTTTGCACTTCCCGGATATTTTCATTGATCTCCCCAATCTTTTTCTTTATTTTATCCGTCACAAATACTAAAAAATCCGTTCCTCTGCTCATATCGCCTATACTCCTTTAACCTAAGCTGCGAAACTGTATGGAAATAACCTGAAATATCCTGTCCAATCTGTTTGGGTTATTTTCCTGCAGTTCCTAAAGTATAACCGATTTTATGATACAGTACAACCATCCAGCAATAAAAACCTGAAACCGGGAGCAAGCCGTTACCATTCGCGGCCTGTCAGGCCGTAAATGGTAACCGCAGGTTCTCGATACGGCCGGATCCTGAACCCGCTCCCGGCGCGATGCGCCGGCGCCGCTCCACTACTTTGCCGGCCTGCGGATCCACCATTGCCTGAAACCAAACGCCGCCCCGGCCGCCATGAAACAAAGCGTCAGATATAGACCGGCCGCCCCGCTTTCTTTTTCTGCGGTCTCGTCCGCCGCCGCATTGGATGCAGCCGGGTTTTCATTTTTCAGAATTTTTGTCACAGGCTTCCACATTCCTTTGGCCATTCTTTTCTGCTCTTCTATCCGAAACGTCACCTGTTCATTTTTCTGGTTTCCCGCCAGATCTTCCGCCAGAACCCTGATCAGATAATCGCCGGGTTCCTCAAACGTTTGCTGATAAATCTGGCAGCCGGCATCAAGCTTCTTTTTTTCAGAATTTACATGGACTCCTTTCAGGTATTCCCCTTTTTGATCCACAGAAATACTGACGGTCGCCGTCTCTTCATAAGAAGTTCCGTTTTCCACATCATAGATACGGATTCGCGGCGGTGTATGGTCAATCTGGAAAACAGCTTCTGCCGTAGATTTATTTCCCGCGGCGTCCACGGCTTTCACCTGCAGCATTCTTGCGCCCTCATCCACCACTCTTGTTCCGGTATTGTAAAATCTCCCGTCCAGACGGATTTCATAGGAATATTCCGTAGCGTCCAAAACCACCTCT
This sequence comes from uncultured Lachnospiraceae bacterium, assembly GCA_949840465.1. Taxonomy (GTDB): domain Bacteria; phylum Bacillota; class Clostridia; order Lachnospirales; family Lachnospiraceae; genus Schaedlerella. The sequence goes on along the minus strand of CATKXE010000030.1, from coordinate 27,700 downwards.
TCCTTTCCATAATTCCATAGGAAATACGGCACATAGGCTCCCTGCATCTGATCCACATACCGGATCACCGGATTCGTCTTATCCACAATGACCTGATAGCGCTGTTCACTTTTATGCCCTGCCAGATCCATTGCTGCAGCATAGATTTCATATACGCCGTCCTCTCCCAATGACAGGTCCCATCCGGCCTCCCCAAAAACTGCCGGCATCTCCTCTTTTTCCTCCTTTTTTTCCAACAGTTTTCTGTTTCCATCCGGATCCGTTCTCCATATTTCCAATTTCCTGCAGGCCAAAATATTCTCTTCTCTAAAACAGATTCTCCCCTTGAGCGCTTCCCCCGTGATCATTTTGTCATGGATCCCTTCACTTTGGATCACTGGCGCCGCGTTGTCGATATAAAGCAGGATATTTTCCGTATGATAATTGCCCGCCCAATCTACGGCCTCTACGATGACCGGTATCCCGTTCCCGCCCTGCGACAATGTATCCACAACAAAATCAGCCTGCATATGGACTACCCCCGCGCTGCTTACATTTTCCTCCTGCAGGATGGCTTCGCCCGCGCTATAACATTTCATACTTCTGATTCCGGCGCTTAAACCAGAGTCGGTAACATCTGCGTGGACTTTCACCGGACCTGAATGCCACGATTCCCCGCTGCCTTCCACCTGAATATCAATTTCCGGTGAAATATTTTCGCAAAGAATTGTCTCGGACACACAAGGCTCCGATTGATTTCCGGCCTTGTCCACGGCATAGGCCTGAATTTTTCCATGAAATCCCGGATTCAGCACAATGGTTCCATTTCCTCCCGGAAGAATCCCGGAAATCCCGTCTCCGGCCTGGTAGCAGATGGCCTCCATGCCGCTTCCCGCATCCTCGCTCTTTACCGTTATTTCCAAAGCTTCATTTACCAAAATCAGATTTTTATCCACGGAACGGTTATAAAAAAAGCGAATCTGATCCGGCGCTTTGGTATCAACAAGAAAACAGATTTCTTTTGAAAATACGATCTTCTCTCCTGTGGATAAGCTGTGATCCTCCTGCCCGTCCTTTCCCTTTGGCGTATCGTCTTTCTCTGGTGCGTCGCCTTTTTCCGGCGCATCCATTTCCTTTCGCTCCATCCACACACGCAGGATATTCTCCCCGTCATGAAAGCATTCCCCTGAAAGATTTATGGCCGCTTCCGTTCCCTGGCCTTCCAGTTCCAGATTTCCCTGCTTTTTCGAGCCATCCGCCGCGGTCAGTTCATACCTTGTAACTGCCTCGCACTCCCGGTGGACGATATAGACGTCAGGACAGGATCTATAATATCCGTTTTTTCCGTCCGTCCCAGGATACTGGATTTCAGGCATAAGCATTTCTTCCGCTGGTTTTATCACCGGCTTTTGTATTTCCGTCTCTCCTCCAGTGCCTTCTCCTTCTTCGGATTCCGGCTCCTTCCCGTCGTCCTCCTTTTCCCGCCTATCCTGCTCCTTCTTTTCCTTAGAACCGTCTGCCTGTTCAGGATCTTTCATTCCCGCAGCATCGCCGGCCTGCTCTTTTTCTTCCTTCTTTACCGCGGCATCCTGCCCTTTTTCTGTGTCCTGTAAACTTTTCACAGCAAGCTTGCTTTTTCCCTGTCCAACTTCCTGTTCCATATTCGGCTCATCCCCGTTTTTTCCGTTCGCCTGCCCGGCCTGTACGGTAGCCGCGCAGATCAGGAAGAGTATCACTATACTAATTCCCATCAGGCATACTTTTTTCTTCATTTTCCTTCTCCCCTTTCAAATCATATGCTTGTTCCAACTCCTGACAGGTTTTTGAGCTTTTCAAAGCCGGGAACTGTTCCAGTACCGTCTCCATCTCCTTTTGGCATTCTTCTTTCGTCATCCCTTCCCGCCCTTTCAATATTTCCAGATACTTCACCGCCAACGGCTGGGAATCAGGAAGAGCCTGCATTGCCTCCTTCCCTGTCTGTAATGCGGTTTCCTGGTTCTGCTCCATCTCCAGCGCAATCCGCCTCAAATATGCAGTTTCCAGTAATTCCTCCTGCACTTCTGTGCGGCAAAGTTCTTCGTATGCTTCCTTTGCCTTCTCTTTCATCTCTTCCCGGTCATATGCCGCCGCCAGATACCGGAGAAGCTCTCTTTTCAGTGTTTCCCCCTGTTCTATGATCTCCCAGTTGTCCTGCGACGTATTCCTGAGCATAAATTCCTGCAAGGCATCGATGCTTCCTGCAGCCTTTTCCATCCCGTCAGGCGCATTTTCCCGCCCTTCCGGGTTTCCCAGCCCCTTTTGTCCTGCATTTGACAGTTCTTCCCCATGGCCGGAACTTTTTTTCACACCTCCTTCATTATTTTCCTGCTTTTTTTGCGTCTCTGACCGCACTCCCTTATAACCGTCAGCATATTCTTGAAGCTGCTGTGTTCCGTCCGCTTTACCGCCTTTGGGAAATACAAGAAACATCGTGAGAAGGCCTGCCGCCGCGGCAAGCGCGATCCCCCATTTCTTTGGTATTTCCACGTTCCGTTCCTGCCCGGACGGAAGTTCTTTTTTTATCTGGCTTAAATTTTCATATTGCTTTTTCTGATTTTCACAAAGACATTTGTCAATGATTTTTTCCAACCGATTTTCTTCTCGTTTTGTCAGCGAAGGCTCAACATTTGCGTTGGCCAGAATGAATTGTATGGTCTTACCATAACCATAAAGATCGAGGGTAATTCTGGAATTATCCCTCATATTGACGATAGGTTTTACAAAATGATTCCGCATGGCGCGCTTCTGCAGGTTCCGCAGGACAAATTCGTTGCTTTCCGCCTCCAGATCCAGCAAAAACAGCCTGTCCTCCTGAGTCACCAATACGCTGTAGGGATTCAGATAACGATAACTTTCATTGTTACGGCATCGGTGAAACTGCTCCAGCTGACAGAGCAGCTGTTTCAGCCAATCCATCAAAAGCGGTTTTTCTATCTCCGGGCAGCGTTTCAGCCTGTATAGCAGCAGCTCGCCCGGCACATAGTCCATTGCAGGCCGGCAGCGTCCTCCATGCTCTATAAACTTTAAGACGTCATAATTTGTTGCAATATATGCATCCACTCCTTTCTACCCTATGGGCAGTAATAAGTTTTTTTCTGAAAATACTTTTGAAAATTTAAACCAGAACTGATTACGATCAAACAGACTGTTATATGATTTGGAATCAGAGTAATAGTATAATACTTGATTTAATAGAAAATTGCAAGCACTTTTTATTTCTTCTTTACAAATTGACAAAAATACACTAAACTAGTACATGTGGTTTTTTGCAGGACAAAGGATGCCCTGCCGATTTACTTATCGCTTGACCGGATAGAAATCGAATTTGTAAAAACACTGATATAGCAAAAAAATATATGGAGGTATGATATCATGAAAGGAAATGTAATCGTTGGTCAATCAGGCGGCCCTACTGCTGCCATCAATTCAAGTCTCGCCGGTGTGTACCGGACTGCCATAGACCGTGGAGCCGGAAAAGTATATGGAATGCTGCACGGGATTCAGGGGCTTTTGCAGGAAAGATATATTGATTTATCCGACTATATCACCACAGAGCTGGACGCAGAGTTATTAAAGAGAACTCCAGCTGCTTTTCTGGGTTCCTGCCGTTATAAGCTGCCGGAGATCCATGAAGACCGGGAGGTCTATGACAAAATTTTCGAAATCCTTGAAAAGCTGAATATTGAGGCCTTTATCTATATCGGAGGCAATGACTCCATGGACACAATCAAGAAGTTATCCGACTATGCGATCATTACGGGATTCAAGACCCGTTTCATCGGCTGCCCGAAGACCATTGATAACGATCTGGCTCTGACTGACCACACACCCGGATATGGAAGCGCTGCCAAGTATATCGGTACTTCTGTCAAAGAGATCATCCGTGACAGCTTCTGTCTGGAATATTCCAAAGGGCTGGTTTCTATTATTGAGATCATGGGAAGGAACGCCGGATGGCTGACTGGCGCTGCCGCGCTTGCAAAAGGAGAAGACTGCTCCGGTCCGGATTTAATTTATCTGCCCGAAGTTCCGTTTGATATCGAAAAATTCGGTCAGAAAGTAAGACAGATCCTTACCAAAAAATCTTCCGTTGTCGTTGCAGTATCCGAAGGAATCCGTCTGGCTGACGGCCGCTATGTGTGTGAGCTTGGACAGAGCATTGATTTTGTAGATGCATTTGGCCACAAGCAGCTTTCCGGTACTGCCAATTATCTGGCAAGCTATATCGCAGGGGATATCGGATGTAAATCCCGCGCTATCGAACTTAGTACTCTGCAGCGTTCCGCTTCCCACTGTGCTTCCCGCGTGGACATTCTGGAAGGCACTCAGGTAGGCGGTGCGGCAGTAAAGGCCGCAGATGAAGGCGACAGCGGTAAGATGGTTGTCATCCAGAGACTCTCCGACGATCCATATCAGAGCGGAACCGAAGTAAAAGATGTACACAAGATCGCCAACGATGAGAAGCTGGTTCCGAGAGAGTGGATGAACGAAGATGCAGATTATGTGACAGATGAATTTGTAAATTATGTACGTCCTCTGATTCAGGGCGATGTATCTCCGGTCATGGTAGACGGAATTCCGAGACATCTGTTCCCCAATCCTATGACCGAAGAAAAAAATCTGGGAAGAGAGTAGGAAAATAATTCAAAAAAAGTTTTTTTGAACTTGACAAAGCCGCTCCCATATTATATACTAATTTATGTTGTGAGCGGCTTTATCATTTTGTGCGATTAGCTCAGCTGGATAGAGCGTCTGGCTACGGACCAGAAGGTCGGGGGTTCGAATCCTCTATCGCACGTTTTCTTTTAAGATCAAGGGTTTTCGGGAATAGGAAGGATTTCCGATATTATCCTTGATTTTTTTATTTTAAAACAGCGGAAAGTAACCTGAACCAATATCGCAGGATATCTCATGACTAAATGATTTCCATGCGGTTCCTAAAAACAGCAGCAGTAAATGATCCTGCTTTCTACTCCGGTTTGCATCCTGAAAGTCAAATACCCCGCAGCAAGCTGACGGGGCATCATATTTCCAGCGCAGCAAGCTGCGGGGTATTTGACCCTCGCGGCAGTCGCCAAATGGACATACAAAAACATGTCCGCCTGGCTCGTTGCTTCGCGGAAATAAATCCAGCGGAGGACAAGCCTCCGCTTTTTATACGATTGATATCTGTCAAATCTGCACTTCTATACTCCTTGCATCCTTTTTAGGAGCGTTTAAACTTCTCCGCCTGCCCGTTGATCAGCTCCTGATCGTCAAAATAATTGATCTTCATTGCTGCCTTGACATCCTTAAGCGTCTCTGCCGCGACCTTCTCTGCTTTCTCGCTGCCCTTTTTCAAAATCTCGTATACATACGGAATATCTTTCTGATATTCTTTCCTGCGGTTCCTGATCGGCTCCAATTCGGCCTGCAGAACCGAATTAAGGAAACGCTTCACCTTCATATCCCCCAGGCCGCCCCGTTGATAGTGTGCCTTAAGTTCATCCAGATTTGCGTATTCCGGTAAAAATTCCGGAAAATGCTCCGGCTTACAGAACGCGTCCAGATAAGTAAAGACGGTATTGCCCTCCAGCTTTCCCGGATCATCAATACGGATATGGGTGGGATCTGTAAACATACTGAATACTTTCTGCCTGATCTCGTCCGGCTCCTCTGAGAGATAAATGCAGTTATTCAGTGATTTGCTCATTTTTGCCTTCCCGTCAATGCCCGGAAGACGCATGCATGCCTGATTATCCGGAAGAAGGACGTCCGGCTCTGTCAATGTATCCCCATACAGGGAATTAAATTTCCTCACAATCTCCTTTGTCTGCTCCAGCATGGGAAGCTGATCGTCTCCCACCGGCACTGTCGTGGCCTTAAACGCCGTAATATCTGCTGCCTGGCTGATCGGATATGTAAAAAATCCTACCGGGATGCTGGCCTCAAAATTCCGCATCTGGATCTCGGACTTTACGGTAGGGTTCCTCTGCAGCCTGGACACCGTCACCAGATTCATATAATAAAAGGATAATTCACAGAGTTCCGGCACCTGAGACTGTATAAACAGCGAGGATTTATCCGGGTCAAGCCCGCATGCCAGATAATCCAGCGCCACCTCAATGATATTCTGCCTCACCTTCTCCGGATTGTCCGCATTGTCTGTCAGAGCCTGCGCATCCGCGATCATAATAAATATCTCATCAAACTCTCCTGAATTCTGCAGCTCCACCCTTCTCCTCAGGGAGCCGACGTAGTGGCCTACATGCAGCCTGCCGGTAGGTCTGTCTCCCGTCAACATAATCTTTCCCATCATTCTTCCCTTTCCCATCCTGAAACTCTGTTATTTACTCGATATAAGCGCTGTTTTTACACGACGCTCCTTCACATACCTGTGCCCTTCCGGTGCATAGAACACGAAATACAGCGTATACGCCATTACAAACGCTGTAGCCACATCCACAACGGAATGCTGCTTTAAAAACATCGTAGAAAGGATAATCAGCGCGGCAATAACGTATGCAGCATAACAAACCGCCTTATGCTCCTGCAATTTTCTGCTGTGGCAGACTGCAATGCAGGCTGCCAGTGAATTATATACATGGATACTGGGCATCACATTCGTCGGCGTATCCGCCCAATAAAGCATTCTGACCATATCCACAAAAACATTATCCCGTTCAAATACAAACGGCCTGAGATGCACTCCGTTCGGTATCAGCGTGGAAATAATTAAAAAAACAGTCATCCCCGCAAACATCAGTCTGGCAAGCCTGTAAAAACCTTCCACATCCGTAAAGAAAAAGTATAAAAATACGATGGCAATAAACAAAAACCATGACAGATATGGAATGATAAAATATTCTACAAACGGGATCCTGTCATCTATCGCAGCATGTATCACAAGATAGTTCTTAGTCACATGCTTCTCCAGATAAAAGAACCAAATCAAATAGACAATCAGATAGCTGAATACCCAGCCATGCTTATACTTTTTGAGTAATTGTACCGCCCTTTCCTTCCTGGTCATATGAAACGCTCCCTCTAAAATAAAATCCCCTGCACTTTTCATTTCCCGATTATAGCACGAATCCCCTGTAACCACAAGAAGGTTCACAAAACATTTACAGAACTTTTATTCCGTATTACGATTCCGGCTTACAGTCTGGCCAGCTGCGAACTGTAACGAACCTTTGTCTGTATCGGGTTTTGCCTGCTACGGTGCGAGCACTTGAAGCTGTTCGCGCTCCAGGCCCACCCTGATTTCCTTCTCTGCGGCAATGGGCTCCCCGTCGGCGTGAACCGGAAGCTTCCTGTTCATTCTTACGGTAATCTCTTTACACTGGTAAATAGAAATCCCCTTGTATTTCACATGCTTTCCTTTAAAAGCCGTAGGAAGCAGCAGCAGAATCTTCCACTTCGGCAGATCTGACGCCACGATCACATCCAGCATCCCATCCCCGATCTTCGCATCCGGGCAGAAAAAGAATCCGCCTCCTTCATATGGATGATTCATTACCGCCGCAAAATAAGTATGTTCAAACTTCTCCGTCCTATCCCCGTCCAGCCATATCTGCGCGGGCTTTGGGCGCTGCGCAAGAAGCGATTTCAATGCAATCACAAGATACGTCAGCTTCCCCAGCCCCCATTTGTTGAGTACGGTTTTTATCCGGGATACAGCCGCCTGATGGCAGACTGCCGCATCAAACCCTATTCCTGTGCTGACGGCAAAGCGGTAAGTATGGCCGCCGCAGTTTACACGCCCCACATCCATAGACACTCTCCTTTTGGGATCAAGAATCGTCTCCAGCGCCTGATGGCAGTCGGACGGAAGCCCTAGAGCTCTGGTAAAATCATTTCCCGAGCCGGTCGGTATGTAGCCCAGCGTCACTTTGGAATACTCCCGGATGCCGTTTACCACCTCATTTACAGTACCGTCTCCGCCAACCACCACCAGAGTATGCTCCCGGCCGTCCGCGGTGATCCCGGCAGTCATTTCCATGGCATGGTGCGTATATTCTGTGTGAAATACCTGATAATCCACTCTTCTTTTTTTTAATTCCGGCTCGATTAGATTCCAGATCATCCCGCCCCGCCCGGAACGTGATTTTGTATTTACGATAAAAATGTATTTCACTTTTGTACCTCCGCGGGATCAGAAAACCGTACTGTCCAGATATTTGCCCAGAGAACGCCTCATATTTCCCTCAATATCAGCGTCCCCACTGCGCAGACACCACTCAAATACATTGCCGATGACGATCATACGGATATCCGTAGTAAAGGACTCAATATCCACATTCAGGCGGATCACCCCGGCCAATGCCGCTTTCTCCACATATGCCTGAACCGTGACGATAGGGTAAGGCCGCTCTGTCCGTATGGCGGCGTTCAGCGCCTGATTTTTCGGATTGTAATACCCGGATATAAACTCTACGCCCAATTCCCTGCAGTATTCTACATAATTTAAATAAACTCTGATGATTGCTATTTTCGCTTCATCCACATTGCGCGGCACTTCTAAAAGCTCTGGATTGATGCTTGGCTGTTCCTCAATATAATAGGAAAGCAGGTCGTCTTTTGTCTTAAAATGATGGTAAAAGCTTCCGTTGGAAACCCCTGCTTCCTCGCAGATATTTTTAATGGAAAGCTCTTCATATCCTTTTTTCTTCAGAATCTGCTTCGCAGCCCGAAAGATACGATCCTTCGTCTGTTTTGACTTCTGCTGCTGCCTGGATAACTCCATCTTCTCTCCCATGTACGTTACCCTCCTGGTAAAGCATAAAAACTACTGACAGTTGCGCTTCAGCGCAATTCATTATACCACACTCACCCCCAGACTGCAAATCTGTGATCTTATATTTCCCGGAATACGGACATATAAAATTCAAATGCAGAAGGTATCGAATAAACCGTCTCTAATTCATTATTTTCTGCAAAAATCATGTCTCCGCTGCATTTTTTTTCCAGTTCATCCACCAGCAGCTCATACCCTACCATATGCCATTCCACATGGCTGAAAATATGTTTTGCATCCCCCAGCTTCCTCACCCGGATCGGAGCCAGTCCGATAGACTTCCCATAGATCGCAGCCTCCTGCTGGCTTAAATGCCCTTCCACATTGGGCAGTTCATACAGGCCGGCAAGCAGCCCTCTGGAGGGGCGTTTCCGGATTGCCACCTTCTCAGGATCCCGGAATATAAGAACCGTCCGCTTCTCAATCTTCCTGGCCTTTGTCTTTGCCTTCACGGGAAGTTCCTTCTGGATTCCCCGCTCTCTGGCAAGGCAGAGGCCGGCAAGAGGACAGATGTCACATTTCGGTTCCCCGCCCGGCGCACAGACCATGGCTCCCAGTTCGATCAGCCCCTGATTAAAATCTGACGCCGCACCTCTGGGAATCACTTCCTCCACCGCCCTCTCCATCCACGACCTGACATTGGCTTTCATAATATCCTCTTTACTGGCATGCAGCCGTGACAGAACCCGGAGCACATTCCCGTCTACCGCCGGTTTGGGAATCCCAAAGGCGAAAGAGCCTACCGCTCCTGCGGTGTAATTCCCGATTCCGGCCAGAGACCGGATTGTATCATATGTATGCGGAAATTCTCCTCCATATTCCTCCATGATCTGTTGTGCCGCCTTCTGCATGTTGCGCGCACGGTTATAATACCCCAGCCCCTCCCACAGCTTCAACAGCCTGTCCTCCGGCACTTCCGCCAGTTCTTTCACTGTAGGCAGTTCCTCCAGGAACCGTTCATAATAACGTTTCACTGCCTCCACCCGGGTCTGCTGCAGCATGATCTCCGACACCCAGATATGGTATGCATCCGAAGTTTTTCTCCAGGGCAGATCCCGCTTATTCTCCCGATACCATTTTGTTACGGGAGCCACTGCCTCATAAAGCCTTGGGCTTTCCAGTACCACCTGGACCGGGTCCGCGATTTGGATACTGTCCCTTGACACCTGACAGTCATAGGCCAGAATCCTCACTCCCGATGCCTTTGCCTTTTTAAGCGCCTGGCAGAAAGCAGGGTGCGTAGCCATATTGGGCGTAAAATAGCGGACGCCCTTCATTTGAATCACAAAAAATACACAGGCTTCATAGCCCTCGCCCACTGCCCTTCCCAGTTCCTGTACATGTTTTACCGCACGGTCGCTGGGGGCGTCCGGAAACTGTACCACGCCGTTTTCCTCCAGAGTCACTCCTTTGACTTCAATAAATATCTTTCTCTCCCCCGTCTCCACATATAGGTCAAACCGTGAATTTCCAAAGGAGGCCTCTGGTTTTACCAGACGTATGTCTTTTGCCAGATTGCCGGCTTCCACCCATTCCTGCACTACTTTGTTGGGAACCTGGGAATCCATATTGATCATCCTTGCGCCTTTCTCCACGCCGATCAAATCCCACTTTGTCTTTCTTGCCGGATTGTCGCTTTCCTGCACATAGATCGATGCTCCCGGGATCAGAAGCTCCGCACACCTTCCTGTATTTTTTACATGGATTGTCTCCGTCCTTCCCGCCAGATCTGCATAGGCAATAAACCGATTTGGACGCTCCAGAAACGTTCCTTCCATGATACGCTCATATTTCATACGCTTGTTCCTCTTCCTATACTCAGGTTGCTCTCGAAAAACCCTGTTGTTTCTTCCTGACGGCAGTCTTTTCGGAGGCAATGATTTTCTGTATTTTTAAAAAAGCCTTACTGACTTTCCCTTTTGTCTGAAAAATCAGTAAGACTTTATTCCTGCGAAGCAACGAGCCAGATAAACATGTTGGCATGTCCATTTGACTCCTGTCACAAAATCTTTGATAAAAATTCCTGTAATCTCGGATCCTTTGGGTTCCCAAAAAAATCCTCCGGGGTCCCCTGTTCCCTGATCTGCCCCTGATCCATAAAAAGCACCCGGGTAGCAACCTCTTTTGCAAATCCCATCTCATGGGTCACCACTGCCATTGTCATTCCGTCGTGGGCTAACTGCTTCATCAGCTCCAGCACTTCTCCCACCATCTCCGGATCCAGCGCAGAAGTGGGTTCGTCAAATAGCATCACTTCCGGATCCATAGCCAAAGCGCGGACGATTGCAATCCTCTGCTTCTGCCCTCCTGACAGCTGGGACGGATAGGCCTGTGCCTTCTCCGCTAAACCTACCTTGCGCAGAAGCTCCCTGGCCTGTGTCTCTGCCTCTTCCCTGGTTTTTTTCAGGATCCTGATCGGGGCAAGAGTGATATTTTCCAGAATCGTTTTATGTGGGAACAGATTGAAATGCTGAAATACCATCCCCATCTTCTGGCGGTGTTTGTCAATATCTGTCTGCTTTGCCGTGATATCCACTCCCTCAAAATAAATATGCCCGGAAGTGGGAACCTCCAGTAAATTCAGCGAACGCAGAAACGTTGATTTACCGGAGCCGGAAGGCCCGACGATGACAACGACTTCCCCTTTTAAAATCTCGTCCGAAACACCGTTCAGGGCATGGAGGCTGTCGTCAAAAACCTTATGGATGTCATCCACCTTAATCAATACATCTCCATTAGTGATCACTGTTTCTCAGCCTCCTCTCAAGTATATTCACCAGTTTGGTAAATATCATGACCATCACCAGATAGATCAGTGCCACAGCCAGAAGCGGCATAAACGCGTCATATGTACGGCTTCTGATAATATCGCCGCCCTTGGTCAGATCCTGCAGTGCAATATACCCTGATACAGAAGTTTCCTTCAAGAGCACGATAAATTCATTCCCCAGCGCGGGAAGGACATTTTTAAATGCCTGAGGCATGATAATATACCGCATGGTCTGCGGATAATTAAACCCAAGGCTTCTGCCTGCCTCAAACTGTCCGTTGTCTATGGACATGATCCCTGACCGGAAAATCTCGGCCACATATGCCCCGGAATTGATACCGAACGCCATGATCGCTACGAATACTTTGCTGATATCAACACTGCCGAAGATCACAAAATAAATGATCATAAGCTGCACAACTACCGGCGTGCCCCGGATCACTGTAAGATATACATTACAGAAAAAGTTTAAGAGCTTCATTTTCCCGGTCTTGTCATAAGTAGATCTTATGATTGCAATCAAAAAACCAATGATAATTCCCAGAAGGACAGCAAAGAAAGTCACCTGCAGAGTCACTCCCAGACCTTCCCAGATATATTTCCACCGGTCGTCTTTTATAAAATTATCGTAAAACTTCTCCTGCAACATCCTCTATTTCCTCTTCTTCCTGAAAGTAACATGTTATCGCCGCTATAACAATTACTCGTCCGCCGAAATGTATTTTGCTACAATCTCATCCAGTTTTCCAGAATCTTTCAATGCCGCCAGAGCCGAATTTACCTTCTCCAGCAGATCATCGTTGTCCTTCGCGATGGCAATCGCATACTCTTCCTCAGTCAGTGGCTCATCCAATACCTTCAGCCCTTCGTTCTCTGCCACAAAAACCTTCGCAGGCTCCCCATCGATCACAACCGCATCGATCTTATCCTGCTGTAATGCCTGGACTGCTTCCATTCCCTTGTTGTAGCGTTCAATTTCTGCATCTTCGATGTCTTCCGCATAGATATCTCCTGTGGTTCCAAGCTGCACGCCGATCTTCTTTCCCACCAGATCATCCGGTCCGGCTGTTTCGCTGCTTTCCTTCACGATGATAACCTGTGCAGCGGTCGCATAGGTATCAGAAAAATTCACATTCTTCTGGCGGTCCGGGTCTACGGTCATCCCTGCAAGCCCCATATCTGCCTTTCCGCTGGAAACTGCTGTGATGATAGAATCAAAAGCCATATCCTCAATCTCAAGGGTCATGCCAAGCTCTTCTGCGATGGCCTGTGCAATCTCTGCGTCAATCCCCACAATCTCTCCGCCGTCATGATATTCATAAGGCGGGAACTCCGCATTCGTCGCCATAATGAGCGTTCCGCCCTCACCGGAACCCTCCTCCGATGCATCCTCCGCATCTTCCTGATCCGTTTCCTCTGCTTCACTGGACTTCGTTGTATCCTGTGTATCTCCGTCGGAATTCTGTCCTGAACCACATGCTGCCATAGAAAATACACATGCTGCAACCAATACAAGGCTTACTAATTTCTTTTTCATAAACTGCTCCTCCTTATTTTTATAATTAGAATATGAAACGATTTCTTTTGCATTGCTGTCCATTGGATGGACAGCAGCCTCGTTTTTGGCATCACAGGAAAATTGCCTGGAATTCCTATGATATGCCATATATGCTTCTGATAGGCACATGGACTTTGTCCAAAATGCATCCCCAAAGGGCATCCCGCAATATATGTCCCTTCGGACGGGCGGACTCTGTCCAATAATGCATAATCATGCACACATTTAAATATTCTATCATGTTTTTGCAAAAATTCAAGCCTTGCATTACAATTAATTCGAAATTCTTCCCAAAAAGCGGGAATCATTTTTATCTAAATGGGTATGTTACGCCGCCAGCAGCCCCGAAATCCCAAAATAAAGGGCTACAATAATCCCTAATACGATTCGGTAGTACCCAAAAACTTTAAAGTCATGGTTCTTGATATACTGCATCAAAAATTTAATCGCGAAAATGGATACTCCAAAAGAGACCCCGCATCCCAGCAGGAGCAGAATCAATTCCTGGCCGGTAATGCCCGCCCCTTCCATCAAAAATTTTACAATCTTCAAAAAACTGGCCCCGAACATAACCGGGATTCCCAGAAAGAATGTAAACTCGGCTGCCACCCCTCTTGCGGTCCCGATCAACAATGCGCCTATAATGGTGGCGCCGGATCTGGACGTTCCGGGAATCAGGGCAAGCACCTGAAATGCGCCGATCGTCAGCACCATGGGGATGGTCAGCCGGGAAAGTTTGGTGACCCTGGGCTGCTTATCCTTATGACGCTCCTCCACCACAATAAATAGGATACCATAGATGATCAGGGTGGCGGCCACCACATATGCGTTCATAAATTTCTCATCAATCATATCATCAAACAAAAGCCCGATCACCGCTGCCGGTATTGCTGCGACGATGACTTTCACCCAGAGCTGTATGGTCAGCATCTTCTGCTTTTCTGTCTTCCTGGGAGAGAACGGATTCAGTTTATGAAAATAGATCACTACCACGGCCATAATTGCCCCTAGCTGGATTACCACATTAAACATGGAGATAAACGCCTCGCTCAGATCCAGCTTTATAAATTCTTCCATCAGAATCAGATGCCCGGTACTGCTGATGGGAAGCCATTCTGTAATTCCTTCCACAATTCCTAAAATAATTACCTTTAATGCCTCTAACATTGTTCTCCTCCTGTTTTATGTAATGCATATTTTAAAATCGCCTTTGCAACTCCCTCTTCATCGTTGGTATCTGTCACATAATCCGCAGCCGCTTTTACATTGTCCGATGCATTGCCCATCGCTACGCCAATGCCCGCTTTCTGCAGCATCCGGATATCATTGTCCCCGTCTCCGAAAGCCATGACCTCCTCCGGACGGATTCCAAGCAATCCTCCCAATTCCATGAGTCCCCTGCCCTTATCCACGCCCACGGCATTGATCTCAATATTATACCCAAGGGAAGAAACCAGCACAAGCTCCTCATACTGCTCCAGCTCCTTCCATGCTTCCTCAAGCTCTCCCATGTCAGCAAACAGAGCCTGCACTTTGTCCATATCCCTGTTCTCCCCTGCAACCAGTTCAGGGATGCTTGGTATGGGTTTCCGTGATTTACGGACATACTCCCACATATGCGGATTATGATGGTAGCGTGAAATCATTTCCAGCTTTTCCTCCTCCGCATATCCCTGTCCGTCAAAATACACCTCTTGTAATGTATCATATTTTTGTAAGATTTCCAATGCCTTTTTCGCACTTTTCAGAGGAAGCAGGTGTTCTACCAGCACCTTTTGGGTATTCATATCCAGAACTCTGGCGCCATTGGATGTCAGAACATAGCGGATTCCGGGAAATGTACGGATCTCCTCCAGAATTCCCGAATAGGGGCGTCCTGTGGCCATAACCACAAAAATCCCCTTCTTAATTGCCTCTGAAAGCACCCGTCTGGTAAAGGGAAGCAATTTTTTTTCTGTAGTCAGTAAAGTTCCATCCAGGTCAATACCGATCATTTTTATCTGTTGTATCATTTTCTTTTTTCCTTCCTTTGATTTTTAAGAGACAGCAGATCTGCCTGTAAGCCAAATGATCTGCCAAAAAATTAAAACGCTCTTGCGCGTTTTTCCATATCCTGTGAAAACTGCCATAAAAAATCACATAACTTTCACAATTTTATTTTAACAAAAATTGATTAATTATGCAATTTGTAGTATACTATCATAGGCAATTTATTTTACGGATTATAGACAACTCAGGAAGGAATTTATTTTATGAAATATCGCATAAAACGAAAGATACGGGCAAGCGTTATACTTATCTGCTCTTTTATTATGATCTGCCCGCCTGCTTCTGTCAAAGCGGACGAGATTACAGATCTGGAAAGCAAAACCAGTACACTGAACCAACAGCTTGGCGGCATTAACCAGGAAATGGTGAAGATCAGTGACGAAATAACCTCTGTGAATAGCCAGATTGAGATTATCCACAGTGAGATCCTGCGTACACGGGATTCCCTCTCCATCGCACAGGCTGATGAATCACAGCGGTACGAGGATATGAAATCCCGTATTAAATATATGTATGAGGTGGGCAATGTATCACTCTTAGAGATGCTTTTCTCGGCGGACAGCATGTCTGATTTTCTCAATAAGGCAGAATTTATTGAAAATATCAGCAGCTATGACCGTGACATGCTGCTGCAATTACAGAGCGTGAGAGAAGGGATCGCCGAACAGGAACAGACCCTGTTAGACCAGCAGGCATCTTTAGAAGACCTACAGACGCAGCTGCAGACGCGGCAGACAGATTTAAAAGTAACCGCGGAAGCAACCTCCACAGATCTCGCCGTATTTACTGCCCAGCTCACCACGCTCCGCGAGGAAGAAGCAAAGAAAGCGGAAGAAGCGAGAAAGGCGGAGGAAACAAGGAAGGCAGAAGAAGCGCGCAGGGAAAAAGAAAAGCCGGTTTCCCAGCCTGCCGTATCAACACCGGTTACAAATACCAATGATTCTTCGGAGCAGAAAGACCCAGACAACAGTACCGTTGTAAACGGCAGCGCGGCGAATGTCTCTGCAGGAGAATTGGATATTTTTGCCGCCATTCTGGAATGTGAGGCGATGCAGGATCATGATTCCCTGCTTGCAGTTGCAACCGTAATCATGAATCGGTTAAACAGCTCCACCTTCCCCAATACAATCAAGGATGTAGTCTATGCCCAGGGCCAGTTTGAACCAGTTTGGACAGGACGTCTCGATTCAGTGCTTTCAAGAGGTGCCAGTAACCTCTCTTATCAGGTTGCACAGGAGGCCCTAAGCGGTGCAAGGCTTTCGTCCGTTTCAGATTGTTACTACTTTTTATATGCAGGCGCAACTGACAGAGCCGGAGTGAATGTGGGGAATAACCTCTTCTTCCAGTCCTGGTAACGTAAATTGTCTTACATTCTTCGTGCCCCCTGCCGACTGCAATGTGCCAGGGCAAATCTGTTTTGGCATATTGTTGGCCGGGCACTATCCTATTCATAATCTATAAAGTAAAAAGCGTATAAAAAAGGATGGGGATTTTACTTCCCCATCTTTTTATACGCTTTTTATCTTCTTTTTCAGAATCCTGCAGATTTTAAACCAATTCAAGCAATACTTCCAATGCAGCGTCGCCTTTTCTCTGGCCAATCTTTACAATCCTTGTATAACCGCCCTTACGGTTTTCATACTTCGGTGCAATCTCGGTAAATAATTTATCTACAAGATCTACCTTTTTTGTATTTCTCTTTCTTCCTGCGGCAACCGTCGGAACTTCTGTTACAGGATAAAGAACCTTAAGCATCTCTCTTCTTGCATGAAGCCTGCTGGGCATATCCTTTTTAATCTTCTTTTCTACTTCGTCATACACCGTAACCTTCTTGCCGTCAACAACTTCCTTTACTCTCTTGCCGTCTTTGTCCTTGCGTGCAACCTTTGCCTTTACAGTGACTTCTTCGTAGTTATCTTTTTCCTTTACAGCCCTGGCAATTAAACCTTCCACGACTTTACGGATCTCTTTTGCCTTCGCCTCTGTAGTGACAATTTTGCCGTTGTAAAGCAACGCTGTTACCTGATTTCTAATCAGCGCTTTTCTCTGGCTTGATGTTCTGCCAAGTTTTCTATACTTTGCCATTGTTCTAATCCTCCATTCACACTTTATCGGAATACTGTATCCGATAAAGAAAACATTTGGTTATGCAATCTTCGGGCTTATTAATCAAATGCTCCTGCCATGCGCTTCGGGCTTACTGGCCGGATATTCAACTTAAGCGGGATTATTCCTCACCGGAGTTCAACTCCAGATCGAGTTCTTTCAGCTTCGCAAGTACTTCCTCTAAGGACTTGCGCCCCAGATTCCTTACTTTCATCATATCTTCCGGCGTCTTATTGGTAAGTTCCTCTACCGTATTGATACCGGCTCTCTTCAAACAATTATATGAACGGACAGATAACTCCAGTTCATCAATGCTCATTTCCAAAACTTTTTCTTTCTCGTCATCTTCCTTTTCAATCATGACCTCGGCAGCCTGTGCGACTTCTGACAGATCGATGAATAATTTCAGATGTTCACTGAGTACCTTTGCGGCAAGGCTGACAGCTTCATCGGGAAGTAATGTACCTTTTGTCCATACATCAAGCGTAAGTTTATCATAATCTGTAATCTGACCGACACGTGTGTTTTCTACCGACATATTCACACGGTCTACAGGTGTATAGATAGAATCCATTGGGATAACGCCGATCGGCAGATCCTCACTCTTATTCTTATCTGCGCTGATATAGCCTCTTCCTTTTGTGATCGTCAGCTCCATGTACAATTTACTGTCTTTGCCTCCGCTTAACGTGGCAATAACCTGATCTGGATTCATGATCTCAATATCCGAATCCGCCTGAATATCAGCGCCTGTCACAACGCCCTCTCCCTCGAACTCGATATATGCAGTCTTCACTTCGTCTGATTCCGATGTATTCTTGATTGCCAGTGATTTCAGGTTCATGATAATCTCGGTTACATCTTCCTTTACACCCGGAATGGAACTGAATTCGTGCAGGACTCCGTCAATCTTTACAAAACTGACTGCGGCTCCCGGGAGGGAGGACAGCATAATTCTCCTTAAAGAATTGCCCAGTGTAATTCCATATCCTCTCTCCAAAGGCTCTACAACAAATCTTCCATATTTCTTATCTTCTGAAATTTCCGTAATCTCAATATTCGGTTTATTAAAGTCAAACACTACGCAGACCCTCCTTATTGGGTTAAAAAAATTGAGGGGTTCAGATTAATTATTTAGAATACAACTCGACGATCAACATCTCATCAACAGGAACATCTATTGCTTCTCTCTTCGGCAGTTCCTTTACTTCACCTTTCAGGTTCTCAGCATCTACTTCCAGCCAATCCGGAATCATATTGCCGCCTGTCACTTCCAGAATATCTTTATACCTCTGGCATCCCTTATGCTTTTCCCTGATCTCAATTACATCGCCGGCTTTTATAAGGTAAGACGGGATCTTTACGCACTTTCCGTTCACCAATACATGTTTGTGCCCAACAATCTGTCTTGCTTCTTTTCTTGTTCTTGCAAATCCCATACGGAACATGACATTATCCAATCTGGATTCCAAAAGAACCATCAGGTTCTCGCCTGTCATACCTTCCTGCTGCTTTGCTTTCACAAAATAATTCCTGAAAGGCTTTTCCAACACACCGTAGATAAACTTTGCTTTCTGCTTCTCACGTAACTGGAGACCATATTCGCTCATCTTCCTGTTAGTTCTTTTTAACTGTCTTCTTGACTTTTTATTTACACCTAAATAGATTGGGTCCATACCTAATGAACGGCATCTCTTAAGGACCGGGACTCTGTTTACTGCCATTTTTCTACTTCCTCCTGTATATGATTATACTCTTCTGCGTTTCGGTGGACGGCATCCATTATGTGGTACCGGAGTGACATCTTTGATGCTGATTACATCAATGCCGCAAGCCTGCAATGCCCTGATCGCGGCTTCCCTTCCTGAACCTGGTCCCTTTACGAAGACATCGACTGTCTTCAAGCCGTGAACCAACGCTGCCTTGGCTGCTGTCTCCGCTGCCATCTGTGCCGCGTATGGAGTAGATTTCCTTGAACCTCTAAATCCCAGACCGCCCGCGCTTGCCCATGAAAGAGCGTTGCCCTGTGCATCTGTCAATGTTACAATCGTATTATTAAAAGATGACTGGATATGAGCCTGTCCTCGTTCAACGTTTTTCTTGACACGTTTCTTTGTCACTTTTTTCGTAACTTTCTTCGCCATTTAAACTAACCTACTTTCTCATATTCTATTTCTATTCATTCCATCACGCTAAATAACCGGATATTCGCACTGCGTTCCGCGAATAAAGTTCGCGCTGAACTCAAACCGCGCCCTATGGGCTTGTTTTCGTTAAGCGACGGGATATTCGCATCACTGCGTTCCGCGAATAAAGTTCGCACTAAACTCAAACTGCGCCCTATGGGCTTGTTTTCGTTAAGTGCTCACTTTTTCTTATTAGCTACCGTTCTCTTAGGTCCTTTGCATGTTCTTGCGTTTGTCTTTGTCTTCTGGCCACGTACCGGAAGCCCTTTTCTATGGCGGATTCCACGGTAGCACCCGATTTCCTTCAGTCTCTTAATATTCAGCTGAATCTCTCTTCTGAGGTCACCTTCTACAACCTGAGTTGCATCGATGACTTCGCTGATCTTCTTTACTTCCTCACTTGTTAAATCTCTAACACGAGTATCCGGGCTAACCCCAGCCTCTGCTAAGATACGGTTTGAACTTGTTCTTCCTATTCCATAGATATAAGTCAGACCGATTTCTACACGTTTGTCTCTTGGTAAGTCTACACCTGCAATACGAGCCATGTGTCTTTCCTCCATTTAAATATGATTCTTTAATATTGTCCCAAATTGGGGCGTCCCGGAATCTTCAAAACCAACCGCGGTTCCTGTCCTGCCCAGGCATAAGCTTTTTATGCCCTTTCCCGGAAGCGCCTGAAGCCACGCATAAAACCGGGTATTATAAGCAATATACAATTACAGTCCTATGTGTGTCCATACATCACATATAAAATCCTGTAGTGAAAATCTGAAAACACAGAGGGTGTATAGGCCACCCGCCTCGTCGGTACCTGCATTACGGGCCAGATGTATCCTTACTGTATATTAAACAGTGACACATATCCTAATGTGCCAGACTGTCAGCCGCCTAATTTAATACAAACAAAAAACAGGGCAGTTCTTAACCTTGCCTTTGTTTGTGCTTCGGATTTTCGCAGATTACCCGGATACTTCCTTTTCTCTTGATAATCTTGCATTTTTCACAGATTGGTTTTACTGATGATCTAACCTTCATGTCAAATCCTCCTTCCATCCTTTGCTGAATCCATGGGTCACTGCCGTTTTTGGGCACACCAAACCAAAGACGGCTATTTCATAGTATAGCACCAGGTCTCCCACAAAGTCAACACCTTTTTACTTATCCCGCCAAACAATTCTTCCTTTGCTGAGATCGTATGGAGACATCTCTAAAGTCACTTTGTCTCCGGGTAAAATCTTAATGAAATTCATACGTAATTTCCCGCTGATATGCGCCAAAACAATGTGGCCGTTCTCCAATTCCACCTTGAACATTGCATTCGGCAGCTTTTCCACTACGACTCCTTCAATCTCGATCACGTCAGCCTTTGACATACTTAATCCTCCCGTGCTTTTTGCACTTTTCCGTTTACTTCATCCACATCTTTACATCCCCTGATGTACTGCTTGATCACGCTTTTTATTTCCACATCGTCAGTGACAGAACCACAGCGCGCACTGCCGATCGGCTGTATATGCTTTAAGTTCTTTTTTTTTGCCTGACGAACGGTTCTTTTTTTACCATCTGCCAGATATACATATTCATCATTGACAGAAATTATGACGTATATACAATCTTTATCCCGTCCCGCCTTCGATTTTGCCAGAATTCCCGGTTCCAATACCATAGGCAGCCTCCTTTGGATCCCTTATTTTTGCCAGCCGCGGATCCGTTTACATAATAAGTGTACTCTTCAGCTATCCACAAAAACAGAAAAACAATAATCACACTTCACACACAAAAAAGGATATTCACACACAATCAGGCTGCGGCAGCTGAAGAGTCACTCTTATGTATCAAATAAACTTAAAGAGAATATGTCATTATCCAAGAATCTTCACAATCTCACCAAATACATCATTGATGTCGATTGTTCCGTCTACTTCCTTTAAAATACCAGCTTCTGTATAATAATCAATCAATGGCTGTGTCTGATCGTGATAAACGCCGAGCCGCTTCTTCACAGTCTCCGGCTTATCATCATCCCTTAAAATCAGCCCGCCGCCGCATTGATCGCAAATGCCTTCCTGCTTCGCAGGTGCATATACCATATGGTATGTAGCCCCGCAGTCTACGCATGCACGCCGTCCTGACATCCGATTCACAATATGATCATCGGGTACTTCTACATTGATTGCGTAATCCATCTTCTGGCCCAGATCTGCCAGAGCTTTGTCCAATGCCTCTGCCTGCGGAATTGTCCGCGGAAATCCGTCCAGCACATAACCGTTTGCACAATCCTCCTGATTTACCCTGTCTACAACTAAATCTACAACCAGTTCATCCGGTACAAGCAGTCCCTGATCCATATAGGTTTTTGCTTTTTTTCCAAGTTCTGTTCCGTTTTTAATATTCGCCCTGAAAATATCTCCTGTCGAAATATGAGGGATTGAATATTTTTCAGCAATTTTTTTCGCCTGTGTTCCTTTACCTGCCCCAGGGGCGCCTAACATAATGATCTTCATAACTTCGCCATTCCTTTCCCAGACATGAACAGCCTGTGGACATCTTCGTTCGATGCCAGGCTTCATGACTGCCACTTTATCATATATCCATATAATACTTTAACCCGTCGTGATTATTCCGGCCTGAAAAGGCAAACAGCCGGCCAATAACCACAACGAGCTAAATATCACTTTAATACAATATCATGCCTCTTTACTGATCTATCAGGCAAATATGGTATTAATATCCAAGGAAACTGTTCTTTCCCGAACCTCCCTTGCCATTGTTATTCAGGAAACCTGTATAATTTCTTACCAACATCTGCGATTCGATCTGCTTGATGGTCTCAAGTACGACGCCTACAATAATGATGAGCGACGTCCCGCCAAAGGAAACATTTGCCCCGAATACGCCGTTAAAGAAATAGGGGATCACCTGCACGATGACCAGTCCACAGGCTCCGATAAATATGATATAATTGAGTATCTTTGTCAGATATTCCACCGTCGGCTTTCCCGGACGGATGCCGGGGATAAATCCACCGTTTTTCTTCATATTGTTTGCAATTTCCAATGGATTGAATGTAATCGACGTATAGAAATATGCAAAAAATATCGTAAGCACAATATAGAAGACCAGTCCGATGGAATATACCAGATTCTCCGGATTGCACCAGTTATTCGAATTCAGGCACCGCAAAATCTGGCTTCCGATTCCTGTGCCGTTGCCCTTGTTCATGAACGAAGCGATCACAATCGGGGTCTGCATCAGGGAAGAAGAAAAAATAACCGGGATAACGCCTGCGGTATTGACCTTCAGCGGAATATGCGTAGACTGTCCGCCATAGGTTCTTCTTCCCTTTACCTTCTGGGAATACTGAACCGCGATTCTACGCTCCCCGCCCTGCAGGATGATGACAAATACAACAACCACAAGCAGCACCGCCAGAATAATCAACGCCGCCAGAAGCCCCTTTGCAACGGATTTCCCTTTAATGAACTGATTAAATAATGCCACAAAATCATCCGGCACACGAGAAACGATGTTAATCAGCAGGACAATAGAGATACCATTGCCCACACCTTTTTCCGTGATACGCTCTCCGATCCACATTAAAAATGCGGAGCCGGCGGTAAGCGTACATACTACGATTGCGGCATTCACAAAATTGAACTCAACCAAAAGCCCCTGACGTCCAAAGCCAATCGCCATTGCGGTAGACTCGAACAGCGCCAGGCCTACAGTCACATAACGTGTGATCGATGCAATCTTCTTTCTTCCGTCAGCGCCTTCCTTCTGCATCTCTTCCAGTTTTGGAATAGCGATGGTTAAAAGCTGCATTATGATAGAAGATGTGATATAAGGTGTGATGCTAAGTGCAAATACTGACATCTGGGTAAAGGAACCCCCGGTAAATGCATCAAAGAAATTGAATACATCACCGGTCTGGTTCGCAAAAAAATTCTGGATATATGTTGGATCCACACCCGGTGTCGGCAGCTGGGATCCAAGCCTTACAACGATCAGCATCATGAATGTGTAAAGTATCCTCTTACGGACATCTTCTACCCGAAATGCTTTTCGTACTGTCTCTAGCATTAGACCACCTCTGCTTTTCCACCAAGAGACTCAATCTTTTCGGCTGCCTTTGCACTGAATGCATTTGCCTGAACAGTGAGCTTCTTAGTCAATTCTCCATTTCCAAGAATTTTTACCCCGTCTCTCGGATTCTTTACAATACCACTCTCCATCAATGTCTCTACGGAAACAACCGCGCCGTCCTCAAACATTTCCAGGGCGCCCATGTTGATTCCAACGATTCTCTTGGAGTTTCTGCAGGTGAACCCTCTCTTTGGTATTCTTCTATACAAAGGCATCTGGCCGCCTTCAAATCCCGGCCTCGGCGCACCTGAACGTGCTTTCTGTCCCTTGTGCCCCTTTCCTGCTGTCTTACCATTTCCGGAACCATGTCCCCGGCCTCTTCTGAAGTTATTGCTATGCTTAGAACCATCTGCCGGTCTCAAGTTTGATAAGTCCATGATACTACCTCCTTTCATGTTCTATTTATGCTTCTTCAACCTTCACCAAATGTCTAACCTGCTGTACCATGCCTCTGGTAGCCGCATTATCCGGCAGCACAACGGTCTTATTCAGTTTCCTTAATCCGAGTGCTTCTACGGTCTTTTTATGCTTTGGCACGGTGCCGATTGTAGACTTTACTAAAGTAATCTTCAAATTTGCCATTTTACCTACCTCCTATGCGATAGAGCAACCCTATCCAGTGATAGAGCAAACTCTGTCTTACCAGTGTTTCATTCATAATTCGCAAAATTACCTGCCTTAATTTCCATCTGCCGCGTGGGCTTCCATCGACAATGCCGCCGCATCGCCTTATTCAGCCGCCTTGCAGATTGAAAATTCCTTCTGCGCAATTTTGCTGAAGATAAATGAGACACTACACTAGCCTACGATCTCTTCGATTGATTTGCCGCGGAGTCTTGCAACTTCTTCCGGAGTTTTGATTCCTCTCAACCCTTCGATGGTAGCAAGCACTACGTTCTGCTTGTTGTTAGAGCCCAATGATTTTGTACGGATATTCTTAATTCCTGCCATCTCGATCACCGCACGCGCCGGGCCGCCGGCAATCACACCGGTACCGTCCGGAGCTTTCTTAAGCAATACAGAAGCGCTTCCGAATTTTCCGATGGTATCATGCGTCACGCTGTCGTTCTCATCCAGTTCAACCTGAATCAGCTTCTTCGCCGCATCTTCTTTTCCCTTACGGATTGCTTCCGGAATTTCGGTCGCTTTCCCTAAACCTGCACCAACATGGCCTTTTCCATCGCCGACAACTACTAAAGCTGTGAATCTCATGTTACGACCACCTTTTACGACCTTGGTAACACGTTTGATTGATACCACTTTTTCTTCTAACTCTAACTGACCAGCATCAATACGTTCCTGTCTCATATGTGTTCTCCCTTCCTAGAAATTCAGCCCAGCTTCACGCGCTGCGTCTGCCAATGCCTTGATCTTGCCCTGATATATAAAGCCGCCTCTGTCAAAGACAACCTCTGTAATACCTTTTTCTTTTGCCTTTTTGGCGATCACCTCTCCAAGGTATGCCGCAGCCGCAACATCATTGGTCTTCTCCAGTTCTGCTTTCACATCTTTTTGAAGAGTGGAAGCCGCCACCAGAGTGTGGCTGCCGTTGGTATCGTCAATAATCTGCGCATACATATGCATATTACTTCTGAACACAGCTAATCGCGGTCTCTCAGCAGTACCGCTGAAACGGTTGCGTAATCTCATATGCTTTTTTCTACGAACTTCACTTCTTGATTTTTTACTAACCATTTTCACACCCTCCTTTTTTATTTTTTACCAGTCTTGCCAACTTTACGCCGGATTACTTCATCAGCATACTTGATTCCTTTGCCCTTATATGGCTCCGGTCTTCTCTTATCTCTGATCTCGGCTGCATACTGGCCGACTTTTTCTTTATCGATCCCTTTTACGGTAATCTTATTCTGGCCTTCCAGAACAGTCTCGATTCCTTCGGGATCAATCATCTCAACAGGATGTGAGTATCCCAGACTGAGCGTCAGTTTGTTTCCGGACTTTGCTGCCCTGTAACCAACACCATTTACCTCCAGAACCTTTTCGTATCCCTGGCTGACGCCGATCACCATATTATTAATCAGGGTTCTGGTCAGGCCGTGCAGAGATTTCATCCTCTTCAGGTCATTCGGCCTGGTCACGGTGATCTCTGTACCTTCCTGCTTAATTTCCATTTCTGCCGGAAGTTCTCTTACAAGAGTTCCTTTTGGACCTTTTACGGTCACCACATTATTTTCAGCAATCTCTACGGTTACACCTGCAGGGATTGTGACTGGCAGTCTTCCTATACGTGACATACCTTTTTTCCTCCTAACTTAGATTTTCGGAGCAGAGGCTTTTGTCTGCTCTGTTTTCAGTTCTAATGGAAGTTCTTTTCGCGAAGCCCGGCATCGCCCCGCTAAGCTCAAAGAACAACCCCGCGCTGAGTTCCGGAGAAGATATTTCTCATTTTGTTTGAAATATCTGCTTTCATACCAGGCTCGAAAATATCCCGCCAGGTATTCCGTGCATCACTCAGTTGCTGTCGATCACCAAACGAAGCACAATACCTCTCCGCCTACGCCAAGTTTTCTTGCTTCCTTGTCTGTGATGACTCCCTTGTTCGTGGAGACGATCGCAATCCCAAGTCCGCCCAGTACTTTCGGCATATCGTTGCTGTTCGCATATACACGCAGTCCCGGTTTTGAAATTCTTTTAAGGCCGGAAATTACTTTCTCGTTCTTGTCTGCGCCATATTTCAATGTGATGTGGATGGTCTTGAATGTGCCATCTTCTACAATATTGTATTTTTTGATGTATCCTTCGTCCAGAAGAATATCAGCAATCGCGATTTTCATCTTTGACGCAGGTACATCTACTGTATCATGTTTGGCAGTATTTGCATTACGGATTCTTGTAAGCATATCTGCGATTGGATCACTCATAGTCATGTCGAAGTATCCTCCTTCTATTAGTTTTTCCTGTTCCAGCTCCAAACGGCCTTCCCGACATATACAGGTTTGGCCCGGGTTATGCCTTAGGATCACCAGCTAGCTTTCTTTACCCCTGGGATCTGGCCTTTGTATGCCAATTCACGGAAGCAGATACGGCAGATTCCATATTTTCTTAAATATGCATGTGGACGTCCACAAATTCTGCAGCGGCTGTATTCTCTGGTAGAAAATTTTGGTTTGCGCTGCTGTTTGATCTTCATTGATGTCTTAGCCATGATTTCCCTCCTTACTTTTTAAACGGCATATTGAACTGTGCCAGTAACTCACGTGCTTCTTCGTCTGTCTTCGCTGTTGTAACGAAAATGACATCCATACCTCTGACTTTATCAATCTTGTCATATTCGATTTCCGGGAAAATCAGCTGCTCTTTAATCCCAAGTGCATAATTTCCCCTTCCGTCAAATGCATTTGGATTCACGCCTCTGAAGTCACGTACACGAGGGAGCGCAAGGTTGATCAGGCGGTCAACAAATTCGTACATCCTCTCGCCTCTCAGGGTCACCTTGCATCCTATTGCCATGCCTTCTCTGATCTTGAAGTTGGCTACGGAATTCTTTGCCTTTGTGATCACCGCTTTCTGGCCTGAGATCTTCTCAAGGTCAGCCATTGCAGATTCCAGCAATTTTGCATTTTCCTTTGCTTCACCTACACCCATGTTAATAACAACTTTATCGAGCTTCGGTACTTGCATGATATTTTTATATCCAAATTTTTTGGTCATTGCATCAACAATCTCATTCTGATATTGTTCTTTCAATCTACTCAAAGTCCTGAACCTCCTTCCCTGAATTAATCAATCACTTCACCGGTCGATTTTGCGAAACGAACCTTCCGGTCTCCATCCATCTTAAAGCCGATTCTGGTTGGCTTTCCTTTGTGGAGATACATCACGTTGGAAATATCGATCGGCCCTTCCTGATGAACGATACCGCCATTCTGGTTCGCCATGGAAGGCTTCGTATGCTTTGTCAGCATATTGACGCCTTCAACCAGGACTTTTCCGTCTTTTTTATTTACAGAAAGCACTCTGCCTTCTTTATCTTTATCTTTTCCAGCGATGACTTTCACCATGTCATCCTTTTTAATCTTCATCGTTGACATTATCGGCACCTCCCTACAGTACTTCCGGAGCCA
>CATKXE010000029.1 GCA_949840465.1 uncultured Lachnospiraceae bacterium | reverse complement strand
CACGTTTTCAGGGCAGCGGTCAGGGAGGCCGTTTTCAGGGAGAGCGCTCCGGCATGCGTCCGGGCGGCGGCCAGGGAGAACGTCCGCAGTGGGATCGTGACAGGAATCGTGACCGTGACAGAGACCACGGCGGCCAGTTTGGCGGCGGACAGCGCGGCCTGGGGCGCCCGGGCGTCAAAAGGGATGACCGGGATTCTATAGCAGCGCCTATGGTGGAACAGCAGAAGAGCCAGAGGAATAAAGGAAAAGATAAAGAGAAAGACTATAAGAAGAAAGAACTCCGTGATTCAGAATTTGAGAACAAGGGCAAGAAAGGCAAGAAGCAGAAGCCTGTGGCAGAGGCGAAGAAGCCGCAGCAGAAGGCTTCGCCGGTGGAGGAGATTAAACAGATCATCCTTCCGGAGGTACTGACGCTCAAAGAACTGGCGGATAAGATGAAGATCGTTCCTTCTGTGATTGTAAAGAAGCTTTTCCTGCAGGGGAAAGTAGTGACTGTCAATCAGGAGATCGATTATGATACGGCAGAAGAAATCGCGATGGAATATGATATCCTCTGCGAAAAAGAGGAGGTTGTTGACGTCATTGAAGAACTTCTGAAAGAGGAGGAAGAAGACGAGGCGACCATGGAGAAACGTCCGCCGGTGGTATGCGTCATGGGGCATGTGGACCATGGAAAAACCTCACTTTTGGACACCATCCGCCATACCAATGTGATCGACCGGGAAGCAGGCGGCATCACGCAGCATATTGGCGCGTATGTGGTGGAAGTAAATGGGGAGAAGATCACATTTCTGGACACCCCCGGACATGAGGCGTTTACCGCAATGCGTATGCGCGGAGCCAACTCTACAGATATCGCAATCCTTGTGGTGGCGGCAGACGACGGCGTGATGCCCCAGACAGTGGAGGCTATTAATCATGCAAAAGCGGCAGGTATTGAGATTATCGTAGCCATCAATAAGATTGATAAGCCAAGTGCAAATGTGGAGCGTGTAAAACAGGAACTGACAGAATATGAGCTGATTGCGGAGGACTGGGGCGGAAGCACCATTTTCGTACCTGTATCCGCCCATACAGGAGAAGGGATTCCCGAACTTCTGGAGATGATCCTTTTAACGGCGGAAGTGCAGGAATTGAAAGCGAATCCGAACCGTGAAGCCCGCGGCCTGGTTATTGAAGCGCAGCTTGATAAAGGAAAAGGTTCTGTGGCGACGGTTCTTGTACAGAAGGGAACCCTGCATGTGGGGGATGCCATTGCGGCAGGCTCCGCCCACGGGAAAGTCCGTGCAATGATGGATGATAAGGGAAGAAGAGTCAAGGTGGCAGGCCCGTCCCAGCCGGTGGAGATCTTAGGCCTCAATGACGTGCCAAAAGCCGGGGAAATCTTTGTGGGATGCCAGACAGAGAAGGAAGCGCGCAACTTTGCAGAAACATTTATTTCCCAGAATAAAGTGAAGCTTCTCGAGGAGACCAAGTCGAAAATGTCCCTGGACGATCTGTTCTCACAGATTCAGGAGGGCAATCTGAAGGAACTGAATATCGTGGTCAAAGCGGATGTACAGGGTTCTGTGGAAGCATTGAAGCAAAGCCTCTTGAAGCTGTCCAATGAAGAGGTTGTGATCAAGATCATCCATGGCGGCGTCGGAGCCATCAATGAGTCGGACGTGACTCTGGCATCAGCTTCCAATGCCATTATCATCGGCTTTAACGTAAGGCCGGATGCGACGGCAAAGGAGATTGCGGACAATGAAGGCGTAGACCTGCGTCTGTATAAAGTGATTTACAATGCGATCGAGGACGTGGAAGCGGCGATGAAGGGCATGCTGGATCCGATTTTTGAGGAAAAGGTGCTGGGGCACGCAGAGGTACGGCAGACATTCAAGGCTTCCGGCGTTGGAACGATTGCAGGCGCTTATGTTCAGGACGGGATTTTTGAACGGAACTGCTCGGTGCGCCTGACACGGGATAATGTGGTGATGTTCGACGGCCCGCTTGCATCTCTGCGGCGTTTTAAGGATGATGTGAAAGAAGTCCGGGCAGGATATGAGTGTGGTTTTGTCTTCGAAAACTACAATGATATTCAAGAGGGCGATTCCGTAGAAGCTTATAAGATGGTAGAAGTAGAGAGGAAATAACGTATATTAGGCCGCACGGCACAATAAAATCCCAATAAGGCGGACTGGCGGCAGTTATGGAAAAAAGGAGCAGTGATGAGAAAAAACAGTATTAAGAATACGAGAGTCAATGCAGAGGTCCAGCGGGAGCTTAGCAATATACTTCGGGGAGGCATCAAAGACCCCAGGGTCGCGCCAATGACTTCCGTGGTGGCTGTTGAAGTGGCTCCCGATCTGAAGACATGTAAAGCATATATCAGTGTGCTTGGAGACGAAAAAGCGCAGGCGGAGACTATTAAAGGGCTGCAGAATGCAGAAGGGTATATCCGCCATGAGCTGGCAAGGAATATCAATATGAGAAATACTCCGGAAATCCGATTTGTTCTGGACCAGTCGATTGAATACGGGGTGAATATGAGCAGAAAGATTGATGAAGTGACGAGAGATTTGAAAGATAATGAGGGTAAAGAATGAGTATAGTATTATCGGAGCTTTTAAAAGGAAAGAAGACAGTCGCTTTGGGCGGACATATCCGCCCGGACGGTGACTGTGTCGGTTCCTGTATGGGATTGTACCTGTATCTGAAGGAACAGTATCCGCAGATCTGTGTGGATGTGTATTTGGAATATATTCCGGGCGCATATGGTTTTATTCAGGATACGGATGTGGTTCGCAATGAGGTGGGAGAGATCCTGACTTATGATCTGTTTATCAGCCTGGACTGCGGGGATAAGGAGCGGCTTGGATTTTCTGCACCGCTGTTTTCAGGTGCAGGCCAGACCTGCTGTATTGACCATCATGTGAGCAACCGTTCTTTTGCTGATCTCAATGAAGTGGTTCCGGAAGCAAGTTCTACGTCGGAACTGGTGTACCGTATGCTGGATAAGGAAAAGATCACCCGTCCGTGTGCGGAAGCGCTGTATATGGGAATTGCCCATGATACGGGAGTGTTCCGGTATTCCTGCACGTCGCCCGAGACGATGGAAGCCGCGGCAGAGCTTTTGCGCAAGGGAATCAATGGCAATGAGATTCTGGAAAAGACATTCTACGAGAAAACGTATATCCAGAACCAGATCCTTGGTATGGCATTGTTAGAGAGCATCCTGATTCTGGATAAACGGTGCATTGTGTCATGGGTCACAAAAAAGAACATGGCTTTCTTTAAAGCCGGTTCCGAAGATATGGATGGAATCGTAAGCCAGCTGAAGCAGACGAAGGACATTGAAGTCGCCATTTTTTTATATGAAACGGATACGCACTCCTTTAAAGTCAGCCTCCGTTCCAAAGAAACCGTGGATGTCAGCAAAGTGGCGTCCTATTTCGGAGGCGGCGGCCATGTAAGGGCGGCCGGGTTTACGATGGCCGGGACTGTACATGACGTTATTAACAATGTCAGCCATCAGCTTGCGCTGCAGTTGGACGGAGCCTGATGATGTGGAACGGAATCCTGAATATTTATAAGGAAAAGGGATATACTTCCCATGATGTGGTGGCAAAATTACGGGGAATCGTAAAACAAAAGAAGATCGGGCATACCGGAACTTTAGATCCGGATGCGGAGGGCGTACTTCCTGTCTGCCTGGGGAAAGCGACCAGACTTTGCGATATGCTGACAGAAAGGGATAAAACCTATGAGGCAGTGCTTTTGCTGGGCAGGGCTACGGACACCCAGGATACTTCCGGAAAAATTTTGGAGGAACGGGATACAAGTGGGCTGACAGAAGAGAAGGTTCGTCTTTGTATCGAGGGTTATGTGGGAGAATATGAACAGCTTCCCCCCATGTATTCCGCGGTGAAGGTGAACGGAAAAAAGCTCTATGAGCTTGCACGCCAGGGGATAGAAGTGGAGAGAAAGAAACGAAAAGTGACGATTCATGGGATCTACATACAGGAAACTTCGCTCCCCAGGGTCAGGATGCAGGTTCATTGTTCTAAGGGTACGTATATCCGTACCCTGTGCCATGATATCGGCGAAAGCCTAGGATGCGGAGGGTGCATGGCTTCCCTGATCCGTACGAGGTCAGGCCGCTTTTGTATCAAGGACAGCCTGCGGCTTGCCCAGGTGGAGGAGGCCTGTAAGAACAGCAGGCTGCCGCAGATACTTCTTCCGGTGGATGAGGTATTTGACCACTTGGAGGAAGTCTGTGTGCGAAGGGAATATCAGCAGCTTGCCTACAATGGAAATCCATTTTCAGAAAAATGTATACAAAAGGAGTTGCCCTGCCCGGCAGACGCGCAGGTGCGGGTTTATGATATGGACAGGCATTTTATCGGGATCTTCCGTTACCATGAAGGAAAACGAGAGTTCCGTGCAGAGAAAATGTTTCTGGACAGAGAGGATTGACATGCAGTATATTACAGAAATTCATTCTTATCATAATGAAAAACGCTCGGCCGTGACTTTGGGGAAATTTGACGGACTGCACAGAGGACATCAGAAATTGATTGATCAGATCAGGGAATATGCATCACGGGAAGAGAATACCGTAAGCGTAGTCTGTGCTTTTGACATGGGGAAGGATTCCCTGCTGACCGGCGCAGAAAGAAAGGCAAGACTTTCAGGCCAGGTGGATACATTGGTGTCGTGTCCGTTTACAAGAGAACTTCGGGAGATGGAGGCAGAAAACTTTATCCGACTGGTTCTGGCGGAGACTTTTCACGCTTCCCATATCGTGGTGGGAACAGACTTTCACTTTGGACATGAAAAGCACGGTGATGTGAAGATGCTGGCAGAATATGCGGATGTGTATGGATATCGTCTGGATGTCATTGAGAAGGAACGCTATGAAGGCCGGGTTATCAGTAGTACCTCTGTGCGGACGGCATTAAGCGAAGGAAATATAGAACTTGCCAATACATTGCTTGGCTATTTCTATCAGATTTCCGGCAGAGTGGAACATGGAAAGCGGTTGGGCCGCACACTGGGATTTCCAACCATGAATATAGCTCCGGCGCAGGGAAAGATCCTGCCCAGGTTTGGCGTCTATCTCTGTAGGGTGCGGGTGGACGGCAGATGGTATCAGGGAATCGTGAATATAGGGGTGAAACCGACGGTTGCAGAGGAGCCCAGGGTTTTGGCAGAGACATTCGCATTCGATTTTGACGGGAATGTGTACGGGAAAGAAGCTTTCGTAGAATTCGTGGCTTTTGTGAGGCCGGAGAAAAAATTTTGCTCAGTGGAAGAATTGAAATCTCAGGTAGATGCGGATATCTGTTTTGGCAGGGAATATTTCGGCAGGAAATAGAATCGGTTCAAAGAAGGTTTACACAGAGAAAGTGTTGAGGATGTACAGATGGATATTACTACGTTTATATCATTGCTCGGAGGGCTTGGACTGTTTTTGTTCGGCATGAAGCTTATGAGCGACGGATTAGAACAGGTGGCAGGCGCAAGGATGCGCTCAATTTTGGAATTTTTCACACAGAACCGTTTTGTAGGGATGATGGTCGGACTTATTTTTACCGGAATCATACAGTCTTCTAATGCGACCACAGTCATGGTGGTCAGTTTTGTGAATTCAGGGCTTATGCAGCTCTATCAGGCTCCGGGGGTCATACTGGGGGCTAATATCGGAACAACGGTGACCGGACAGCTGATCGCGTTCAATTTAGCGGAAATTGCGCCGCTGTTTGTGATCGTCGGCGCGGTCATGTACATGTTTTTCAAAAATCCCAATGTAAAAAAAATCGGCGTGGTATTGTTGGGGTTCGGCATTTTGTTCATGGGGCTGAGCTCCATGGGAGAGTAAATGACGTTATTGCAGGATTCCCCCCGCGCCGTGGAGCTTTTGCAGTCTATTTCCAGCCCGGTGGTGGCGATTCTTCTTGGATTTGTGGTCACGGCGGTTCTGCAGAGTTCTTCCGCTTCTGTGGGCATTATTATGTTGATGGCCGCCCAGGGGCTTTTGGCATTTAAGATCTGCTTTTTCCTGATTCTGGGATGTAATATGGGCTGCTGTATTTCAGCAGTGCTGGTGAGCCTGAATGGAAATAAAGACGCAAAGAGGGCTGCCGGGATCCATGTGTTGTTTAATGTGATCGGCTGCGTCATTGTATTTCTCATATTGATGGCAGCGCTGGATCCGATTGCGGATCTGTTCCTTAAGACATCGGGAAATGACGTTAGCCGTGCAGTTGCCAATGCCAATACATTTATCAAGGTATTTCAGGTGATTTTGCTGTTCCCCTTTATGGACTGGATCGTGAAGTTTACGTATATTTTTGTCCCGGGGGAGGATGCGGGACCGGAAGATGCATATAAACTGAAATATATCGGAAACCGGAAGTCGCTGTCCGCAGCTACGGCTGTGATTGATGCCATCCATGAGATGAAGCATATGGGCGAGATTGCAAAGGAGAACCTGCAGAGGAGCATGGAGGCTTTATGCCATCCGGACAAAGAGAAGATTGAGAAAGTCTATGAGCAGGAAGAGTATATTGACTATCTGAATCAGGAGATCATGGATTATCTCACACAGGCCAACAGCCTGGAACTTCCCATGTCGGACGGAAAGATTCTGGGCGGTCTGTTCCATGTGGTGAATGATATTGAACGGATCGGCGACCACGCAGAGAATTTTGCGGATTCGGCAAAACGGCGCCTGGAGAAGGAGATCCCCTTTACGGATAAGGCTCTGCGGCAGATGCAGGAGATGACGGAGATGGTGCTCAGGCAGCTTGATTATGCCTTTGAAATGTTTTCCAGCCAGAGCCAGGAGCATGATCATATGCGGGAGATCCTGCGGCTGGAAAATGCTGTGGACGAGAAGGAGAAGCGGCTTCGTAAGGCGCATATCAAGCGGCTGACCAAGGGAAAGTGTACGCCGGAGGCAGGCGTCCTCTATTCCGAGGTGATTTCCGGCCTGGAGCGTGTCGGGGATCATGCCACGAACATCGCATTCGCACTGCGGCCGGAGACACAGGATGAAATTGAGGACTTTGAGGAAGAGGAAGAAGAATAAAAAAATTGCTTTACATACAACCGGCTCTTATGTTATAGTATACAAGTATGAATCAGCCGATGTTCAGTAACAGGAAGACTCCAACCGTTACTTAATATCAGGCGTTTACAAAGAATTTTAAGGAGGAAAGCAATATGATTGCAAAGGAAAAGAAACAGGCTATTATCAGGGAATACGGCAGAAGCGCGGGAGATACCGGTTCACCGGAGGTACAGGTTGCGATTCTGACAGCAAGGATCAATGAACTGACAGAACACTTTAAGGCGAATCCGAAAGACCACCACTCCAGAAGGGGACTTCTGAAGATGGTAGGACAGAGAAGAGGTCTGCTGGCATATCTGAAGAAGATTGATATTGAGAGATACCGTTCTTTGATTGAAAGGCTCGGATTGAGGAAATAAGTACGGTTTGTAGATGTCTGGGCAGAAGAGGTTTGGCACGGTCGAGGAAGTGTCAGGCCTCTTTTTATATAGATGCCGTTTCCGGGCGTAGTTTGAAGGGAGCCTCCAGGAAAAAGAAGACGGCATACTCAAAAGCATTTTACAACAGATTGAAGGAGAAAAGGATGATTTCAGATAAACTGTTTGGGCTTGCATTTGAATACAGAAAAACAAGATTATGGGATATTCTGTTTGATCAGGATGTGTTCGCTGTGAAGTTATCGGGGGACAGGATCGGATATATCAGCATTATGGGAGCGGCAGGGAAGCACTGTGCGCTTGCGCTTTATATAGGGGATGCGGGCTTCGCAAGCTTCCGGACAATATCCAGCGTGGAGGATTATGTGCTTCCTCCCTTTGAAGCGCAGGAGCGCCTGTTAAAACAGGACTGTCTGCAATGTGCGTTTGAAGGAAAGGATGAAGTGACTGAGGAAGAGCGTGAAGAGGCAAAAAAGTATGCCAGGGCGCATGGAATCAGAATATCCGGCAAGAATGCGTATCCATATTTTGCGAAGTATAAACCGAACTGCTGTCCATGGCATCTGGATACAGAACAGGAGCAGGAGGATCTCTGTGAAGCGCTTGGCGCAGCGATTGAGATGGCCAGGCTTTTAAAAGCCGGAAAGCCGCAGGAATTGGGATTCAGGCAAAATCATATGGGGCTGGAGGAAGCGCCCATGCTGAAATTGCAGGACAATGTCTATGTGCTGGAAAAAATAAAACTTCCCGAAGAAAAGCCGGCAGAATGGGCGGCTGCGAAAGCCGGCAATGATATCGCTATTGCCAATCTGAAGAAAGCCAGGAGAGCCGGGCTGTGGGAAAGCGAGATCGTCCGATATCCAGAGCCCGTGCAGAATTCCCCGGATCAAGTTCCTTTTTTCCCGGCGCTTTTATTGGCTGTGGAAACGGATACGCAGTATATCCTTCCGGTGCCGATCGTGGAATGTTATGAGGAGAACCCGGAAGAACTATTGAATGCATTCATGGACGCCCTTTTATCGCAGAACGTCTGCCCGGAAGAAATGAAAGTCAGGGATGAACGGACTTATACATTTTTGAAAGCATTTTGTGAAAGGATGAAAATCACAGTCAGTATTGAAAGCGACCTGCCTGCGCTGGACAGTGCGGAGGAGATACTGATCGATCATTTTGATAAGACGGAGGAAGAGCAGATTGAGGATATGACCCATATGCTGGATGCGCTTTTAAGCCTTGATGTGATACAGAATCAAAAACTGCCGGAGGAGATGGCAGTGCAGTTGGGGATGCTGGCAGATATGGGGATACTTCCGGAGCATTTGGAAAAGAAGATCAATGAATTGCTGTGCAGCAATGTCTCCAGGAAACCAGGTAAGAAAAAATCCAGAAACAATCAGTTAAACGAGAAAGAGGAAAAGGCAGCATCCATGGAATCTTATGTATTCAGTGTCTCCGCAATGCCGGGATGTTATCGCCATATACAGATTTCCAGCAACAGTACTTTGCAGGATTTACATTCAGCCATATTGGATGCATTTGATTTTGAAGACGACCATGCACATGCATTCTTCATGGACAATAAGCTATGGAGCAGGTGGGACAGTTACTTTATGGAAGGAACCGGTGGGGAAGATGAGATCTCCACGAAAGAGCGTAAGTTATACCAGCTGGAGTTATGTAAAGGAAGCCAGTTTAAGTATCTGTTTGATTTTGGAGATGAATGGGTCTTTCAGTGCAAAGTGCTGCGTCTCTTAGAAGAAGAGACGGAATTCCCCAGAATAGTCAGAAGCAAGGGAAAGTCCCCAGACCAGTACGGCCTCTGGGAGGATGATGATTGGGAGGATGAGTGATGAGACAGATTTCGGGTAATAAGTTATTGGTGAAGGCTTTGAAGGAGGAAGGGGTTGATACACTGTTCGGCTATCCGGGAGCTTGTACGATTGATATCAGCGATGAATTATACCGCCAGAGTGATATCCGTGTCATTCTTCCGCGCCATGAACAGGCGTTGGTACATGAGGCGGATGCTTACGCAAGGACTACGGGAAGGACGGGAGTGTGTCTGGTTACAAGCGGGCCGGGAGCCACGAATTTGGTAACGGGGCTGGCGACAGCCAATTATGACAGTGTGCCTCTGGTATGCTTTACGGGTCAGGTGGCGCGGCATCTGATTGGAAATGATGCATTTCAGGAAGTGGACATTGTAGGGATCACAAGGAGCATCACGAAATACGGGGTGACTGTCCGCAACCGGGCGGATCTGGGAAGAATCATCAAAGAGGCGTTCTACATTGCGCGGACAGGCCGTCCGGGTCCCGTCCTGATCGACCTTCCCAAAGATGTGATGGCAGAGATGGGAAGCGCGGATTATCCGAAGGACGTGAATATCCGGGGCTACAAGCCCAATACCAATGTGCATATTGGGCAGCTTAAACGCGCCATCAAGATGCTGCACAAGGCAAAGAGGCCATTGTTTCTGGCCGGAGGCGGCGTAAATATTGCCGGGGCCAATGAGGCGTTTACGGAGGTTGTAGATAAGACAGGCGTGCCTGTGATTACGACGGTCATGGGACGGGGGGCTATCCCCACTAACCATCCGTTGTTTGTGGGGAATCTGGGAATGCACGGGGCTTATGCGGCCAACATGGCGGTCAGTGAGTGTGATCTGCTGTTTTCCATCGGAACCAGGTTCAATGACCGGATCACCGGAAAGCTTCATGCATTTGCACCTCATGCAAAAATTGTCCATATTGATATTGATACGGCTTCTATTTCACGAAATATCTCTGTGGACGTGCCGATTGTGGCAGACGCAAAAGAGGCGGTCACAAAGATGAAGGAATATGTGGAGGCCTGTAATACGAAGAAATGGCAGAAGGAGATTGATGCATGGCAGAAGGAACATCCTCTGGATATGAGGACGCATGCCAAGCTGGGGCCAAAGGACATTATTGATGAGATGAACCGTCAGTTTGAAGAGGCCATTGTGGTGACGGATGTAGGGCAGCACCAGATGTTCGCGGCGCAGTATACGGAGATCACGCAGAAAAAGAAGATGATCATGTCGGGCGGCCTTGGAACCATGGGATATGGCTTCCCGGGGGCAGTCGGCGCCAAGCTTGGGAATCCGGACACGCCGGTCATTGCGATTTCCGGAGACGGCGGTATGCAGATGAACATTCAGGAGTTTGCCACCGCAGTCCTGGAGGAACTGCCGGTGATCCTCTGTGTGTTCAATAATACCTATCTGGGGATGGTGCGCCAGTGGCAGAAATTATTCTATGGAAAGCGTTACGGCATGACAGACCTGCGCGCAGGCGCCCTGTCCCGCAGGTCGGGCGGGGATGAGAAGCCGGTCTATACGCCGGACTTTGTAAAGCTTGCGGAAAGCTATGGTGCAAAAGGCATCCGTGTCACGCAGAAGGAAGAGATAGAAGCGGCCTTTGCAGAGGCGAAGAAGAATACAAAGGTTCCGACTTTGATTGAATTTATCATAGACCCGGAGGAAATGGTATATCCGATGATTCAGCCAGGAGGAACTCTGGAGGAAATGATTCTGGACTGCTGACAGAGTCCTGGACAATTTCAAGGGAAAGGATTATAAATATGGATAATGCGATTAAAAAAAGATGGATCTCGTTGTATGTGGAGAATCAGGTTGGCGTACTGTCCAAGATTTCCGGGCTGTTTTCCGGGAAGTCCTATAATCTGGACAGCCTGACCGTGGGTACGACCGAGGATCCTACTGTGTCACGTATGACCATTGCGACGGTCAGCGATGACGAGACATTTGAGCAGATCAAGAAGCAGCTCAACAGGATGGTAGAGGTCATCAAAGTCATTGATTTTACGGATATATTTGTACGGATGAAGGAAATCCTCTATGTGAAGGTGAAAAAATGTACGCGGGATGATAAGGCGGAACTGTTCCAGATTGCAGATACGTTCAAGGCAAGAGTGATTGATTACGGCAAGGACAGCCTGCTTCTGGAATTTGTCCAGACAGCCACAAAAAATGATGCTGTGGTGAAGCTTCTGAAAGAAGAGTTTAAGAATATCGAAGTAGTCCGCGGCGGAAGCGTGGGGATTGAATCCATTAGTATGATGGAACGGTAAAAGTGAAAAAGCGGATGCCTCCGCCGTCATAGAGAACGGCATAGATATAATAAAAAAATAGAGCGCACTCTTGATTTTTATTAAGGATGGTATTATAATGCACAGTATATTCAAACAGCTTTTTTACAGTGGAATGGAGGAGATACTGATGGAGAAAAAAAATATTGACTGGGAGAATCTGGGATTTGGTTATATGGTCACAGACAAGCGGTATGTTTCCAACTACAGGGACGGAGCCTGGGATGAAGGTGCGCTGATTGAGGACGCCAATATCACGATGAATGAGTGTGCAGGGGTTCTGCAGTATGCCCAGACCATTTTTGAAGGATTGAAAGCATATACTACAGAGGATGGGCGTGTGGTTACTTTTCGTCCGGATCTGAATGGGCAGCGGATGGTGGATTCTGCGAAGCGCATGGAGATGCCTCCATTTGACGCAGGCCGCTTTGTGGATGCAGTGACGCAGACAGTGAAGGCCAATGCCGCATATGTGCCGCCCTATGGTTCAGGAGCAACATTGTATATCCGGCCCTATATGTTTGGTATCAATCCTGTCATCGGCGTAAAACCGGCGGATGAATACCAGTTCCGTATTTTCACTACTCCGGTAGGCCCGTACTTTAAGGGCGGGGTAAAGCCGCTGACCATCTGCGTGTCTGATTTTGACCGTGCAGCCCCCCGAGGAACCGGACATATCAAAGCAGGGCTGAATTATGCCATGAGCCTGCATGCGATCGTGTCTGCCCATGCGGAAGGGTATGATGAAAACCTGTATCCGGATTCAGCCACAAGAACCAAGGTGGAGGAGACCGGCGGGGCGAATTTCCTCTTCGTGACAAAAGACAATCAGATTGTGACGCCTCACTCCACGACCATCCTTCCTTCCATCACGAGACGATCCCTGATGTATGTTGCGGAGCATTATCTGGGATTGGAAGTACAAGAGCGGGATGTATATCTGGAAGAACTGAAAGATTTTGCAGAATGCGGGCTTTGCGGAACCGCAGCCGTGATCTCACCGGTGGGAAAAATCGTGGATCACGGCAAGGAGATCTGTTTCCCCAGCGGCATGGAAAAGATGGGTGAGACGACCCAAAAACTGTATGACACATTGACAGGGATCCAGATGGGGCATTTGGAAGCGCCAAAAGGCTGGATTCATGAAATCTGTTAGGAACTGTAGAATATAGAATACACTCGAATAAGGTGCCAGCTAATAAAAGTTGGCATCTTTTTTATAATTTTGTTTACAATAATTTTATGGAATGCTATGATAAAGGACGAGGGAAAAAGCCGGTATCCAATTTTGTATCAATCAGACGCCGGCAGGAAATCAGCTGTATAAATGGTTACAGAGATAAGGGAGTATGTTGAATGAAACGGGGAGCACTTTTTATCAGTCTCCTTAGTATTGTGATTTTATGGTGCATATGGAATGGGCGGCCGCTGGCGGTTCATGCGGAGATTGCATCGGACGATGCTTTTGAGGGAGTTATATGGGAAAAGATCATAGAGGATGATATAGAAGGCCCGAAAGGCGTAATTCAGTCCATGTGTGCCACAGAGGACTATATCATCTGTATAGAGAATTTTGAGGACAGCGCGGAAAAGTCTGATATCATTAAGGCATATTACAGGAATGACACGGATCCTTACGGGAAAAAGGTGGACAAGTATTCTCTGGCAAAGCGGGTAGTGGAGCGGAGCTACGAACATGGAAATGGAATGGCATACAATCCGAACACCGGAGAAATTGCGGTTGCATTATATACACATCTGTCCCCGGAAAACAGAGGATGCATCTTTCTGATGGATGCGAAGACTCTGTCTTATAAAGGAAAAGTAAAAATTGCAGATGATTATAACGTTCTGGGGATTGGCTATGATGTGGACAATGACCGTTATGTGATCCAGACCAATGTGGACGGAGGCTACAGTTTTAAAATTCTGGATAATCAGTTTCAGGTTATAGAGGATCTTGGCAGATATGAAGGGACTTCCAAAGGGAGCAATTTCCAGGATCTGTGTGTCAGCGGGGATTATATTATTAATTTTCCTTTGACGCTGAATATGGGAATCGGGGATTTCCTGAATGTTTACTCTATATCCCGTAAAGCTCTGGTATCCTGTCCACAGTTGGA
Source organism: uncultured Lachnospiraceae bacterium (assembly GCA_949840465.1). GTDB lineage: Bacteria > Bacillota > Clostridia > Lachnospirales > Lachnospiraceae > Schaedlerella. Next base: position 22,652 of record CATKXE010000029.1, on the reverse strand, counting down.
TTTTGGCCTGGACAGCGCAATATTATTGGATGAGCCGGAATCTATATGCGAGTTAGAACCAGGGGTATTTGCCGCAGTGGTCAATACTTACTATCAGGATGGAAGACGTAAATTTTGTATCTATAAAACGATGGTTCCCTATAATTTTACCGCTGCAAAGGTGGAAGAAGAACCGGAACCCGCAGGAGATGCCAATGCAGAAGCAGAGAATGCAGATGAGATAAAACCAGAAGAACCGCAGGAAGGAAGCGAAGAGATATCGGAGCCGGAAAAAGAAAAAGTGAGTTTCGCGGATTCGGCAATGCAGATTATGAAGACCACCTATTCCATGAAGTCCATTATGAGGGTTGCCTTAGTTGTCTTCTTTGCTTTGGATATTGCTCTGGTGATTTATCTTAAGGTTCTGTCCGTGCGGAGAAAGAGGAAGAGGAAGCTGGAACGCGCTAAAAGGGAACGGCAGCGGATCCAGCAGCATATCCGTGCAACTTATGGGGAATAAATGCTGTTTTTATGAAAAAAATTTTCTGAATACAGCATCAGTGTGTGGGAGGTTGTTTTGGAGGCATATACAAGTTTGGCTTCAGTGTATGATCAGTTGATGGACAATGTACCTTATGCGGAGTGGGCAAGGTATCTGCATGGCCTTATGGAAGAATATCAGGTAAGTGACGGGCTGGTGCTGGATCTGGGATGTGGGACCGGCATGATGACAGAACTGCTTGCCGGATATGGATATGATATGATCGGCGTGGACTCTTCGGAGGAGATGCTGGGCGCCGCCATGGAGAAGCGCAGCATCTCCGGCCATGATATCCTTTATCTTCTGCAGGACATGAGGGAATTTGAACTGTACGGCACAGTCCGTGCAGTGGTCAGTGTCTGTGATTCCATCAATTATATTATAGAAGGAGAAGAACTGGAACAGGTATTTCGTCTGGTGAATAATTATCTGGATCCGGGCGGCATTTTTATTTTTGATTTTAATACGGAATATAAATACCGGGAAATGATTGGGAACCGTATAATTGCTGAGGACAGGGAAGACTGTAGTTTTATCTGGGAAAACTACTATGATGAAGAGGAAATGGTCAATGAGTATGACTTGACGCTGTTTATCAGGGAGGATTTCAAAAACGGGCTTGAAAAAGAGGGTTACGGGAAGAGGGGAGAGGAAAATCTGTTCCGGCGCTTTCGGGAAAGCCATTTTCAGCGGGCATACAATCTGGACAGGATCAGAGAGGCATTGGAGCATGCGGGGTTGGAATATGTTCTGGCATACAATGCATTTACAAGAGAAAAGCCCCATGAGAAGAGCGAGCGGATCTGTGTGGTTGCGCGGGAGCGTGGGAAGAATATAGAACCATAATCCGTATAAACTCAAAGGCTTTGTAAGCCCCATACATAAGCCATCGTTTGGCAGGCTTATTTTTTGAAATACGAATAAAGTAAGGAACTGTTATGGCAGTTCCTTACAGGGAGGATGAAGATGGAGGATTATATCGTAAGGGCGACAGCGGCAGATGCACAGATTCGGGCGTTTGCGGCTGTCACAACGAATCTGGCGGAAGAGGCGCGAACGCGGCATCAGACCAGCCCGGTGGCGACGGCAGCATTGGGAAGGCTGCTGGCCGGCGGTGTGATGATGGGAAGTATGATGAAGAATCCCACGGATGTACTGACTCTGCAGATAAAATGCAAAGGCCCCATCGGAGGTCTTACGGTGACGGCAGATGCGTCAGGCAGGGTCAAAGGTTATGTGAATCATCCGGAGGTCATGCTGCCGCCTAAGAATGGAAAGCTGGATGTGGGCGGCGCTTTGGGAGCCGGATTTTTAAATGTCATCAGGGATATGGGATTGAAAGAACCCTATTCCGGGCAGACAGAGCTTCAGACCGGAGAAATTGCGGAAGACCTTACTTACTATTTTGCGGCTTCGGAACAGGTTCCATCATCAGTGGGATTGGGCGTATTAATGAATCGGGATAATACCGTGCGCTGTGCCGGTGGTTTTATCGTGCAGGTGATGCCTTTTATTGAGGAAACGCTGCTGCGCAGGCTGGAGGAAAATATCGCAAAGATCCGGTCTGTGACCGCCATGCTGGACGGCGGGGATTCCCCGGAAGAGATGCTTTCCCAGGTTCTTTTGGGAATGGATATTGAAATTACAGATACACTTCCGGCCAGATTTGCATGTAGCTGTTCAAAGGAGCGTATTGAGAAGGCGCTGATCAGCATTGGCAGGGAGGATATCCGGGAAATGATCGAAGACGGGGAGACCATTGAAGTGAAATGTCATTTCTGCAATACGGCATATTACTTTACTGTGGATGAGCTGAAGGAAGTAAAGAGAAAGCAGGAGGCGTAAAGAGAGATGAAACATGGGTTTGTGAAGGCAGCGGCGGCAACGCCGGATATCCGGGTTGCAGATGTAAGATATAATCAGGAAAAAATCTGTGAAATGATTCAGGAGGCGTCAGACTGCCATGCGAAGATTCTGGTATTTCCGGAGTTGTGTGTTACGGGTTATACCTGCGGCGACCTGTTTCATCAGCAGGTACTTCTGGCAGATTCGAAGGAAGCACTGTTGAAAATCGTGGAATTCACGAAGGACAAAGATATGCTTGTATTTATCGGAATGCCTCTCAGTGTGGATGGAAAATTATACAATGTGGCGGCCGCTTTGAATAAGGGGGAGATCCTTGGATTTACGACCAAGACCTTTTTGCCGAATTATGGAGAATTTTACGAGATGCGGCAGTTTACCCCAGGACCGAAAAGAGCGAGGTATATTTTGTTTGAGGGAAAATATGTGCCTTTCGGGCCGCAGCTTTTATTCCAATGTGCGCAGATGGACAGTCTGGTGGTGTCCGCAGAAATCTGCGAGGATCTCTGGTCGCCCGCTCCTCCCAGTATTGGGGCGGCATTGGAAGGGGCTACAGTGATTGTCAATTTATCTGCCAGTGATGAGACTGTGGGAAAGGATATTTACCGAAGAGAATTGGTTCAGGGGCAGTCGGCACGGCTGATCGCCGGATATATCTATGCGAATGCGGGGGATGGGGAGTCTACCACAGATCTGGTATTCGGCGGGCACAACATGATTGCGGAAAACGGAATGGTATTGAAGGAGGCAAAGCGTTTTCAAAATGACGTGATCTATACGGAAATTGATATCCAGCGGCTGCTCAGCGAACGCAGGAGGAATACCACATTCCAGGCACCGGAGGAAAGAAGTCTGGAAATGATCCAGTTTGGCCTTGCCCTGGAAAAGACGGAGCTGACCAGAAGCTTCCCTACACAGCCGTTTGTGCCGGGGGATGACAGGATGCGGGGAGAGCGGTGTGAAGAAATCCTGACAATTCAGGCTATGGGGCTGAAAAAGCGTCTGGCCCACACGCAGGCGAAGACCGCGGTGGTAGGAATTTCAGGCGGACTTGACTCCACTCTGGCGCTGCTGGTAACAGCCAGGGCATTTGATCTTCTGGGTCGGAGCAGAAAAGAGATCCTTGCAGTGACCATGCCCTGTTTTGGAACAACAGACCGCACCTACCGTAACGCCTGCCAGATGGCCGTAAAGCTGGGTGTCAATCTGCGGGAAGTGCCGATTGATCATGCAGTGCGGATCCATTTTCAGGATATTGGGCATGACTCTCAGGATCATAGCGTGACTTATGAAAACAGCCAGGCAAGGGAGCGTACGCAGGTATTGATGGATATTGCCAACAAAGACGGCGGTATGGTGGTGGGCACCGGGGATTTATCGGAACTGGCGCTGGGATGGGCTACGTATAATGGAGACCATATGTCCATGTATGGGGTGAACGCGTCTGTACCAAAGACGTTAGTGCGCCATCTGGTGAAGCATGCGGCGGATACCGCGGACGATGCAGAATTAAAAGAAGTACTCTATGATGTCCTGGATACTCCGGTCAGCCCGGAGCTTCTGCCGCCCAAGGAAGGAAATATCGCCCAGAGGACGGAAGATCTTGTAGGTCCTTATGAGTTGCATGATTTCTTTTTATACTATCTGCTGCGTTTTGGATATGAACCGGAAAAGATAGATCGGCTTGCAAGGCAGGCATTTGATGGAAAATATGATTCCCAGGTTATCCAGAAGTGGCTGGAAGCATTTTGCAGAAGATTTTTCTCACAGCAGTTTAAGCGTTCCTGCATGCCCGATGGCCCGAAGGTGGGAACCGTAGCGCTTTCCCCGCGGGGGGACTGGAGAATGCCGAGTGACGCCTGCGCTGTGGGATGGCTGGAGAATTTCAAGAAAAACGAGGCCAGATAAACTTTTGTCCGGCTGCGGTTCCCGGCCGGCCAGGCCGTGAATTACAACACGATATGGTTACGGTTCACAGCCTAACCGGCTGCCAACTGTAATGCATCCAGCCCATTGAAAAGCCGCCTGACGGCGAGGGGCTGGATGCCGTCCTAAGCACTTGACTGGCCAGGATGCTGTTGCAGCGCAGTACACGGCTCCTTGAACAGGATATGGCCTGAAAGCGGCAGACTTTCAAATTATTAATTGCGTTGGCAAATAGAGTATGTTATAATAACGAAAGCTACGGCGGAATGTAATTCCCGAGACCACTGAAAAGCACATCCGTAAGGTGGTGTGTTTTTTAGTAGTTTCGGACTCTTCCGCCTGTAGATATGAGGACTGTCTGTGGACGCTATGCACTGACAGAAGTCAAATCCCCCCGCAGCAAGCTGACGGGGCGTCAAATTTCCAGCGTGGCAAGCTGCGGGGGATTTGACCCTTGCGGCAGCCGTCAAAGGGACATATAAAAACATGTCCGCCTGGTTCGTTGCTTTGCGGGAATAAAAAATGAAAAGGAGAGTACGATGTTTAACAAGTATGAGATGGAACTCGCAGGCAGGACGCTGCGGGTAGATGTAAACCGGGTTGCCAAGCAGGCTAACGGCGCGGTTTTGATGCATTATGGGGATACTACGGTGCTGTGTACAGCTACGGCTTCCGAGAAGCCCAGGGAGGGGATCGATTTCTTTCCCCTGAGTGTGGAATATAACGAAAGGATGTACTCTGTAGGTAAGATTCCCGGTGGATTTAACAAGAGGGAAGGAAAGGCATCGGAGAATGCGGTGCTGACAGACCGTGTTATTGACCGCCCAATGCGTCCGCTGTTTCCGAAAGATTACAGAAATGATGTGACGTTGGAAAATCTGGTCATGTCTGTGGATCCGGACTGCAGCCCGGAATTGACGGCCATGTTAGGGGCTGCCATTGCGGTGAGCATTTCCGATATTCCCTTTGACGGGCCTATTTCTACCACGCAGGTGGGGTTGATTGACGGTGAATTCGTATTTAATCCGACTGCAGAGCAGAAGGAGTCTTCCACTCTTGCATTGACCGTGGCGTCTACAAGAGAGAAGGTCATTATGATTGAAGCCGGCGCAAAGGAAATACCGGAAGGGAAGATGATTGATGCGATTTTCGCGGCTCATGAAGTGAATCAGAAAGTGATTGCGTTTATAGATACGATTGTGGCAGAATGCGGCAAGCCAAAGCATGAATATGAGAGCTGTGCAGTACCGCAGGAACTGTTTGACGCCATCCAGGAGATTGTGCCCCCAGCCCAGATGGAAGAGGCTGTATTTACAGACGATAAGCAGACGAGGGAAAGCAATATCCGCGCTATTACGGAAAAATTAGAGGAAGCATTTTCGGAAAAGGAAGAATGGTTAGAAGTTCTGGGCGAGGCAGTTTACCAGTATCAGAAAAAAACCGTACGCAAGATGATCTTAAAAGACCACAAGCGTCCCGACGGCCGTGCAGTGGACGAGATCCGTCCGTTAGCTGCAGAGGTGGATCTGATTCCAAGAGTCCATGGTTCGGCCATGTTTACCCGGGGGCAGACCCAGATCTGTACAGTCACGACTCTGGCGCCTTTGTCAGAGGCGCAGCGGTTGGATGGGCTGGACGAGTCTGAGACATCCAAGAGGTACATGCACCATTACAATTTCCCGTCCTATTCTGTAGGGGAGACCAAGCCCTCCAGAGGACCGGGAAGGCGTGAGATCGGACATGGGGCGTTGGCAGAGAGGGCATTGCTTCCGGTGCTGCCTTCAGAGGCAGAGTTCCCCTATGCGATCCGCACGGTTTCAGAGACATTTGAATCCAATGGATCTACATCTCAGGCCAGTGTGTGTGCATCCAGTATGTCACTGATGACGGCAGGCGTGCCGATTAAGGCCGCAGTTGCAGGTATTTCCGCAGGACTGGTGACAGGGAATACTGACGATGAGTATCTTGTACTGACAGATATCCAGGGGCTGGAAGATTTCTTCGGGGATATGGATTTTAAGGTGGCAGGGACACATAAGGGAATCACGGCCATCCAGATGGATATTAAGATCCACGGCCTGACCCGCCCGATCATCGAGGAAGCCATTGCAGCCACAAAGAGAGCAAGGACTTATATTCTGGATGAGGTGATGGGCAAGGCCATTGCAGAGCCGCGTCCGGAGGTTGCTCCATCAGCGCCGAAGATTATCCAGATGCAGATCGACCCGCAGAAGATCGGGGATGTGGTCGGACAGAGAGGCAAGACAATCAATGCGATCATCGAGGAGACGGGCGTAAGGATTGACATCGAAGAGGATGGTTCGGTGTCTATCTGTGGAACGGAACAGGAAAATATGAACAAGGCGGCGAAACTGATCACAACCATTGTGACGGAATTTGAAGCAGGGCAAGTGTTTGAAGGCAAGGTAGTGAGCATTAAGGAATTCGGTGCATTTTTGGAATTTGCACCGGGCAAGGAGGGTATGGTTCATATATCCAAGATTGCAAAACACAGAGTCAACAAGGTAGAGGATGTCCTCAAGTTAGGTGATGTGGTTAAGGCGGTATGCCTCGGAAAGGATAAAATGGGAAGATTCAGCTTCAGCATGAGAGATGTAGCTGAATAAATAAATAGAAAAAGAACCGGGATCATGAGAAACGAAGATTCCGGTTCTTTTTATCTGTTTTATGTAATTAAAAACCCTCCCGGAGCTTTCCGCGGGAGGGTTTCTGATTTACCAGTCCGTATAAATATCAATGGTTCCACTTGCACAACCGCAGTCATAAACTTTTGCGGTGCCTAAAGAAGTCTCGACAACGGAACCCCATGAAAGATCGCTGCTGGCTACACAAATATATCCGTCAGCGTCCCGGATTGTACCGTCCTCAGCTACGTGACGACCAGGGATACTTAAGCCGCCTCCCGGGAGTACCTTTTGAGAATAATAGGTTTCACGATGTCCATTATAGTAGACCACACCTTTTGACGGAGTTAAAGCGCCCGTATTGTAAATGGGGTACGTCCCTGATGAAGAATCTCCATCTGTATTGTTCTGCACATTGTCGCTAACAGACGGCTGTGTAGGATCAGCCGGGGTTGCGGGCTCTGTCGAAGTAGACGAATCAGCCGACGGCGTGTTCGTCGTACCCTGCTGAGATTGAGCAAGACGCCGTGCGTTTTCCTCTGCCGCTCTTCTGGCAGCCTCCGCTGCCGCCGCCCTGGCCTGCTCTTCGCGAAGAGCCTGAAGCCTTGCCTTGAAAGCTTCGAGATCTGTGGAAGTTTCTAATGCTTTTTGCTTCAGATCTTCCTGTTGTTTGACTAATTGTGCCTGTAAGCTATTCAGCGATTCCTGCTTTGCGTGTAAATCAGCCTCCTGTATCTCAATTCCTTTTTGGATACTCTGCAGGCTCTCCAGCTTTTCACGGTCATAGCTGCTGATATTCTGTATGAAATCAGCCCTGTTCAGGAAGTCTGTCATACTCTCTGCGGCAAACAGTAATTCCAGAAGATTGTTGGTGCCATTTTCATACATATATCTGATCCGTGTTCTCATGTCCTCGTACTGCCTTATCTCGTTCTGACGTGAAATGGAGAGAGAATCTTGAATACGAAGCATCTCTTCATTCGCTTCTGTAATGGCGGCCTCTGTATCGGCGATTTCATCAGCGATTTTCACCAAATCCTGATTAATGTCATTGAGCTGGTTTTGAAGATCACTGGTTTTGCTTTCCAGATTTTCAATATCTTCCGCATAAACATGTACTGAGAAAAACAAGGCGGAAGTAAGAAGAAAGACCAGCAAGGCTTGTACTTTTCTTTTCATATGCAATCACAAATCCAATCCTTTCTTAAAATAGTAAATGCTCTAAAGACTGTTAAAGAACATTCTGCACATACATTATATAGTGTCTTAAAGAAAAGTGCAAGCCCCAGAAGTGGATATTTTACCTTTATTTTACAAATTATAAATTTTTTTGTAAAAAATAGGAATCATACTTGACAACTTTTAAATGTTAGTTTATACTAACTACTGTAAGTTTCATAATACATTATAGGAAAGAAGATGATATGATGCCTTTATCTATGGCAAAGCAGGGAGAACCAAATACAATCCGCAGAGTCGGCGGAAAAGAAGAGACGAGACGTTTTATAGAGAATCTGGGATTTGTGGCGGGGGCGGAGGTGATGGTCATATCGGAGTTCAATGGCAGTATGATTGTGAATGTAAAAGACTCCCGTGTGGCTATCGGAAAAGATATGGCAAACAAGATCATGGTAGGTTAAAGGAGGAGAAGCTGTGATGACGCTGAGGGAAGTTCCATGTGGAAGGACTGTAAAAGTCAGAAAACTGACCGGGGAGGGACCGGTGAAAAGAAGGATTATGGACATGGGGATCACAAAAGGCGTTGAGGTTTTTGTGAGAAAGGTTGCTCCATTGGGAGATCCTGTAGAGATTACGGTAAGGGGGTATGAATTATCTGTCCGCAAGGCGGATGCAGAAATGATTGCTGTGGAGCAGGATGGTTCTTTTTTGCATAATGGTTAGTTTATGCTAATTATTATAAGTGGATACTAATAACATAAGACACAAAATTGTGTTCAGGAGGAATAAGAATGGCGGTTAAAATTGCATTAGCAGGAAATCCAAACAGTGGAAAGACGACACTGTTCAACGCACTCACCGGATCCAATCAGTTTGTCGGAAACTGGCCGGGGGTTACGGTGGAAAAGAAGGAGGGGAAGCTTAGGGGGAATAAAGATGTGATCATCATGGATCTTCCGGGAATTTATTCCCTGTCTCCGTATACACTGGAGGAAGTGGTTGCGAGAAATTACCTCATCAGTGAGAGGCCGGATGCAATCCTCAATATTGTGGACGGAACGAATATTGAAAGAAACCTGTATCTGACGACCCAGTTGATGGAACTGGGAATTCCGGTTGTCATGGCAGTGAATATGATGGATATCGTGGAGAAGAACGGCGATAAAATCCATATTGAAAAGCTGGAGAAAAAGCTGGGCTGCGAGGCGGTTGAGATTTCAGCGCTGAAAGGCACCGGAGTGCAGGCTGCGGCAGACAGGGCAGTCCGGGCGGCTTCCGCAGGAAAAAATGCAGCGCCGGTACATACATTTTCCGGAAATGTGGAGACGGTGCTCTCTTCTGTGGAGGAGAAGATTGGAAATGCCGTTCCGGATACACAAAAGAGATTTTTTGCAGTGAAGCTTCTGGAGAAAGACGATAAGATTGCAGAACAAATGGATAGGGTTCCCGATATCTCTGTCGAGATTGCGCAGATGGAAGAGGAAATGGATGATGATACAGAAAGTATCCTCGCCAATGAGCGGTATGTCTACATTTCTTCTATTATAGAAGAATGCTGTACAAAGAAACAGACCGGCGAAAATCTGACTGTATCAGATAAGATTGACAGGATCGTGACGAACCGTTTTCTGGCATTGCCGGTTTTTGCGGTGGTCATGTATCTGGTATATTACGTATCTGTCACCACGGTGGGAACTTTTGTGACAGACTGGACCAATGATGTATTGTTCGGCGAGATCATACCGCCTGCGGTTGAGAGCGTGCTTGCGGCTGTGAACTGTGCGGATTGGCTGCAGGGACTGATCTTAGACGGAATGGTAGCCGGTGTGGGGGCGGTGCTTGGATTTGTACCGCAGATGCTGGTATTGTTTCTCTTCCTTGCTTTTCTGGAGAGCTGCGGATACATGGCAAGGGTAGCCTTTATTATGGACAGGGTTTTCCGCAAATTCGGGCTTTCCGGAAAGTCCTTCATCCCCATGCTGATCGCTTCGGGCTGCGGGGTTCCGGGAATCATGGCCTCCCGTACCATTGAGAATGACCGTGACCGGAAAATGACGATCATGACCACCACATTTATTCCATGCGGGGCAAAACTTCCGATTATTGCATTGATTGCAGGCGCATTGTTCCAAGGGGCTTCCTGGGTAGCGCCAAGTGCGTATTTTGCAGGAATTGCGGCCGTCATCTGTTCCGGTATCATCCTGAAAAAGACGAAGATGTTTGCGGGAGAACCGGCGCCTTTCGTCATGGAGCTTCCGGCGTACCATATGCCGACTGCGGGAAATGTACTCCGCAGCATGTGGGAACGCGGCTGGTCTTTTATCAAAAAGGCAGGGACGATCATTCTTCTTTCTACCATCGTGGTATGGTTTACGTCTTACTTCGGATGGGTGGACGGACAGTTCCGTATGCTGGACGCAATGGAGCTGGATCAGAGTATTCTGGCTTCCGTGGGAAATCTATTTGCATGGATTTTTATACCTCTTGGCTGGGGAGACTGGAAAGCGGCAGTGGCGGCGATTACAGGACTGGTTGCAAAGGAGAATGTGGTAGGCACCTTCGGCGTCCTCTATGGGCTTGAGGAAGTGGCAGAGGACGGGGCGGAGATCTGGGGCGCTCTGGCAGGGGCTATGACACCGATTGCAGCATATTCCTTCCTGATATTTAATCTTCTGTGCGCGCCTTGTTTCGCGGCAATGGGCGCCATCAAACGGGAGATGAATCATATCAAATGGTTCTGGTTTGCTATCGGATACCAGTGCCTGCTGGCATATGTGGCCGCCCTCTGTGTATACCAGATCGGCACAATGCTTACGGGCGGAGGGTTCAGCATATTTACTGCCGCGGCCTTTGCGCTGGCAGCCGGTTTTCTTTACCTTTTAGTAAGGCCGTATAAAGAAACCGGTTCGTTACGTGTTGACATGCGCGCCTTTGCAAGAGTAAAATAAAAATAGTGACAGGCAATCCATAAGCTGCGCAGATGGATTGTAAATTAAGGAGGGAAACGATATATGGGAACTGTTTTGGTAGGAGCCATACTGGCCGGTATCGTGGTATTCATTATCCGGGGTATGATCCGCGACAAAAAGAACGGAAAATCGATTCAATGCGGTGGAGACTGCAAATATTGCGGCGGCCATTGCAGGGAATGACAGGAAAATAATCTGGTTGGAAAAATATCCCCGCGGCTGAAAGCTGCGGGGATGAACGCATCTATAAGAATTAAAGCTTCAGGTTTTTGAACAGATCTCCCAGGTTGGTTCCGATATTCTCGGATTTTGGAATCTCTACCTTCTCAGGAACTTCTTCCACCGCCTGCTCTAATGCTTTCATGCTCAGGCTGATCTTGCCGTCCTTGATTCCAATGACTTTGACCGTTACTGCATCTCCTTCTTTGAGGACGTCTGCCGGAAGCTTCACGCGCTTCTGGGAAATCTGGGATACATGCACCAATCCGGACAGGTTGTTTTCCAGCTTGATAAACGCGCCGTAATTCTGCAGAGTCTCCACGACGCCATCCATGACTGTACCGACCTTTACATTGGCAATCTGCTCCTGGCGTTCCTTTTTCTCTCTGGCTCTTAAAATATCGCGGGCAGAAAGGACAAGGCGGTTGTTGGCCTGGTCCACATCAATGACCTGAACGTCAATTTCTTTGAGCAGATAGGTCTCCAGATCATCCACATAGGACAGGGAAAGCTTGGATGCGGGGATGAAGCCGCGCAGTCCCTCTACCATGGCAATGACTCCGCCGTTTACAACGCCCTCTATCTTTACCGGGAGGACTGTCTTGTCTTCCATATACCGGATTACCACGTTCCATGGATTGGCGTCATCCAGATGGTCTTCATAGTCTGCCATGGTCTCACCGGAAGCTTCCGCTTCAGAAGGAGCGGCGCTTTCTGTCTCCTGGCTTTTTGCGGCCGGGGTTTCTTCTTTGGCGGCTTCCGCCAAAACGGGTTCAGCAGCCTGTACATTTTCCGTGATCATTTCTTCGGTTTTTAATTCTTCATTCATCGTAGCACCTCAACGTCTTTTTCTAAATTTGTAATGTCTGTACTACAAGTATACCATAGGTTTCTATAAAAAAACAACTAATCTTATAAATTCAGGTGACGAATTTCAAAAAAAGTGGTAAGCTGTTTAGGAATCGTCATAAATAGATTGAAGCGCAGCCGGCCTGCGCGGGAAAGGCTTGGTGTAAAGGATGGAACAAGGTGTAATCAACAACAAAATTTATGTAGTCGGCCATAAGAACCCGGATACGGACTCTGTCTGCTCCGCCATTGCTTATGCACAGCTTCGGACACAGCTGACAGGAGAGAAGCATAATGCGAGAAGGGCAGGGCAGTTAAATGAAGAAACCCAGTATGTGCTGGACTATTTTAATGTGAAAGCCCCGGCGCTTTTGACGGATCTGCGGGTGCAGGTCAAGGATGTGGCGCTTAGGAAGGTGGAAGGGGTGCAGGGATCACTGTCGATCAAGACCGCATGGGCAAGAATGAAGGAACAGAACCTGAAAACACTTCCTGTGACCCGGGACGGCAAGCTGGAAGGGGTGATTACCATTGGGGATATTGCCACATCCTATATGGATGTGTATGACAGCAACGTGCTGGCAACAGCCCGGACACAGTACCGGAACATTGCCACTACGGTGGGGGGTGAGATCGTCACCGGGAATCCCCACAGTTATATGTCCAACGGAAAAGTGGGGATTGTGGCTTCCAGCCGGAAACTGATGGCTGAATTCGTGGAGCCGGAGGACTTGGTGATTCTGGGGAATCGCAAGGAAGTCCAGCAGATGGCCATAGATCAGGGGGTAAGCTGCATGATCGTTTCCACAGGGGCGGAGATTGAAGAGGGGATTGTGGAGCAGGCAAGGGAGAAGGAGATTGTCATTATTGCGACAAAGCACGATACATTTACGGTGGCAAGGCTGATCAACCAGAGTATCCCTATTCGCCATTTTATGAGCGATAAAAAGGGCCTGCTTTTTTTCAAGATGCGGGACTATGTGGATGATGTGAAGGAAATTATGATGAAAAACCGCTACAGAGATTTTCCTGTATTGGACAATAAGGGAAACTTTCTGGGATTCATTTCCAGAAGAAGGCTGTTAAACTGCCGTAAGAAGCAGGTGATTCTTGTGGACCATAATGAGAAGAATCAGGCAGTCAATGGGATCGAGCAGGCGGAAGTCCTGGAGATCATCGACCATCACAGGCTGAGCAGCATAGAGACCATGGGGCCGGTATTTTTCAGAAACCAGCCGGTGGGATGCACGGCCACCATTGTGTACCAGATGTATCAGGAGAACGGGGTGGAGGTAACCCGGACCATAGCAGGGCTTTTGTGCGCGGCCATCATCTCGGATACACTGATGTTCCGTTCGCCTACTTGTACGCCGCTGGATGAGCAGTCTGCACGGAAGCTGGCAGAAATCGCCAGGGTGGATGTGGAGATGCTGGCTCAGGCGATGTTCCGGGCAGGAAGCAACTTAAAAGGCAAGAACGCAGAAGAGATCTGTTTCCTTGACTTCAAGCAGTTTACCGTGAATGATATGGTCTTTGGCGTGGGGCAGGTGAACTCCATGAGCCCGGAAGAGCTAAAGGAGATTAAGGCAAAGGTTGAGCCGCATCTGGAAAAGGCAAGGAACGCCCACAAGCTGAATATGATCTTTTTCATGCTTACCAATATTTTGACAGAATCATCCGAGATGCTCTGTGCAGGGCAGGAGGCGAGAGAGAAACTGATCAATGCTTTTGATCTGCGCGCCGAGATGGAAGAACTACATTTAAAAGGAGTCGTTTCACGGAAAAAGCAGCTCATTCCTGCCCTGGTGGAGGCGCTGCAGCAGTAAATACATAACAGCGCGTAAGAACTGCGACGTTACTCTTCACGGGCGCGCTATGCTGCAACATTATTGCATATTTTTGCACGGATTTTATATGGATTTCCCGACAGGGTTATTCTATAATATAACACAGTTGGACAGACGGCGGACGGCTGTACCACAACAAATCAGAAAGTGAGGATTTGGAACGACATGAAAGAAAAACTATTCAAAAAATTTGCAGAACTTTTTGGGGATTCTAAAGGAACCGGCTTCTTCTTTTCGCCGGGACGCGTCAACCTGATCGGGGAGCACACAGACTATAACGGCGGGCATGTATTTCCCTGCGCCCTGACCATCGGTACATACGGGGCGGCACGGAAGCGCGGGGATCGCAAGGTTCATTTTTATTCTATGAATCTGGATCATTTTGGAGTGGTGGAAGCATCCCTGGATGAATTGGTCAATAAGGATTCCTATGGATGGGCGAATTATCCCCTCGGTGTGGTATGGGCCTTTGCCAGGAAGGGATATACGCTGGATGTGGGATTTGACATGGTTATCTGGGGGAATATCCCCAACGGCAGCGGACTGTCGTCCTCTGCATCCTTAGAAGTTTTAACCGGCGTTGTTCTGTGCAGCCTGTATGGGATCCAGGATGTGGGCATGACGGATATCGCCCTCTATGGACAGTATTCAGAAAATAATTTCAATGGCTGCAACTGCGGGATTATGGATCAGTTTGCGGTTGCTATGGGCAAGAAGGATCATGCGATTTTTTTGGATACCAGCACATTGAAGTATGAATATGCTCCCGTGAAGCTTAAAAATGCCAGGATTGTCATTGCCAACAGCAAGGTAAAGCACAGTCTGGTGGATTCTGCCTACAATGACCGACGCAGGGAGTGTACGGACGCACTTGCCGCATTGAAGACAGTGGCAGATATTGAGACGTTAGGAGACCTGACCCTTGAGGAGTTTGAGAAGTATGAGCATGTACTGACCGATCCGATTCTGAAAAAGCGTGCAAAACATGCAGTGGCGGAGAACCAGCGGACTATTGAGGCAGTGGCGGCGCTGAAAAAGGATGATATCGCCCGGTTCGGGGAACTGATGAACCAGTCCCATGTGTCTCTTCGGGACGACTATGAGGTGTCCTGCAAAGAGATCGACATCCTGACAGAACTGGCATGGAAGACACCGGGAGTAGCAGGTTCCCGTATCACTGGAGGAGGCTTCGGAGGATGTACGGTTAGCATTGTGGAAAATGACGCGGTGGAGAACTTTATCAGGACAGTGGGCGAGTCTTACAAAGAGCAGGTCGGCCATGAGGCGGAATTTTATACGGTGGATATCGGAGACGGCGCACGGAAGATGGATTAAGTGAAACAGATGATGAGTACGGCGTCAGCAGACGGATTGCTGATTCACAATAAGAGCGCTTGGAAAAAGTGCTGACAACAGAATGGAGAACAGATATTATGAAATTATATGAGAATATCAAGAAATTAGTTCAATATGGCATTGATACCGGATTGACTCCAGAGTGTGAACGTATCTATACAACGAACCTTCTTCTGGATCTGTTTCAGGAGCCGGGTTATGAAGACTGCCCTTTCGATGCTTCCAGGATTATACTGGAAGATGTGTTAAAGGAACTTTTAGACGAGGCATGCACCCGTGGAATCATAGAGGACAGTATTGTGTACCGTGATCTGTTCGATACGAAGATGATGAACTGCCTGATGCCCCGTCCTGCACAGGTTCAGGAGAAATTCTGGAAGGATTACGCCGTTTCGCCTGAGCAGGCCACAAAGGAATATTACAAATTTAGCCAGGACAGCGACTATATCCGCCGTTACCGTATTAAAAAGGACAGAAAATGGACAGTCGGAACAGAGTATGGAACTTTAGACATCACCATCAATCTTTCTAAGCCGGAAAAGGATCCGAAAGCCATTGCGGCGGCTCGAAATGCAAAAAATTCCGCATATCCGAAATGCCAGCTTTGCATGGAGAATGAAGGATATGCAGGGCGCACAAACCATCCGGCCAGAGAAAACCATCGGATTATCCCGATCACGATCAATGAGTCGGCCTGGGGATTCCAGTATTCTCCATATGTATATTATAATGAACACTGTATCGTATTTAACGGGGAACATATCCCCATGAAGATTGACCGTGCGGCATTCACCAAGCTTTTTGATTTTGTGAAGCAGTTTCCGCATTATTTCCTTGGATCCAATGCAGACCTTCCAATCGTGGGAGGCTCCATTTTAAGCCATGACCATTTTCAGGGAGGACATTATACGTTTGCCATGGCGAAGGCTCCGGTGGTAGAGAATTTTACGGTAAAGGGATACGAGGACGTCAGCGCAGGAATCGTGAAATGGCCGCTTTCCGTCATCCGTCTGCAATGTGCGGATGAGGTAAGGATTATAGACCTGGCAGAGCATATCCTAAAGGCCTGGAGAGGGTATACCGATGAGGAGGCGTTTATCTTTGCTGAGACAGAAGGCCAGCCCCACAATACGATTACGCCGATTGCCCGCAAGCGCGGGGATCTGTATGAACTGGATCTGACATTGCGCAACAATATTACCACAGAGGAACATCCGCTTGGCGTATATCATCCCCATGCCAACCTGCACCACATTAAGAAGGAGAATATCGGCCTGATCGAGGTAATGGGGCTTGCAGTGCTTCCTGCGCGCCTGAAAGGCGAGTTGGAGCTTTTGAAAGAATTTATATTAGAAGGAAAAGAGATTCGCTCCGATGAAAGCATTGAAAAACATGCCGACTGGGTAGAGGAATTCCTGCCCTCCTATCCGGATGTCAATGCAGAGAATATTGAGGAGATTCTTAAACAGGAGGTTGGAAAAGTATTCTGTCAGGTATTGGAGGATGCCGGCGTCTACAAGTGTACGCCGAAAGGTATGGAGGCCTTCCGCAGATTTATTGCAGTACTTTAAGATTTTTTGTATCTAAAGGAGCCGGTAAGGCTCCTTTTTTAGTGAAATATTTCTGAAAAATGAAAATAAAACAAGGTAAAATTATGCAATTTGACAAAAAATAAAAATTTGCTTCAATTTGTTTTCTGACATTTTCAACAAAATTATCATGCCGATGCATACAATATGCAGTTAATTGGCGCATTTCATGGATGGCTGCTTTGAAAGGAGGGATTATGGAAAGCATAGTGGAATGTTGCAGTTTGGAAAAAGAGCAGTTGCTCCCTCTGCGGGATGCATTGAATAATCTGATATGCTTCCTGCAAAGATGGAAGGAAAACGGCATTTCCCATTCTTATCGTTATCTGCAGTATATGAAGGACAATATTGAGATCTGCATGTATACGCAGGACGATTGGGGAGACGGGCTGGCGTATCTGAAAGTCATCCTGCAGCAAAACTGGAATGAGGCCAATGACGACCATATGGGAATCTATTCCTGTGTGTGGTCAGGGGAAGGCCAAAGGGAGCTGTTTCTGCAGTATCTGGGATTGTGGGAGGAGGTGGGCCAATACTTTTATGTATGACGTAAGGCCACAGCCAGGGAGCAAACACAGGAGGAATCAGATAAGGAGGAGATAGAGAAGAGAGAAATTAAAAACATTCAGCCTTGCCGTTGTATACAATTTATGGTAAGATAATTGGCAGATATTGAAGGATTGAGGAGGAAACCATGGAAAACGAGGCAGTTTCGAGGAATTTTATTGAGCAGGAGATTGATAAAGACCTGGCGGATGGTGTATATGACCACGTATGTACCAGGTTCCCACCAGAGCCGAACGGATATCTGCATATAGGCCATGCAAAGTCCATACTTTTAAATTACGGACTGGCACAGAAGTATCACGGAACATTCAACATGAGGTTTGACGATACCAACCCTACCAAAGAGAGGATGGAGTTTGTGGAGTCCATCAAGGAGGACATCCGATGGCTGGGGGCGGATTGGGAGGACCGCCTTTATTTTGCGTCGGATTATTTTGACCAGATGTATGAATGTGCGGTAAAGCTGATCAAAAAGGGCAAAGCGTTTGTCTGTGATTTGTCCGCGGAGGAGATCCGGCAGTACCGGGGGACATTGACAGAGGCAGGAAAAAAGAGCCCGTACCGGGATCGTACCGTAGAGGAGAACTTAGCGCTGTTTGAGGGAATGCGCAAAGGGTTGTATCAGGACGGGGAGAAGGTGCTCCGTGCGAAGATTGATATGGCGTCTCCGAATATTAACATGCGTGATCCCGTGATTTATCGAGTGGCGCATATGGCACATCACAATACGGGAGACAAGTGGTGCATCTATCCGATGTATGATTTTGCCCATCCCATTGAGGATGCAATTGAAGGAGTCACACACTCGATTTGTACGTTAGAATTTGAAGATCACCGCCCGCTCTATGACTGGGTGGTTCAGGAATGTGAATTTGACAATCCACCGCGTCAGATTGAATTTGCCAAGCTGTATCTGACCAATGTAGTGACAGGAAAGCGGTATATCAAAAAACTGGTGGAAGAGGGAACTGTGGATGGCTGGGACGATCCGCGCCTTGTTTCCATTGCGGCGCTTCGAAGGAGAGGATTTACGCCCGAGTCGATCCGGAAGTTTATTGATATGTGCGGGGTGTCCAAGGCACAGAGTTCGGTGGATTATGCGATGCTTGAATACTGTATCCGGGAGGATCTGAAGATGAAGCGTCCGCGGATGATGGCGGTACTGCATCCCATCAGGCTGATCATTGACAATTATCCGGAGGGAGAAGTGGAATATCTGGACGTTCCCAACAATCTGGAGAATGAAGCGCTTGGAACCCGGAAAGTTCCGTTTTGCCGGGAATTGTATATTGAGAGGGAGGATTTTTTGGAGAACCCTCCGAAGAAGTATTTTCGTCTGTTCCCAGGCAATGAGGTTCGCCTGATGTCTGCTTACTTTGTAAAATGTGAAAGCTTTGTAAAGGATGAAGCAGGCAATGTTACGGAGGTGCATTGCACCTATGATCCGGAGACGAAAAGCGGAAGCGGATTTGCCGGAAGAAAGGTAAAGGGCACGATCCACTGGGTGGCCGCTCCCTATGCGAAGAAAGCACAGGTGCGCCTGTATGAGAATCTGGTGGATGAAGAAAAAGGCGTTTATAATAAGGAAGACGGGTCTTTGAACCTGAATCCCAATTCCCTGACTGTTTTGAAGGAGTGTTATGTAGAACCGGAATTGGGGGAGGCGAAAGCCTGTGACAGCTTCCAGTTTGTGAGAACCGGGTATTTCTGCATTGATGCAAAGGATTCTGCAAAGGATTCACTGGTATTTAACCGGATCGTATCGTTGAAAAGTTCATTTAAGCTGTCATGAACGATCTGACCATCAGCCTGAACCTGAAATCGAAAACACCGCTGTATGAACAAATTTATGGTTATATCAAAAAAGAAATTCAGGCCGGAAGGATTAAGAGCGGGGAAAAGCTGCCTTCGACCCGTTCCCTGTGCCGATATTTAGAGATCAGCAGAAGTACGGTGGAGCTTGCATATGAGCAGCTTCTGTCAGAAGGTTATGTGGAGGCGGAAGCCTGCAGGGGCTTCTTTGTTGCGGATGTCAGGGGCTTATACCGTCTGGACGGCTCCATTCAGGAATATGGTGCGGCCGGGAAGAAAGAAAAGGAAGAGTATCTCTATGATTTCACACCCAACGGCGTGGATTTGAACAGTTTTCCATACAATGCCTGGAGGAAGCTCTCGAAAGAAAGCCTGCTGGATGACCGGACGGAATTGTTCCGTCTGGGAGAAACACAGGGAGAATATGCCCTGCGTGCGGCAATCTGCAGTTATCTCCATCAGGCGAGAGGCGTCAACTGCGCGCCGGAGCAGATCATTGTGGGGGCAGGGAACGACTATCTGCTGATGCTGCTTGCAACGGTGATTGGGCTGGATCACAAGGTTGCTTTTGAAAATCCCACATATCGGCAGGCATACCGTCTGTTCAGGAACTTGTCCTACCGTATCTGCACGGTGGACATGGACTCGCAGGGGATGGATGTGGAGAAGCTTGCGGCATCGGGAGCGGACATTGCATTCGTGATGCCTTCACATCAGTACCCACTGGGGATCGTGATGCCGTTAAAACGGCGTCTGGCTTTGCTGCAGTGGGCAGGTCAGGATGAGAGGCGATATATTATAGAGGATGATTATGACAGTGAATTCCGTTATAAAGGAAAGCCGATTCCTGCCCTGCAGGGATATGATAAGAATGAAAAAGTAATCTTCATCGGCACATTTTCTAAGGCTATCGCTCCGGCCATCAGGATGAGCTATCTCGTGCTGCCTAAGCCTCTTTTGGAGCAGTTTCGGAAGCGGAGCGGATTTTTAAATTCCACGGTCTCCAAGGTGGATCAGCTGATTATGACAAAATTTATAGAGGAAGGTTACTTTGAGAGACATCTCAATAAAACCCGTGCATTATATAAGAGCAGGCATGACGTTCTGCTTTCCTGCCTTAAAAGCGCGTTCTGCCAGAGCGCGCCTCCTGGCCGTCAGAACCGGGGGGGATCCGGAAAAGGCGGCGGGGTTTTTAAGATATCGGGTGAACGCGCGGGAGTGCATCTGCTCCTGCATGTCCAAAACGGCATGACGGAGGAGGAACTAATCCAACGTGCAAAGACACGGGGGATCCGGGTTTACGGGCTTTCCGAATACTATGTGGAGCCGCAGCGGGAGCCGTCCGCCACGATTCTTTTGGGGTATGCGAATATGAGTGAGGAAAAAATCATAAAGGCTGTGGGCATGCTGGCGGAGGTCTGGAAGGAAAATGAAACATTGAATCAAGAATCATGCAAAAAATGATTGTAATTATGATTAAAAAGTATTAAAATGGTAAATGATTTAGTCACAGTCCAGAGGAAAGGAGTGTTATTTTGAAAAAAAATTTTAGATGGCTGACAGCACTTGCTGTTGTCGGAACCGTAATCGGCCTTGTAATCGCTTATATTTGCAAAAAGAACCGTGAGGCATCCATGGAAGAGGATGTGTTTGAGGAGGAGGATGATTTTGCTTTGGACAGCGATTTAAAGCCTGTTTCCGAACGTGAGTATGTTCCGCTCAATAAAGCCGAGAAGAAGGAGCCAGAGCCTGAAACGGCGGATTCGGCGGGGAGTGAAGAGATTTCCGGCAGGGAGGAAGAATCGGAGACTGACAAAGAAGGGGAACAGGACAAGACGGAGGACGGAACAGACGAAGATTCGCGTTCAGGGAAAGAATAGATTTGATTGTATAGTGGGATCCCAAGGAGTCTCTGCTCTGAGGGATTTCATTTGCTTTCAGGGGGAAGCCAGGGATTTTCCTTCAAGTATTTTGAACGCCTTTCAAAATCGTTTCGGAGGGGCTGTTTCAATCGATGTGCCTGGATTCGCAAGAGGAAGGATTGCGTTTATATGGAATATAGGATAGCCGAGAAGGCGACAAGGAAAGCAAAAAAAGGGATTCTGCGGATTCTATTCAGCCGTACTGCACTGATCCTGCTGCTGATTTTGCTGCAGCTGGCAATGTTCGGAGGCCTGCTGACGATCCTTAAGGATTATGTTGTCTATATATATGGCGTGACTCTGGTGGTCCAGGCCTTTGTAATTGTTTATATTATGAATGAGCAGACCTGCCCGGAGTTCAGCCGGACATGGATTCTTCTGATCCTGGTTTTTCCGGTTTTCGGATGTGCCTTCTATGTGTATGCAAAGATGGAAATCGGAGTCAGGTTTATCGGAGAGCAGTTTGGAAAAAGGCAGTTAGAGACCAGGGCTTACCTACGCCAGAAAAAAAGTATTTTGGAGGATCTGCGTCTCAGCAAGCCGGCCAATGCGAATTTGGTGCATTATATGAACCGTTCTGTGCATTTTCCGGCATACCGCAATACGAAAGCAACCTATTTCGCCTGCGGAGAAGAAAAATTTCCTGAAATGGTGAAACAGCTCAAAGCAGCGAAGAAGTTTATTTTTCTCGAATATTTTATTGTAGCGGAAGGCCATATGTGGGGGACGATCCTGAAAATATTAAAGCAAAAGGCGGCAGAGGGCGTGGAAGTGCGGTTCATGTACGACGGCATGTGCAGCATTTCCCTGCTTCCCTATAATTATCCGAAAAAAATCCAAAAATCCGGGATCAAGTGCAAGATGTTCAGCCCCATCCGCCCGGTATTCTCCACGCTGCACAACAACCGTGACCACCGGAAGATCTGTGTGATCGACGGAACGGTGGCGTTCACCGGCGGAATCAACCTGGGGGACGAATATATCAACCGGGTCGAGCGGTTCGGTTATTGGAAGGATACGGCGGTCATGCTGGAAGGGGACGCTGTACAGAGCCTGACTATGCTGTTTCTGCAGATGTGGAATGTAACGGAGCGCAGGCCGGAAAATTACGGCAGATATCTGACTGTGCCTGCCAGCGGCCTGCGGCGGGAACTGGGTTTTGTTGTTCCTTACGGCGACAGTCCCTTTGACCATGAGGATGTGGGGGAAGAGGTCTACTGCCATATCCTGCATCATGCAAAAAAATATGTACATATTATGACGCCATATCTCATTTTGGACAGTCAGATGACAGACGCGCTCTCCCTTGCGGCAAAAAGCGGGATCGATGTGAAGATTATCATGCCCGGCATTCCGGATAAGTGGTAATCTTCACATCGATCCCGCTTT
>CATKXE010000028.1 GCA_949840465.1 uncultured Lachnospiraceae bacterium | reverse complement strand
TTCTCTCTTTAGAAATTTTCAAGGATCGTTGTCTATTGTTTAATTATCAAGGTTCATTGTTGCTTTGTTTGCTGTCCCTCACGAGTCAGCTTACACATAATATCACTCGTCAATGCATATGTCAAGAGTTTTTTTAATTTTTTTCAACTTTTTTTCTCTGCATAATCGAGATACTATATTTTGTGCTTTTTTCGATATCCAACCACAAACATACGAGATGCTACATGTAAAAACTACTGGTTCCTTTCCAGTAGTTTTTTAATGAATATCAAACGGAGAAAGAGGGATTTGAACCCTCGCGCCGGTTCCCCGACCTACACCCTTAGCAGGGGCGCCTCTTCAGCCTCTTGAGTATTTCTCCGGATTCTGAATTATGACCCGCTTTCTGCGGGACAATATTCTACTATTATTATAAAAATAAAATCCGCTGATTCTCAACAGCGTCTTAGCTATTATACAGAACACTTTCAAGAATGTCAACGGTTTTTTTCCATTTTCTTATATTTTTTACCTGATTTATGCAGCTTTGCAGCGCATTTTGCAAAGCGCAAGCAGGGTAACGCGCGCAATCTTCTCTGGCCGGGCGGCCTGATTCTAAATATTCTCTCAGTCTGTAACACAGAAAACTCCCCGCAGCACTGCTGCGGGGAGTAAAACACGGAGCGATGAGACTATTCTTCTGTAGGATGAACTTCCACCTTCTCCAGTTTCCAGATATCGCGCACATATTCTTCGATGGTGCGGTCTGAAGAAAATTTGCCACAGCATGCTGTGTTCATCATTGCCATGCGTGACCATTTCTGCTCGTCACGGTAAGTTTCTTCCACAAGCTTCTGTGCATCTGCATAGGGACGGAAGTCTTTCAGTATAAAGTACATATCGGCCCGCGGCGTACACTGGGTATTCAGGAGTGAATTGTACAGGTTCTTGTACATATTGTGGTCTCCGTGCGCATAGGTGCCGTCCATGAGCTGGTCTACCACGCGCTTCATCTCCCAGTCAGCGAAATAAATGTCAATCGGGTTATATCCTCCGTGGTTCTCGAATCCAATCACTTCCTCGGATCTTAAACCGAAGATAAACGCGTTTTCAATACCTACTTCTTCTACGATTTCTACATTTGCACCGTCCATAGTCCCAAGGGTCGGAGCGCCGTTCAACATAAATTTCATATTGCCTGTGCCGGATGCTTCCTTGGATGCGGTGGAAATCTGTTCGCTGACATCCGCAGCCGCAAAGATCATTTCCGCGTTGGATACACGGTAGTCTTCAATGAATACGACCTTAATCTTACCGTTGATGCTTCTGTCGTTATTAATAACGTCTGCGACGGAATTAATCAGTTTGATCGTCTCTTTTGCGCGCTGATATCCTGCCGCAGCTTTTGCCCCGAAGATAAATGTCCTTGGATAGAAAGACATCTCCGGATGCTCTTTGATCTGGTTATACAAATACATCACGTGGAGGATGTTTAAAAGCTGCCTCTTGTATTCGTGGAGGCGCTTCACCTGTACGTCAAAAATCGAATTCGGATCCACTTCAATGTTGTTATGCTTTTTAATATATTTTGCCAAACGGATCTTATTCTGATGCTTGATCTGCATAAATTCACGTCTTGCCTGTTCGTCCTCTACCAATGGTTTCAGCTTTGCAAGCTCCGGCAGGTTGGTAATCCAGCCGTTGCCGATCTTCGAGGTGATCCACTCAGCGAGAAGCGGGTTGCCGTGTGCCAGGAAACGCCTCTGGGTAATGCCGTTTGTCTTATTGTTAAATTTCTGCGGCATCATCTCATAGAAATCTTTCAATTCCTGGTTCTTCAGAATTTCGGTATGGAGCTGCGCAACACCGTTTACGGAGAATCCGGCAATAATGGCCATATTTGCCATACGCACCTGCCCGTCCCAAAGGATTGCCATTTTGCGAACTTTTTCTTCATTTCCCGGATATTTTGCACGCACTTCATTTACAAAGCGGCGGTCAATCTCCTGAATGATCTGGTAGATACGCGGAAGCAGCCGTGAGAACAGGTCGATGGGCCACTTCTCCAATGCCTCCGCCATAATCGTATGGTTTGTATATGCGCAGGTTCTGGTGGTCACATCCCATGCGTCTTCCCATGACAGGTGTTCTTCATCAATCAAAAGATGCATCAGTTCCGGCACTGCAATGGTCGGGTGGGTATCATTCATCTGGATCACCACTTTTTCATGGAGCTTTCGGATATCATCATGGTCTTTCTTATATTTTGCAATCAATGCCTGCAGGCTGGCTGAAATAAAGAAATACTGCTGTTTCAGGCGCAGCTCTTTTCCTGCGTAATGGTTGTCGTTCGGGTACAGCACTTCCACGATATTTTTTGCAAGGTTTTCCTGCTCCACTGCCTTATGGTAATCGCCCCGGTCAAAGGAATCCAGCTGAAAATCTGTAATCGCTTCCGCATCCCAGATACGCAGCGTATTGACTACATGGTTCCCATAACCGACGATGGGCATATCATAGGGGATCGCCCGCACAGATTCATAATTTTCCTGAATAAAGACATCTCTTCCGGTCTCCGGATCCCGCTCAAAACGCACGGTCCCGCCGAAACGGACCTCTTTTGCATATTCGGGGCGGCGCAGCTCAAACGGATAACCTTCCTTCAGCCAGTTATCCGGCGCCTCTACCTGATAACCGTCTTTAATCTTCTGTTTGAACATTCCGTAACGGTAGCGGATGCCGCAGCCATATGCAGGATAATTCAAGGTTGCCAGCGAATCCAGGAAACAGGCCGCCAGCCTTCCAAGGCCGCCGTTTCCAAGAGCCGGGTCCGGTTCCTCGTCCTCGATCACATTAAGGCTGAGATACAGTTCTTCCAAGGCTTCTTTCACTTCCGTGTATGCGGTCATATTAATCAGGTTGTTGCCCAGAGCGCGTCCCATCAAAAACTCCATGGACATATAATATACGGTCTTTGCGTCCGCTTTCTTGTACGCCTCCTGCGTTTCCAGCCAGTCGTCAATGATAATATCCTTTACCGCATAACAGACTGCCTGAAAAATCTGCTGCTGGGACGCTTCATTGATCTTCTTCCGGTAAAGCGTCTTAACATTGTCCTTCACGGTTTCTTTAAATGTTTCCTTGTCAAATCTTTTGCTGTACATTTTGCCATTCCCTCCTATATGAGTCTCGTTGTACATCTCCTTTTCGTCGGTATCCTTTTCTTTGTTTTTCCCAAACCACATGACGTCTCACCTGTCCCCTTCTTTCTATCCTGCCCGGTTTTATTCTTTCTCTACTCCCATCGTAACGTCCTCGCCGTTGATCTTCCACTCTTTTACATATCCGGCCGGTTTTGCCGCTTCAATCGCATTGGCAAGCACTTCCTGCCGGATGGACTCTGCATTTTGGGCAAATACTGCTTCTGCCTTCCCACTTCCTGTATAAGTCACTCGGATCTTGTCCATGACTTCGAAGCCTGCCTCCTTACGCATGGTCTGGATCTTGCTGATAATTTCCCTGACAAAACCTTCCTCAAGAAGCTCCTCCGTCAGGTTCGTATCCAGCACGACCGTAATGCCGCCTTCATTTTCTGAGACAAATCCCGGCACCTGTGCCGCCTCGATCAGCAAATCCTCTTTAAACAGGGTAATTTCCTGTCCGTCAATATTCAGTTTTAAGGAACCTTGTGCATTCACCTCGTCCATTGCGGTATTTCCATCCAGACTTTCGAGCGCTTTCCGAATACCGCCTAACATTTTACCATATTTTGGCCCTACTGTCTTTAACTGCGGTTTAAAAGTATAGGATGTAAAGTCGCGGACGTCGTCCGTAAATTTGATATTTTTTACATTCAGTTCATCCGCCGCGATTTCCTGATAGTATTCGGGCAGTGTAAAGCCGGCCTTTACAAACATCCGGCCGATTGGCTGACGGTTTTTGATATTAGAGGTATTGCGGCACGCACGCCCCATGACAACCAGCTTCAGGACGAATCCCATATCCTTCTCCAGTTCCTGATTGATATATGCGTCATTAGCCGCAGGGAAATCGCACAGGTGGACGCTTTCCGGCGCGCTCCCGTCCAAACCGCATACCAGGTTCCGGTAAATCTGCTCCGTCATGAACGGAATCAGCGGAGCCGCCGCTTTTGCCACATTGACCAATGCGGTATACAAGGTCATGTAGGCATTGACCTTATCCTGCTCCATGCCTTTTGCCCAGAAACGCTCACGGCTTCTCCTCACGTACCAGTTGCTCAAGTCTTCCACAAAATCCTGCAGCGCACGGGCGCTTTCCGGAATCCGGTAATTTTCCAGATGGCCGTCTACAGTACGTACCAGAGTATTCAGCCTAGACAGCAGCCATTGATCCATAACCGAAAGCGTATCATATCCGGGAATGGTGATTACGGACGAGCCGCAGCCCTCTTCTTCATACGGCTTCAGCCCGTGTTCATAAGGGTTGAATCCGTCGATATTGGCATAAAGCACGTAAAATGCATAGGTATTCCAAAGGGTACCCATGAATTTACGCTGCCCCTCCACCACTGCTTTTCCGTGGAAACGGTTGGGCAGCCAGGGAGCGCTGTTCACATAGAAATACCAGCGGATGGCGTCTGCGCCGTATTTTTCCAGAGCGTCAAAGGGATCCACCGCATTCCCTTTGGATTTGCTCATCTTCTGGCCTTTCTCATCCTGCACATGCCCCAGGACAATCACGTTTTCATAAGGCGCTTTATTAAAAATCAATGTAGAAATCGCAAGCAGGGAATAAAACCACCCGCGGGTCTGGTCCACGGCCTCGGAAATAAACTGGGCCGGGAACTGCCGCTCGAAAATTTCTTTGTTTTCAAACGGATAATGATGCTGTGCAAAGGGCATGGAACCGCTGTCAAACCAGCAGTCAATGACCTCCGGCACACGGCGCATCTCTTTACCGCACTTCGGACATTTGATCGTTACTTCATCAATGTACGGACGGTGCAGTTCAATATCATCCGGGCAGTGATCGGACATGGACTTCAATTCTTCAACGCTTCCGATGGAATGCATATGGCCGCACTCACATTCCCAGATATTCAGCGGCGTGCCCCAATAACGGTTCCGGCTGATGCCCCAGTCCTGAACATTCTCCAGCCAGTCGCCGAAACGTCCTTTCCCAATGCTTTCCGGAATCCAGTTGATGGTATTGTTATTTGCAATCAACTCCTCTTTTACCGCGGTCATCTTGATGAACCAGGACTCCCGTGCGTAGTAGATCAGAGGGGTGTCGCAGCGCCAACAGTGCGGGTAGCTGTGCTCAAACTTCGGCGCAGAGAACAACAGGCCTCTTGCGTCCAATTCCTTCAGCACTTCGGGGTCCGCTTTTTTGACAAACAATCCGGCAAACGGAGTGGACTCCGCCATATTTCCTTTTTCATCCACAAGCTGTACGAACGGCATATCATACTTGCGGCATACATTCGCGTCATCCTCGCCAAATGCAGGCGCAATATGCACGACCCCTGTACCGTCTGTCAGTGTGACATAACTGTCGCAGGTCACATAAAATGCTTTTTTATTCTGCCCCTTGATTCCGTCCGCCGCACACTGGTAAAGCGGTTCGTATTCTTTATATTCCAGATCTTTTCCCACATAAGTCTCCAGGACTTCATATGCTGGTTTTCCGTCATTTGACAAAGGGCTAAGGACCGTATCCAGCAAAGCCTCTGCCATATAATAGGTATATCCGTCTACACAGGCTACCTTCGCGTAAGTCTCTTTGGGGTTGATGCAAAGCCCCAGGTTGGAGGGCAGTGTCCACGGCGTGGTGGTCCATGCCAGAAAATACGAATCTTCCTCCTTAACCTTAAAACGCACAATGGCAGAGCGTTCCTTGATATCCTTATACCCCTGCGCCACCTCCTGGGCGGAAAGCGGAGTTCCGCAGCGGGGGCAATAGGGCACAATCTTGAAGCCTTTGTAGAGCAGGCCTTTCTCCCAGATCTGCTTAAGCGCCCACCACTCGGACTCGATAAAATCATTGTGGTAGGTCACATAGGGATGTTCCATATCCGCCCAAAAACCAACCGTTCCTGAGAATTCCTCCCACATGCCCTTATATTTCCAGACGCTCTCTTTACATTTGTCAATGAACGGCTCCAGGCCGTACTGCTCAATCTGCTCCTTGCCGTCTAATCCCAATGCACGCTCCACTTCCAGCTCTACCGGAAGGCCGTGGGTGTCCCACCCTGCCTTTCTCGGAACCTCATAGCCTTTCATGGTACGGTAGCGGGGGATCATATCCTTGATCACCCGGGTCAGTACATGGCCGATGTGGGGCTTGCCGTTGGCCGTCGGCGGGCCGTCGTAGAACGTGTACATGGGGCCGCCTTCCCGCTCTTTCATACTTTTGCGGAAAATATCCTGATCAGCCCAGAACTTTTCCACTTCCTTCTCACGCCCTACAAAATTCATATCCGTAGATACTTTTTTGTACATAGTGACTCTTCCTTTCTGAATGTTCTTATTTTGAAATATCCTGTCAAAACTTAGATGGAACCCGTGGCCGGTTTGCGGGTCAAATGACTGCATTTCCTAATTAGAACAAAAATACTTCCGTCCTGTAATAGGACGGAAGCATTCATTCGCTCCGCTATGACCACCCGTTACAACATGCCATAGTACCGCTTCCGGTTCAGGTCTGCAGCGCTATGGTCTCACTGTGATTCTGTATTTTTCCGGTAACGGCGGAAAACCGTCAGCCCCTACTGCCTCAAGGAACTGCCGGAAAATAACTTAAAACAGATTACGCAGAAGATTTCAAGTTATTTTTGCACTGTTCCTAAAATCGGGTTCGGAACCTGCGACTCGGGAGTGATATTCGAAAGAACCCTACTCGCACCGGTTTCCCACCATCCCCGGCTCTCTAAATCTTTTGGATTCATCCTACTGTCTCCGTCATTGTCTTTTTACTGTACCCAAATTGCATACATTACAGGATGCGCTGAGGGTATGCTCTTTTTATACATGGCTATTATAAGTAGAAACAAGAAGTTCGTCAAGAGGTTTTATTATTTTTCATTTTTCCGGCTGCGCCTTTTTCTCTCCCGTTTTCTTCGCATACGGTTTACACCGATGCCGATGCACAGGGCAAGCACGGCTCCTGCTCCGACAGCGGCTGCAAGAATCAGCGGCATACGGATTTTTTTCTGCGGCTCCTGCCGATTCTCTTCCTTTTTCTGAGCCGTCGTATCCGCAGGCTTCCATTCCACTTCTTCTTCCGCCTCCTGCTTCTTAAAATAGGACTGGCTCAGCAAGATGGCCGCATGCCCCACTTCCTGCCCCTCATAAGTATAGCGGATCAACGCGCTGCCGGTTTGAGACGGCGCCGCGGCGGCGGACGGATTCCGGGAAATTCCGGCCACCGGATTCTCCCCTCCTTCCGGAAGAGCCTCTTCCCCTGCCGGAACGTCTCCCGCGGGATTCTCTGTGTTCTCCCCGTCCGGGTTCTCGCCGGGCTGCCCCTCCGCCGGTTCTTCTTTTTTCACTGCATGCCAGTCCTCGCCCGGATTCAGCGGGACATCCCGCAGATCCGCCGCTGCCGCATCTTCCGTAATCTGGCTTTCCAGTTGAGCGAAATCAATGCCTTCGGGCAATACTACATAGGCGTCTTCTGACTGAAATCTTCCGATATCTTCGGAACTTTCTTTATCCGCGACAGGAACTTTCGTAAAATGGGAAAACGCATACTCAAACATGGCGCGGGTATCTTCATACGCCTGTATGCCGTAATCCGCCAACACCACTGCCGCCAGATGCATCTGGCCGTTGTCCGCCATCGTGACCAGAGTGGTGCCCGACTGGTCTGTATATCCGGTTTTTCCGCCCCTGCAGTATTCATAATAATACTCGTTGTCCGGCATGAGCATCCGATGGTTCTGCCACAGTTCCCGGGGTTCTTCCTGCTGAGGGGTTGGACCGATGGTATAGCTTAAGTCGCCCATCAGGGAACGGAATGCTTCATGCTGATATACAGCCGCCGCAATCCTTGCCATATCGTGAGCCGTAGTATAATGCCCGTCGTCGTGCAGGCCGTTGGCATTGACCCAATGGGAACCGGTACATCCCAGAGACATTGCCCGTTCATTCATCCGGTCGATAAAGGTCTGATAAGAGCCCCCCATCTTGATTCCCATGCTCTCCGCCACAGCATAGGAAACCTCGTTTGCCGATGCCAGAAGGACCCCGTGGAGGGCGTCCCGCAGGCTGATCTGTTCCCCCGGGATCATGCCGATATTGGCGTCGTCATATTCCAGAAAGCTTACGCTGTCTTCCGTAAATGCAACCGTATCATCCGGCTCCCCCACCTCCAAAGCCACCAGCGTGGTCAGAAGCTTTGTGATGCTGGCCGGAAAATGCTGCTCTTCCGAAGCCTTTGCATACAGCACCGCCCCGCTCTCCATATCCATCACAATAGCCGACGCTGCATGGACTTTGGGTCCTTCGGGCCATCCGGGAAGATTGTTGGAATCCGGCACGATCTCGTAGATCGCATTTTTCCGCGCTTCCTCCTCGGCCGCCAGCTCCTCCGGCGTCTTTTCCTGTCCCGGCACGGACTGCGCGCCCTCTTCTGTACCCGCCGCATCCGTCCCTGCCACAGCCAACGCGGATATGGAAGGACTTGCCGCTAAAACCACGGCTGCTAAAATACCTGTTAAAATTTTTTTTACTGCCATGAACAACCTCCACCCTAAACAAAGAATACTCTCGGAAGCTCTTTTTCATCCGAGCTCCCAAGAGTACTCAGATAAACCATCACTGTTCCATCAATCCTTTTCTCTCATCATGCTTTGTACTTCGATCTCTGTCTCGCCGACGCCTATAACGTCTTCCCTCTGCAGTAATACGGGTTGTGAAATATGCCTTCCATTGAGATATGTGCCGTTCCTGGACCCCATATCCTTCAAATACAGCTTGCCGTCCTTCTGGATAATCGCACAGTGCAGCTTGGATATCCGCGGATCTCCGCTAATCGTCATAAACTTTTCAAACTGCGGGTAGCCCTGTCCTCTGCCTATTCCGATATTCTCATAGAAAACAAAGGTAGACTTCTGCCAGTTCCCCAGATTCTCCAACACAAGCTTCCAAAGCTTTTTGCCCGGTATACGCTTCTCTTCCTGCCCTTCCTGTTCCCCTTCATCCTGAGCCCCTGTGCCCTGTCCGATCACAGACGGGCCTTCATCCTGCCGGCGTCCTCCCTGCTCAGGAGCCGGCCTGTGCTTATGTCCGGGGTTCTCCTCTGCTTTTTCCTGTTCAACCGCTTCCTCCTCTTTGTATTCCTCAGCATCTACCTCTTCCTCATAATCCCCTTCATCCTCTTGCTTGCCTTTCATCAGGGCAATGATGATGACGACAATCAAAACCACTGCAACCGCAATCAATGCTCCCATTATAATCAGATACTGCATATATATTCTCTCCTTTGTATATCAACGGTGTGATACCTTTTTATCCTACTATATTTTTGCAGCCGAATCAAGCATTTTTACAGGCTGCATTTCCTAAACCTGTGTTGAACCCGCTTAACGAAATCAGCCATGCGGCCAGGCCGCATGGCTGTTGATATCGTGTATCAGAACTTCCTACAATTTTTTACAACCTCTTCAATAATACTTCTCTTTCTTCTTCATACCCTGGTTTTCCGAGCAGTGCGAACATGTTCTTCTTGTAGCTCTCCACACCTGGCTGATTAAACGGATTCACGCCGAGTAAGTATCCGCTCACGCCGCAGGCAAACTCAAAGAAGTAGAACAACTGGCCCAGATAGAACGCATTCTGCTCTGGAATCTTCACCATCAAGTTCGGAACATTGCCGTCTGTGTGGGCAAGAATCGTTCCGTTCATTGCACTCTTATTTATAAAATCAACGCTTTTTCCTGCAAGGTAGTTCAAACCGTCCAAATCTACCGGTTCCTCATGCATGATGATCTCTGCCCTGGACTTCTCCACATTGAGCACGGTCTCATACATGATCCTGCTGCCGTCCTGAATGAACTGCCCCATGGAATGCAGATCTGTTGTCAGATCAACCGACGCCGGTAATATTCCTTTCTGATCTTTTCCCTCGCTCTCTCCATATAATTGCTTCCACCATTCAGATACATAGTGCAGGCTTGGCTCATAGTTCGCCAAAATTTCCACAGTTTTTCCTTTACGAAGGAGGATGTTGCGAACCGCCGCATACTGCATTGCATCATTTTCTGCGAAATCATTCTCCAAAGCTGCCTTTCTTCCTGCTGCAGCGCCTTCCATCAATTCCCTGATATCAATCCCGCTCACTGCGATAGGAAGAAGCCCCACTGCGGTCAGTACGGAAAATCTGCCGCCTACATCATCCGGTACGACGAAGGACTCATATCCTTCTTCTGTAGCAAGGTTCTTCAACGCCCCCCTTGCCTTGTCTGTGGTCGCATAAATTCTCTTTGCTGCCTCTTCCTTGCCATACTTTTTCTCAAGAATCTCTTTAAATACACGGAAGGCAATCGCCGGCTCTGTCGTTGTCCCCGACTTGGATATCATATTGATTGAAAAATCTCTGTCTCCCACAACTTCAATCAGGTCATGGATATAGGTGCTGCTGATGCTGTTTCCGACAAAATAAACCTCTGGGGCTTTTCGGATCTCTTTGGAAACGATATTGGCAAAGGAATGTCCTAAAAACTCGATTGCCGCCCTTGCACCCAGATAGGAGCCTCCGATTCCAATCACCAACAGGACTTCCGAATCCTCGCGGATCTTGTCCGCCGCCTTTTCAATACGGGCAAATTCTTCCTTATCATAATCCACCGGGAGGTCTACCCAGCCGAGGAAATCATTCCCCGCGCCGTCCTTAGCAAGCAGGGTCTCCTTCGCCTGTGCCGCGAGCCTGCTCATATACTCCATCTCATGTTCCTGAATAAAACCTGTTGCTTTCGAATAATCAAATGTCACTTTATTCGCCATTGTTTACCCTTCCTTTCTACTTCTGTATTCTTAAATAGCACCGCTATGCGGGCAGCTTCGCCTGTTATTGTATTCTCTTCTGCGTGCGCCCTGCGCAGAATCGTTCAGGCACTAAACATATTTTACCAAATATGGGCTTGTTATTCAAGCGAAAACCTGATTTCTCATGCCAGAAATTCCTCCAGAATCTGCCGGATTGCTTCTTCTTTCAGAGCAGGTTCCTCCTCCTGCGGTTCCATACCGCCCTTGATTGTGCGGCGGAGTACCTGCCTTGCGGCGTCGCCTTTCTTTCTGGTCCTGTTCCTTCCCTTCTCATATTCATACTCCCGAAGCTCCTCATCTTCATCGTAGCCGCCGTTAGCTTCGAAATGATCTGCGGCGCAGGGCTGGGCGGGTTCCTCCTGAAAATCATTTTCTGCTGAAAATGCAGTGTCCAAACGCCCGGCAGAGTCCCGGGCTTCATCGGGCAAGGGCGGACCCTCCAGAATTTCCTCATATCCGTAGGAGTCTCCTGTCATCCTCTGCACTACATCCTGGAACCTGCCCGGTATGCGCCGCATCTTTCCGCTGCTTTCGGCCCGATATCCATTGGCCTGGGAACCTGTCCCCCCGACGTCCGCATAAGCCGGCTCCATCTCTTTTGCCCCGGCGTTTCCAGGCCTTCTGGGTTCGCCCTCAATACGGATGGATAATTCCGGCGAATCCGGGCTTCTGTTTGCCGCGGTTCCCCGTTTTCCGTTGGTCGGCGCCCTGCGCATCATTGCCCCTGTTCCGGCAGATGCAGCTTTGACGCTCACCGCCCCGCTTTCGCCGGACGCTTCCCTGACAGCGGACTGCTCCGGCGCTGCTGTATCCCTCCCATTTGCGCGGGCTGCCTGAGCTGCCTCCGGCTGGATAATATCGATGGGACCCTTCTCCGTCTGGCGGGTTTTCCTGCGCCGCATGGCGCAGACATTTTCCAGATAATCCACCATATAGTTTTTTGCCGCCTCGATCTTGTACTGCTCGTCCGATAATTGGCTGATAACAAACAGAAGAACCATTTCCGCCGCCCCAAGACTGATATAACGATACATCTCCTCACAAAACCCGTTTTCCATATACCAGACCGCCCCGCCGAATGCCGCCAGAATCCCGGAAAACCAGATGGACTGCACCTCAAGCTGCCTCCATGTATGGATACGGAGCAGAAAGCCCCTGTATTCATATATGTATTTTTCCACAAACGCTTCCGCATTTTCCACTCTGTCATGCAGCATCAATGCATGTTCGTATTTTGCCCGCACAAGCTTGATCAGTTTGTGCGTACTCTTCTGCATGTTTCCTGCCGCCCTGACCATGCGCCGCAAAGTAATCTGGTTCACTGCCTTTGCCAGCACTCCGACGACACCTACCGCTATCATTAAGTAAAAAACGATATTGGTATCTGTCACTACTTCGTAAAACATAACAACACCCTCCTATACTTCCAAAATGTCCTCTGGCTGTTTTTTTGACACACACCGGTTTGTGTTTGAGCCTATTATAGCCCAACTTTGCACAGACCGCTTCAAAAAACGTTCTACATAATTCTACATTTCGGCCGCAGCTCCCTGCAGCTCTTTTTCTTTCTCAAATTAAAAAAACGCCCCGTATATTGGGCGTTTTTCTTTCAACCTGAATGCTTCCTGCAGGCGCTGTGAACTTCAGAATCAAGAGCCTTCCCGGCCGTCGTTTTTCCCCGGTATATGTCGAATGCTGTCGAACGAAAATATCATACATCCCCATGCCGGGTGTATTTTTCCAGAATCTCCTCCACTGTTTTTACCAGTTCCGGCACGTTGATCGGCTTGGGCAGATGGGCGTCCATGCCGCAGGCCATAGATTTGCGGATGTCACTTTCCAGGACATTTGCGGACAATGCGACGATGGGGATTGCCGACAAATCAGGATCCTCAAGGCTTCGGATTGCCCGGGTTGCGGTCCATCCGTCCATTACCGGCATCTGGATATCCATGAGGATCAGATGATAGTCCCCAGGCCTGGCATTCTTCACCTTTTCCAAAGCAATGTCTCCGTTCTTTGCCGTCTCTATCTCAAATCCCAGCTCGTGGAAAATCTTCGTTTCAATAATCAGATTGATCTCATTGTCCTCCACTAACAAAACCTTTTTTCCCTGCAGCCGGGACGCCTTGCCTGCGCCGTCAGGAACAGCTTCCGCGACTTTAGACGGCGCCTGGCACTGGGCCGGGGCGGCTTTCTTCTCCCGCTTCTGAATCCGCAGCTGAGCCGTCACGGTAAATACGCTTCCCTCTCCCACGCTGCTCCTGACGTCCATGATTCCGCCCATACGTTCCACGATGTTCTTCGTGATGGTGAGACCCAGACCCACTCCGTGGATACCGCTGTGCGTGGTATCCTTTTCCCTTGCAAAGGGTTCATAGATATGTTCCATAAATTCCCTGCTGATCCCGACTCCCGTGTCGGCCACCTCAAGCTGATACACTGCATTCTGCTCAGACCTGCCAGGCCGTTCTGTAACCGTGACGCAGACCCTGCCGCCAGGATTCGTATAAGTCAGGGCATTGTCGCAGAGATAAATCATGACCTGTTTTAATTTATGCGGATCGCTGTAGACGATCGGATGGATGATGTTTCGGATATCCAGGGCAAACTCAATCCGCTTCTCCTTTGCCTTGGGCATCATAAAATCATGGGTCTCCTGTACAATCCTGAGAATGTCGCACTCCGCCTCCTCCACCCTCTCTGTATCCGCCTCACGGGATTCCGCCCATGAGAATTCCAATATCTCATCAATCAATGCCAGGAGACGCTTGCTGGATACTTCCGCGCTTTCAATATATTCCAAAAGCAGACCCCTGTCGTCGGTAGTGTTCTTCGCTAAAGAAAGGAATCCGAAAATGGCGTTCAGGGGGGTCCGCATATCATGGGACATGTTGGAGAGAAATGCATTCTTCGCCATGATTGCCTGATTCGCGTCATTGAGCGCTTCTGAGAGAACCTGCCTCTGCTCCATCTCGCGCCGGATCTCTTCATCCACCCTTTGGAAACCCAGTACAATCTGAGCCCGGCTGTTCTTAACCCCCACATCCACATACCGGAGCTGCATGCAGGAAGCCTCTTTGTCCTTTATGGCATGATAGTTCACATGATAGGTCTTACAGCCTGACAAGATCTCACGGATCCCATCGGAACTCATGGATTGGGACACCACTCCCCGATCCTGGACGTCCACCCACTGATCCACATAATCGGAGACAAATCTGGAAAAACAGCGCGTCTCCGTCTTGCCTTCAAACAGTTCTCCCGTACTTCCCCCCAGACGATAGGGATGGATTGTATCCTCCTCCAGATCCACATAAAATATGGATTCATAGTTGATGCTGAGCCCTTCGATGACCTCCAGATGCCGCAGATATTCCTGATTGATCAGGGCGCGCTCCTTGTCGTATTCTTCAATCTGGCTGCGAAGCTGCTGCTCGTTGCGCCGCTCCTGGCTGATGAACAGTTCCTTTTCCTTCAGCATGCGGTCCCTCTTCTCCGTTGCGTCGCCCACAAATACGTAAAATACATCCCTCGCGGATGGATTGCGGATGAAATGGCCGTAATCCTCCACCCAGCGGACCTCCCCGTCCTTGCGTGTAATCCGGTACTCCACATAATCCAGAGCGTTCTGGCTTCCGGAAATCTGCCGCTCAATGCTCTCTTCCACCGCATCCAGATCGTCCGGGTGCACAAAACCCCGGAAGGAATTGCCCGTCCACTCCCGGAACTCCTTCATGGTACTGCACAAAAAGATCCGAAGCAGCGCTTTGTTGGCATAGAGGATCTCCTCTCCCGCATCCGCATAGTAGATCATAAAGCCCCCCGGCATCTCATCCATAAAACGCAGGCTCTCATATGCAATCCGGAATTCCGGCAAATCGGGCAGGGAAAGCCGGGCGTCTGCCGCCTCCTGCCAGTCAAAGTCCATGTTGTGTGTCTGAAGAAAATCTGATAAGGTTAATATATGTTCTATTAAATGGGTCTCCTGGTCATTCATATTATCCGCCCTCTTCCTTAATTCTTATTTTTAAGGGTAACATAAAACAAAGCATTTGTCATTATTAGATTGGAAAACGTCCGATTTTTGCTGTTTTTTGTTTATTTTTCACAAACCCGGACAAATCGATCCGCAGATTCAACGCAGAAATGATGTAGGAAGAAACATTTGGGAGGCCGGCACATTTAGCAGAAAAACGTTCCCCTATATGACAGAGAACCGGATCCTCTCGCTATATAGGGGAACGTTTTTTGGTAATTGATATTCCTTCATCTGATTGATAACCGTGAAGCTTTGTATTACAGCACTATACGGGATTCTTATTTTTTTACTCGGTCCTGCATGACAGCAATTTTGCAATCCCGGCTTCATCCGGTTTTTCAACAATCCCTTTATCCGTGATGAACGCCGTGATCAAGTCATGGGGCGTCACGTCAAATGCCGGATTGTAAACCTTCACCCCTTCCGGCGCCGTGCGCTTTCCGAAGCCGCAGGCCACTTCTTCCATGCCGCGCTCTTCAATCGGGATGTGGGCTCCTGTAGGTGTATTGACGTCGATTGTAGACGCCGGCCCCGCCACATAGAACGGGATCTGGTGATGTTTTGCAAGCACTGCCACAGAATAGGTCCCGATTTTATTTGCCGCATCACCGTTTGCCGCAACCCGGTCACAACCTACGATCACCGCGTCGATCTTGCCCTGTTTCATCAACATCCCCGCCATATTGTCTGTGATAACCGTCACATCTACCCCTGCCTGCTGCAACTCCCATGCAGTCAGGCGCGCGCCCTGCAGCAGCGGCCTTGTCTCGTCTGCATACACTTTGAAATGCACTCCCCGTTCCTTTCCCAGCAGCATCGGCGCTAATGCGGTTCCATAACGGACGGTTGCAAGTCCCCCCGCATTGCAATGGGTTAGAAGCGTCATGCCGTCTTTCAAAAGGGTCAGTGCATGTTCACCGATTGCAACACATGCGTTTTCCTCATATTTTTCAATCGACTTTGCCTGCTCTTCCAAAGCCGCCTGGGTGGCTGCGTTGGCGTCATTCCTATGGCTGCGGCCTGTCTCTTTCATACGCTCCAGCGCCCAGAACAGATTCACCGCCGTGGGTCTGGATGTGGCCAGATATTCTATGGTTTTTTCCAGTTCCCTGTGATATGTTTCCATGGATTGGTCTACATACTCCTGCATTGCCGCGGCCACACCGTATCCGGCGGCTACTCCGATGGCGGGCGCGCCGCGCACGCACAGCATTTTGATGGCGTCCCACATTTGCTGTGCCGTACGGATCTCCAGAAATTTCACCTCCGTGGGGAGCAATGTCTGATCCAAAATTTTCACATGATCCTCCGCCCACTCTACTGGTTTCATTGTTTTTTCCATATTTTGTACCAACCCTTTCCTTTTTGTCTGCGAAGCAGATTTTCAATGCGGACAATTCCCGTATCTTTTTTCATACGATACTTTACACTACTCTACCATAAGCCTCCTGATTTTACAAGCCGCCCTGCCTTCTGCCGCAGGCCGCGGCCTGGAACGTTTTTCTTCATCAGAGCTTTCCCAGCCCTTCGGGCGATTTCGAATTCCTTGCAAACAGGACCAATGCGATCAGCGTCGCCAAATACGGCAGCATCTGCATCAGCTGGGAGGGCAGGTTCAAACTTGTCAAAGAATACCGAAGGGTCTGCACAACAGCAAAAAACACTGCTGCCAACGCTCCGCCAAGCGGCGTCCAACCGCCGAAAATATTTGCCGCGACTCCCATATATCCTCTGCCTGCCACCATATCCGTAACGAACAGATTTCCGTACCCGATTGACAGATACGCCCCGCCGATTGCGGATAAAATTCCACAGACCACCATTGCGCCGAGTTTATACTGATTTGTGTTGACTCCACAGGTCTGTAATCCCAGCGGAAAATCTCCTGTCATTCGAAGCCGGAGGCCATATTTGGTCTTATAAATAAAGAACCACATCCCTGCCACGATCGCCGCCGTAATCGGTACAAACCAGGAAAGCCCTGCATTTCCGCCGAAAATCCCGGACAAATCCAGCTCCGGCATTGATTTTACAGTTTCACTTGCACCTTCTCTCCCCCAGATCTGTTGTGTAATCATGGGGGTAATCCCCGCCGCAAAAAAATTGATTGCCACGCCCACCACCACCTGCTGGCCACGCAGGATGACGGTAAACAGCCCGTACACCAGCCCTGCCGCAATCCCGCAAAGAATTGCCAGAAGTAGCCCAATCCACGGGCTTTCTGTGAAGTAGCAGCCTGCCACTGCAAAAAACGCGCCGAAAATCATCATCCCTTCCACACCCAGGCAGATAACGCCGGCACGCTCTGCAATCATCGCCGCCTCCGCCGCCAGAACAAGGGGGACCGCAAGATTCACCGCCAAAAAGATAAAATCAATCATCATTCGCATTCGTTCTCGTCCCCCTTTGCTTTTTTCATTTTTCTGCGTCCTGCAAACACTTCGATGAGATAGGGCGTCGCCACAAACAATACGATAATTCCCTGAATCACCATAAACATCTTACTGGAAACCCCCATCTCACGCCCCAATGTCAGAGAGCCCGCATTCAGAATCCCAAAAACGACGGACACGGCCACTACGGCAAAGGGGCTGTAACCTGCCAATGCGGCAATCGCCACGCCTGTAAATCCGATATCATTAGAAAAGCCTTCTGTAAAACGGCCATATTTTCCAATAATCTCTGTGGAACCTACCAGCCCGGCTACTGCGCCGGACAGGCACATGGATAAAATCATATATTTCCTGCATTCAATTCCGTTGGCCAGCGCCGCTTTCGGGTTCGAACCAATACTTTGCAGCTTATAGCCCAAAGTTGTATAACGGAATAGAAACCAGATCAGGACCGCCACGCCCAGCGCAATGAAAATCGCCGCCGTAATTTGCGTGCGCGGAATCATCCGCCTGAACTGTGCATGTTCCGGTATCCGGACAGTCTGGTTCAATGCAGCGTCCGGATCTTTCAGGGGGGATGCCGCCAGATAGGAAGTGAACAGGATCGCGATATAGTTCAGCATCAGGGCAACCACCACTTCGTTGGTCCCATATTTGGCTTTGAGCACTCCTACAATACCTCCCCATGCCATTCCTCCGGCCATGGACACCGCCAGCACGAGAAACAGCATCAGGAAACGGTTTGATACAGGTAAAAAAAGCGCGCATACCGTACCGAGCATTCCGCCGATAT
The DNA here is from genome assembly GCA_949840465.1 of uncultured Lachnospiraceae bacterium. GTDB lineage: Bacteria > Bacillota > Clostridia > Lachnospirales > Lachnospiraceae > Schaedlerella. The sequence continues at coordinate 18,285 of CATKXE010000028.1, read as the reverse complement.
ACAGCTGTCCCTCTACCCCCAGATTCAGAATTCCCGCCTTTCCCGCAATGGAGACCGCCAATCCTGCAAGCATCAACGGAATACTATTTGCCAATGCATTGCCCATGGTGCTCGTCGTCTTAAATGTCCCCAGCAGGATGAATTGATACGCTTTTATCGGATTATATCCCAGTAATGCCAGCAGAAGCCCGCTAAATATCATTGCGACCGCAAAAGTAATAAAAGGAAATACGATCTTTTTCGCACTGTTTTTTATCTTTTCCTTCATTTTGCCGTATCCACCTCCTTGCCGCCGGCCTGCGCCGCCAAAGAATCCTCCGCCTGTTTCCCTGCCATCAGAAGCCCGAGGCTTTCTCTTGTAAATGCAGAATTTACATCCTCCGCCATAATTTCTCCGTCATATAATACCAGAATTTTATCACTTAGTTCTGTAATCTCACTTAGTTCCGCGCTGATTAAAATAATCGCATTCCCTTTGTCCCTTTCCTCCAATAACGTAGTGTGGACAAACTCTATCGCACCGATATCCAGCCCACGGGTGGGCTGCCCTGCAAGAATCAGTTTCGGCTTCTGGCTGAGTTCCCGGCTTAAAACCATCTTTTGCTGATTTCCCCCTGAAAGATTGCCAAGCCGCTCCCTGGCGCCTGCGGTACGTACATCATATGTGCTTATGCATTCTTCCGTATACGCATTTAGTTGTTTATTACGGAGCAGGCCATGGGACTGAAATTCCTCCCTGCTGTGATTTCCCAATAAATAGTTGAACGTCAGCGTCTGCCCCTCCATCACTGCATATTCCAGGCGGTCGGAAGGGATATACGCCATCCCGGCCATTTTCCGTTCCAGAACGGGAGCCTGGGACATATCCTTTCCGCAAAATTCCAGGCGGCAGTTTCTTTGCTTTGTGAGCCCAATGAGCAGCTGCTCCAGTTCCTGCTGCCCATTTCCGTCTACACCCGCAATCCCCAGCACCTCGCCTGCATGCACCTGAAACGATACGGGCTTCTTCCCGTCCTTCAGCCGCGCGCCTTCTATCTTTAAAACGGTTTCGCCCGGCCGATATTTTTTTCTTTCAAAGCCGCCGAAACGAGTTTCTTTTCCAACCATCTCATACGCCAGCTTCTCAGGCGTCGCGTCCCGGTTCACAGTCTCATACACGACCTTCCCCCGGCGGAGCACCGTAATATAATCCCCAATCTTTAAAGTTTCATTTAGCTTATGCGAAATAAACAGAATCGTCTTTCCGTCTTTCTTTAAGCCGAGAAGAATCTCCATTAAGTGGTCTGCTTCCTGCGGCGTCAGCACGGCTGTCGGTTCGTCAAAAATAATCGTATCCGCACCGCGGTAAAGTACTTTCAAAATCTCTACCTTCTGCTTTGTCCCCACCGACAAGTCCCGGATACGGTCATCTAAATTCACCTGGAATTGATACTGATCGATCATCTGCTGAAGAAACCTTCTCTGTTCGCCGGTTTTCAAGAGCAGCCCGCATTTTTCTTCTCCTACGATGATATTTTCCAAAACTGTATTTTGATTAAAAAGCATAAAATGCTGGTGCACCATTCCGATCTTATACTTCATCGCATCTTTCGGGCTGTCAATCCGCGCTTTTTCACCGTTGACAAATATTTCACCTTCCTGGGGCCTGTAAAGCCCGCTGATGACGTTCATCAAAGTCGTTTTCCCGCTCCCGTTTTCTCCCAAAATACAGTGGATGGAGCCTCCCCGCACTGTCAGGCTGATATCATCATTTGCTGTAATTTCCCCAAAAATTTTTGTAATATGACTAAGCTGAAGAGCTGTTCCCATCGTATCTCCTTTGCTGATAAGCCTTGACTCCCCCAAAGCAACGGGCCTTGCGGACATATTTGCATATCCGTTTGGCGGCTGCCGCGAGGGTGAAAGACCCCGAAGCCTGCTGCGCTGGAAATTGGATGCACCGTCAGTTTGCTGCGGGGTCTTTGACTATGAAAGAAGAAGGCACACTACTACACGGTGCCTTCTCGCAAGCGTCAAGTCAAATTCTTTACTTTTTTGCATATGATGCTGAAAATCCGTCAATATCCGCAACCTTGTCAGGCACCTCGATGTCTCCGTTGATAATCATCTCTTTGATTTCCTCCAGAGCGTCCTTTACATCCTGCGGCACTTCCACATTGCTCTCGTCAAACGTATAGCTTACTCCGCCTTCTTTGAGACCCATGGACATAGCCTGCCCGCCTTTAAAATTATTCTTAACCGCATCCTCGATTGCCGTAAACACAAACTCATCCACCATCTTCAATGTGCTCATGCCAATAATGTCGGGATTCAGATAATTCTGGTTATCGTCCAGGCCGATTGCCATAAACTGATCATCTTCCGCAGTTTTGAATACTCCAAGGCCTGCGCCTGCCGCTACCTGATAGATAATGTCAGCCCCGTTGTTATACATCGTCTCTGCTATAGCCTGCGCCGCCGCTGTGTCAGAGAAACTTCCCACATAGTCCACCATCACTTCTACTTCCGGGTCAACAAATTTTGCTCCGCAGGTATAACCGGCCACATGTCTGTTCGGGACGTCCGCATCCATAGCGGGCACGATTCCGATTGCCTTTTTGCCGTCGTTCAGAAGCGCGCCTGTCTCCTGCTGCATCAGCGCCGCGAAACATCCCGCAAGAAACGCGGACTCATTTTCTCTCGCTATATAAGATTCTACGTTGTCCTGCCCTGCGTCGGTATCAATCAATGCATACTTCTGATCCGGATAATTGGGCGCCACTGCGCAGATTGCATCCAACGGTTCATACGTCAGGCCGATCAGCAGGTCATAGTCCCCTTCCGCCGACATCTCTTCAAACGCCTGCTCTGTATCGGATAAACTGGTCGGCTCAACTTCAACCAGTTCAACGCCCAGTTCCTCCACCGCTCTCTTTGCCCCTTTATAGGCAGAATCATTAAACGACAGATCTCCTTTTCCGGTCACTGTATAAACGATCGCAACTTTTCCGGCTTTTTCCTGGCTTTCTTCTCCCTGTGCGCTCTCTGTATTGCCTGCTTCCTCCGCGCCCGCTGCATCTTCCGCGCCAGAATCGCCGCCGCACGCCGTCATCCCCAGGAGTACTGTACCGGCAAGCATCACTGCCAAAAACTTTTTCCACATGTTATTTTTCATAAAATTTTCCTCTCTTTCTTTTCGTGTTCCTTTAAAACAAACCGCAAATTACGCCTCAACTGTGACTGTCATACGTTCTTTTTGTTGATTTATGTTTGTTTTTGTCTGTTTTAGCGTCCATCCATTTAATATGCAATAACATCCCCTGTCAGCGCCTCAATATACATGGAAGCCTCCGGAAACTGTTTTTTTAACCCCTCTGCGTCCCCATGCTCGTAGCAGCCCGGCGAAAAGCACGGACACATCATCGTCCCCAGCAGCGCCCATCTCCCGCCCGGTTTTACCCGGGAACCCTGCCAGGAGCCTTCCGCAACTACATGCTGCGGACGTTCTCCCTTTCTCAGTTCATCTCCAAGCACGGTAATCTCCACTGTGCCGTCCGTTTTCAGTTCGCACAATTCCACAGGATCCCCCATATAAAAGTGGTAAACCTCTTCACTGGTGAGCCTGTGCATATGTGAAAATGAGCGCTCAGTCAGAAGATAATATATCGCCTGTGTATAGGGTACCTCACCTTCTTTGCGGCTGCTGAACCAGGTTTGTCTGAACATGCCGCCTTCTCCTTCAAGGGGCTCCAACCCCAAAATCTCGATGACCTCTTCCGCCGCCATCTCTTCCGCCGGCCTTTTACATTCTTTCATAACCGCCCTTCCCATCCGGTTTTTACCCATTTTGCGTCCTGCATGGCGCTCTCACAGACCGCGCAGCAAATTCCGCAAATGTCTGCTCCCTCGCGGAATTTCGGATAATCCCCGTCTTTTGTACCGCTGCGCACCGCGGTGTAAAAGGAGCGCATCAAGGCTGTAAATGTATCCGAAAATCCATTTCCAAAGGCAAATATCTCTTTGCGGATCCCTTCGCCTTTCCTTGCAACCTGCAGCACATTATTCTCTTCTTCATTCCACCACAGATTGCCCTTCTCACAGGTAATCTCCAGGCTCAGGTAGTTCCCTCTTCCCGGAGATACGCCGGATAAGACAAGGCTTCCGATCGCTCCGCCCGCATAACGGAGGCTGATGACGGCAGCATCCTCCGAATCCACATGCACAGGCTCTCCTTCCACTCCCCAGTCCGGGGGATATGTAAAGCCCTCTTTCAGTATCCGTTCCGGGTGAAACCTCCCGAACTGTGCAGAAACAGACTCCACTTTCCGGCCGGTAATATACTGTACTATATCCAGCCAATGCGTCCCCGTCTCAGTCACGGTGCGCATCTCTCCCGCCGTCTCAGGATCGTACCGCCAGTCTAACGGAGCGGGAAATGCAGCAAATTCCTGCAGATAGCTTCCATGAATCAACACCGGACGCCCCAGCTCTCCAGACGCGATAATCTCCCGTGCCCGCCGGCAGGCCATGTGGTAACGCACATTCAGCATCAACGCGCAAACTTTCTCCGAAGCTTCCTGAAGCTCCACAAGCTGCTTTGCCTCTTTTGCGTCCAAACACAGCGGCTTTTCGCACACCACATGCTTTCCGGCCGCGAGCACACGGCGGAGGAGCGCTCCATGTGTGGCCGGAGGGGTGCAGATATGCACGCTGTCAATCCCATCCTGAAGTGCAAGCGAAATGTCCTCGCCCCACTGCGGTATCCCCCACTTTTTCGCGAATGCAGCCGCTTCAGGCTCTGCCAGGCACACGACCACGGCAATCTCCGCTCCGCACGCATGAATGGCCTCTGCATGCACATTCCCCGCAAATCCTGCCCCGATAATTGCTGCTTTCAATCATCATCACCTCCATGAAAACACCATTTTTTACATGTCAAAAATCCCATGTACTTATATCCTTATGCTATCATAGCCGAGGTAGTACTGTCAACAAATTTGACTGTTTTTGTTGATTTTTGTTGATTTCAATGCTATAATCAACAAAACCAGTTTTTCAGTATTTCGCAAATGTCTAAGGAGGTGGATGATTTGACAGAAACGAACCATTATATCACCCTTGATCACTGCATCATCCTGACAGTCAATGAAAACAATGATTGTATTGCCGACGGAAGAATCGTAATCCATGAATCCACGATTGAAAGCCTCGGTACGCCTGATGAAGTAGAAGCCAGGGGCAAGGTATACGATTTAAAGGGCAGGATTGTCATGCCCGGGCTCATCAGCACACATACGCACTCCCCTTCCGTTTTATTCCGGGGACTCGCTGATGATAAATATCTTCACGAATGGCTGACCGAATATATGTGGCCGGCCGAAAAGCATCTGACTCATGAGCTGACCTATGCGGGATCCCGGCTCGCCTATCTGGAGTATCTCGGCAACGGAATGACAACCAACGTGGATATGTGGTATTTTTCAGACGCCGTATCCCAGGCGGCCGAAGAGTCCGGGCTGCGCTCTTTCCTTTCATCCGCGGTGTTTGCCTTTCCTTCACCACAGTCGGAGCATTCCCTGCAGGACACCGCAGATTACCTTGCCCGCTGTTACTCCCGCCCTGAGGCGGTACGAAAGGCGTCCCGCGTATATCCCTGTGTGGGTCCCCATGATATATACAGCACAAATCCCCCGTTGCTGAAAGAATGCGCACAGCTTGCAAAACAATATCAGGCGATGATCCATATGCACATTTCAGAAACACAGCGTGATAATGCGGAAGCGTTCAGCCTTTATAACATGTCCCCTACCCGGGTCGCAGAAGAGGCCGGGATTTTTGAATGCCGTACTTTATTTGCCCATTGCATCTGCCTGTCCGAGGAAGATATGGATATTTTCCATAAATATAATGCCTCCGTCAGCTATAATCCGGTCACGAACCTGAAGCTGTCTGAGGGAATCCTTCCGATCCCCAAACTAAGAGAAAAGGGAATCAATGTGACGGTGGGAGTGGACGGGGCGCAGAGCAATAACAGCCTGAATCTTCTCGCAGATATCAAAACCGGAGTTCTGATCCAAAAAGTAGCCGAAATGAATCCCTGCATTTTGAATGCGGTTGACGCGATCCGTATGATCACCATCAACGGCGCGCGCGCGGTTGGTATGGAGCATAAGATCGGAAGCCTGGAGGTCGGGAAGCGCGCCGATTTGATTACCATTGATATTGACACGCCTGCAATGACGCCGATTTTGCATAAGACAACCGAAAACATTTCATCTCACATTATTTATACCGACACTTCGATTAACGACGTCATGGTAGATGGAGAATTTTTGATGAAAGACAAAGAATACTGCCGCATTGATGCGAAGGAGATTATGCGTGAAGCGCAAAAGGCGGCGGATTATATTACGAAAAAAATTGACAAAATATAACAAATATTGGATAATACAGGAGGAAAAAAATGAAATCTGTTGATAAACAATCTGTAATTTCAAGTGAAATCCGTCAGTACTGTACAGGGCTTGTGCCAGGCGACGTAGGGAAATACGTCCTTCTTCCAGGCGATCCCGAAAGAAGCGACCGCGCCGCAAAATATCTGGATGACGTAGAATTTATCGGAATGCATCGGGAACACCGTACATTCACAGGCTATTATAAAGGTGTAAAGGTATCCGTCACTTCCACCGGGCTGGGATGCCCTTCTGCATCCATTGCCGCCCAGGAATTAAGCAACATTGGCGCGGAGGTATTGATCCGTATCGGCAGCTCTGCGGCTCTGGATCCTAAAATCAAAGTCGGAGACCTGCTGATTAGTACCGGGTGTATGAAAAACGAAGGCACTTCCAGATTTTTTGTACCAGATTCATTTCCGGCAATTCCTGATCTTGAGCTGACGTATATGCTCATCAGCCAGGCAAAAAAAGCGCTGGAAGGAAGCCCGGTTTCCGTACATGCCGGAATCGGCTCCACCGACGACTCTTTCTATGGCGAAACGCCGGAGTTTATCGACCGCATTTATAGTTATGGCTGCGTAAACCTGGATATGGAAGCTTCCGGTATTTTCACAGTGGCAAACAAACTTGGGAAAAAAGCGGCTGCTATTTACAGTATTTCTTCCAACTTAAAAAGCGGGGAAATCTATTATGCAGACGGCACAAAGGAAGAAGATAATATAAAGCTTGCCAATGGCTGGGAAACTGAAATTCAGATTGCCCTGGAGACATTCTACCAATACGAAAATCTAAAAGAGCACCTTGTCTGATTTCGAAAAATGCTTCCGGCAGATATTCATCCGGTCCGTTTTCTATCAGGCTAGAAAGTAAGGTTATGAAAAAAAGATCATTAATACCAGCAGAACGAAAAGAACAAATTCTTTCCACAATCCAGGAGGCTGGAAGCGTGACCGTAACGGAACTCAGCATGACATTCGGAGTCAGCGAAGAAACAATCCGGCGGGATTTGACCGAGCTGGAAAAAGAAAACGGCATCACCAGGGTCTATGGCGGCGCTTATCTTGGGCAAACCGTAGGCCAGGAGTTGTCCTACACCATGCGCCGCGACATATACAGAAAGGAAAAATCCCTGATTGCCACTGCCGCTTTACCCTTTGTGCAGAGCGGAGACACGGTTTTTCTTGATCCCAGCACGACCTCTCTGGCTCTTGCCCAGAATTTCCGCAATATCAAGAATATTACGATTATCACCAATGCTCTTTATATTGCAAATGCTGTTGTGGAATCCCCTACAGCGCGGGTAATCTGCGCCGGCGGCGAGCTCGATAATAATTCCCAGACATTTAACGGCTGTACTACGCTCGATACGCTGGAAACCTATTATGCCGATAAAGCATTTGTCTCCTGCACAGGCGTGAGCATGGAAGGCGGGCTGACCGACTCCAGCGAAAGCCAGGCTCGTATCCGGAGGAAAATGCTGCAGCATGCGAAAAATAAAATTTTAATCGCAGATCATACCAAATTCGGAAAGACGACATTGTCCGCGATTGCCCCTCTCAATATCATCGATCATGTCATTTGCGATCAAAAGCTCTCGGAAGAATGGATGTCCTATTTTGAAAGACATCATATTCGATTTATCGGAGGCTCTTTTAAAGAATAAGAAACAGCCACATTTGCCTGTAATATAGCGCAATGTGGCTGTTTTGTTTTTACAGCATAAAGGGAGTGTAACGCCTTTCATTGGAAACCCTTTGTTTATACCCTGTTACAGTTCACGGCCGGTTAGGCCGTGAACTGTAACTATACCCTTACAAAATGCAGCACCTGGCTCACATAATCCCCTTCCTGCGGTTCTATGAGGACTCCGCCGTACATCAGCATCTGTCCGGCAAATATCTTTTCCGTGCCTTCCAGCCTGTATACGGCCTTCTCATCCAACCCTTTCAGGCGGATCTTCCGGCTTCTGCTATTGGGGCTGGCCAAAACCTGCACATAGGTCACTGCCGCCTCGCCGCCGTCTTCTGCGGCCACCTCCCAGCAGTCATACAGATGGTTTTCCCGCCACGAAGCAATCCGGTAGTATACGCCTTCCCGGATAAGATGGTTGTACCGGTGGTACAACCCGATCTGCTTTGTGACTTTTTCTTTCTCTTCTGCGGAAAGCTTTGTGATGTCCAGCTCATATCCGAACGTCCCGCCCAGCGCCACATGGCCCCGCGTCTCAAAAGGCGTGCCGCGGCCTACGATATGGTTCGGGCATGCGCTTACATGGGCGCCCATGCAGGACAGGGGATACAAAAGCGCCGTGCCTTCCTGGATAGCAAGCCGCTCCACTGCGTCCGTGTCGTCGGAACACCAGATCTGGGGGCTGTAATACAGCATCCCGGGGTCAAACCGCCCGCCTCCGCCGGCGCAGTTTTCCAGAAGAAGCTCCGGGAATTCCGTAACCAGACGCTCCTGTAATTCGTAGACGCCCAGTATATAGCGATGGGGCAGCTCCCCCTGGCGTTCCGGCGGCAGAAACGCACTCCCAAGGTCGGTAAACTGCCGGTTCATATCCCATTTCACATAGGAAATATCTGCGCTTCTAAGGATTTTGGCTACACATCCGTAGACATAATCCACCACCTCCGGCCTGGACAGATCCAGTACATACTGGGCGCGGCTCTGGGTCGGAGCCCGCCCCGGCACCTGGATCGCCCAGTCGGGATGGGCACGGAACAGATCCGAATCCGGCGAAACCATTTCCGGCTCAAACCAGATTCCGAAGGAAAGGCCTTCTGCCTTTACACGCTCCACCAGGGCAGGCAGGCCGCCCGGAAGTTTTTCCTCATTCACCGTCCAGTCTCCGAGAGAGTTGTCGTCCAGATTCCGTTTTCCAAACCATCCGTCGTCCATGACCAGCATTTCGATTCCGGCTTCCCTGGCGTCCTTCGCGATCTCCACCAGTTTATCAGAGTCAAAGTCAAAATAGGTCGCCTCCCAGTTGTTGATCAGCACCGGACGTTTTTTATGCAGATACGGACTGCGTATTAAATGCCCCCGATACAGATCATGCAGCGTCCGGGTCATTTTCCCCAGCCCCTGATCCGAATATACGCATACCACTTCCGGGGTCTGGAAAGAATCCTGCGGTTTTAAAACCCACTCAAACCCTTCCGGGTGGATGCCCATCACCATCCGCACTGAATCATGCTGGCTTTTCTGGCAGAGCGCGAGGAAATTCCCGGAATACACAAAATGCATGGCGTACACTTCTCCTGCATCCTGGGTAGTCCCAGGCGTCACCAGAGCCGCGAACGGATGCTCCTGATGGCTGGAACAGCCGCGCACGGAGGAAACCGCATGTTTTCCATACGTGACCGGGCATCTTGTGATATGCCGCTCCCTTGCCCATGAACCGGTCAGCGTAAGCATTTCAAACGACTCGTCGTCCATGTCAAGGCAGGCGCTTAATGCCCTCTCGATATACAAAGGCTGCTGGCCTTCATTGATGAGCCTCACACTTCGCACCACAGCGTCGGAATCTTCAAATACACTGTAACTTTGCACAGCCGTCAGGCCGAGAGCCGCATCCTTACAGGTGATTTCCAGCGTCTGTGCCGGCGCGCCGACGATTTCAAAGGTCGAAGGCAGCCCGGGAAGTTCCCGTTTTCCGTCAAAGATTTCGTAGCCCAAATAGGCCAGCTCGCATACCCGGTGCCCCTGCGGGGTGCGCACAGACAGGCAGCTTTCCCGGTAATCCCCCACCCCGGCGGTAGAATATTCATAGGGAAATCCATCTGCAAAGCCGGCCTTGTCCCGCATGTTCGCTGAGGGCACAAAGGGTCTTTCCTCTGTCCGAAGAAGCGCATACCCGCCCTGGCAGTTGTCCAGTTTCTTGCCATAATAAATGTGGCCCACGTACTTTCCGTCCGCTATCCCAATCAGGTAGCTTGTGGTCTTTGTATTCAGTTGAAATATGTCTGTGGACTTGTCAAATGTGATACTCATGAAAATTTTCCTCCATTGAAAATATGAACTACGCCTAGTACAGCGTTGCATTCATTTTGAAGTAATAAGCGCTTGATGTCCATGTCAGGACAAGGCGGAGGAAGGAGGCGATGCCGGTAGCATCGTTGACTGACTCCAACGCCGCGATGGTGTGAACAGCGGGCGCTATTTACCCGGTTATTAATGCAATGCTGTACTAGTTTCTTTAGAACCTGGGCTCTTTGACCCGCACTCTCAGATCAGGCTTGCCGCCCCGATCATCCCGGCTTCATTGCCCAGCGCCGCGATCTCAATTTCCGGCAGTTCTCCGTTTTCTCCGCCAAAACACCCCTCGCTCATCATTTCCCGCAGGGGCGCAAGAAGCATATCGCCCTGCCTGGAGATTCCTCCGCCCAGAAGAACAAGCTGCGGCCGGAAGATATTTACGATATTCACAATCCCGATGCCCAGCCTGCGGATATACGCATCCACAACCTCCTGCATCTTTTCATCCCCCTCCGCGGCCGCCCGGAAGATTTCTTCCGGCGTACGCGGGATTCCTGCTGCCCGATGCGCATCCCGCTTTAAGGCCGTGGCGGAAACATAGGCTTCCAGACATCCTTTACGTCCGCAGGTACAGGGTTCCCCATTCTCAATGATGACCATGTGGCCAAATTCGCTGCCGCCTTTGCCCTCGTAAATCTCTCCGTCCAGAATGATTCCGCTGCCCACCCCGGTTCCTAATGTTAACATTACCACATCCTGGCATTCTTTTCCAGCCCCTGCGTAAACTTCTCCTAAAGCCGCGCAGTCCGCGTCATTGGCAATCTGTATCGGAATGGGAAGGTAGTTACCCATCTCTTTCGCAAGGGGCACATTTTCCCAGCGGATATTGTTGGAATAACGCACCACGCCTGTTTTTCGCAGGACCGTCCCGGGCACGCCGATCCCTGCGCCCACGCACTGGTCCATGGCGATGCCCTGGGAGTCCAGAAGCCCCAGGGCCTTTTCCCCGATTTCCCGGATAATTTCCTCTGCCGGGCGTTCCGATGCGGTCGGCATGACGGTCTGTACGATCACCTTCTGATGGATGTCCACGAGGCCGATCTTCGTATCCGTTCCGCCGATGTCGATTCCAATGCGGACCGGGGCGGCTTTTTCACGAATGGTCGTAATCAGCGCGTCGCACGCCCCTTCAATCTGGTAGTTTCCGCTGTCCGCGGACAGAAAGAAGCTGTCGCCTTTTTGAAATCCCACGGTTTCTCCCCGGCATGAAATCGTTCCCTTGCCGTCCAGCATCAGGATACTTGCAAAGGATACGCCGGAAACCGTGCCTTCCATTTTTTTCATGACCTTCCCATCCAGGTTCAGCTTATCCACCGTAAAATAATCGCAGTCAGCCACATGGGGATAGCTGCTTTTGTCCCGGACGATGGGCACCCGGTTGGTGACCGCAAGTGCTTTCTCGATATGCAGGTCACGCTTCTTCCCGTCCTTTCCCACCCGGCCGTAATCATAGACCCGGTAGGTCACATTAGAGTTCTGCTGGATTTCTGCGATCAAAATATCTTTTCCGATGGCATGGATAGTGCCGGATTCAATAAACAGCACGTCCCCTTTCTGCACCGGAACCGCGTTCAATACCTCCAGAAGCGTATCCTCCTGAATCCGTCTGGAAAATTCTTCTTTGCTGATCTCCCTTTTGAATCCATAATACAGAAACGCCTCTTTTCCGGCGTCCATCACATACCACATCTCTGTCTTGCCGTACTGCCCCTCGTTCTTCAAAGCATACCGATTATCCGGGTGCACCTGGATGGACAGGTTGTCTTTCGCGTCAATGAATTTGGTAAGGATCGGGAAATCCCGAAACCTCCTGCAGTGGGTTCCCAGAACTTCTTTCCCGTTTTCATTGATATACTGCTGCAGGGTCTTTCCTGCATTTTCTCCGTTGGAAATCACGGACGGGCCGTCGGGGTGGCAGGACAGTTCCCACGTCTCCGCCAGCACGCCGCCCTCATATTCCTTTCCATATTCCTCCACGAGGCGGTGTCCGCCCCAGAGGTAATCCTTACAGCTTGGTTTTAACTTCAAGATACTCATTCATGTTCTCCTTTTTCTGCCAACCGGCCAGGCCCGCGCAGAAAAAACGATTGTATGACGAAATCATAATCCCTTTTTACTGCGCCAGGCTTTTCACGCTTTCCGTCAGGCTCTCCAGTTTCTTCTTTGCATCCTCTTCGCCCGCGCCCTTGACGCCGATATAGAATTTAATCTTCGGCTCTGTCCCTGACGGACGGATGCAGCACCATGCGCCCTCTTCCAGTTCAAAATACAGGACATTGGAAGCGGGAAGCCCTGTGGCGGTTTTTGTTCCGTCCTTACAGTTGAGGAGCACGTCCGCTTTGTAATCCCGAAACTGCGTCACAGCCAGTCCGCCTATTTCTTTCGGCACATTGTTTCGGATTCCCTCCATCATGGCCGCGATCTTCTTTGCTCCGTCCTGCCCTTTTAAAATCACGGTGCAGAGCCCTTCCCTGTAATATCCGTAAGCCTCGGACAATTCCTTCATTTTATCGCACAGCGTCATTCCCTGATGCTTACAGTAAGCCGCTGTCTCGCAGAGCGCCATGACCGCGACCACCGCGTCCTTGTCCCGGGCATGGGTTCCCACGAGGCAGCCGTAGCTTTCCTCATAGCCAAATACATATTCATGTTCATGGCTCTGTTCAAAAAACTTAATCTGCTCTCCTATATATTTGAAGCCTGTCAGCGTCTCGATCAGATCCACGCCATAGGCTTTCGTGATTTCCCGCGCCATCTTCCCGGACACAATGGTCGTCACCACGGCGCCGTTTTCCGGCAGATTCCCCAGCGCCTTCCTCTGGGATAAAATGTATTCCAAAATCAGCATGCCCGACATATTTCCCGTAAAACTCATGTACTCCCCGGTTCTGCTGTCTTTTGCATAGACACCAAGACGGTCTGCGTCCGGGTCTGTGGCCAGCACGATATCCGCGTCCGCCTCTTTTGCCAGCTTCAAAGCAAGGGCAAACGCGTCCCTGTCCTCCGGGTTCGGATAGGACACGGTGGGAAAATCCCCGTCCGGCAATGCCTGTTCTTCCACCACGTATACATTGGCAAAGCCTAACTCCGACAACGCCCGCCGCACCGGAAGGTTTCCCGTTCCGTGGAGGGGCGTGTAGACAATTTTCAGGCTCTTGCCTTCTTCTTCCATAATTTCCGGGTGGATGGCCAGCTTTTTCAGTGCAGCCATGTATCTGTCGTCCATGTCCGGGCCGATGACCTGATAAAGCCCCGCCGCCTTTGCCGCCTCTAAATCCATAGTCCTGACCTGTCCATAATCTGTAATGGCATTGACCTCCCCGATGATTTCCCTGTCTTTGGGAAAGGTAATCTGCGCGCCGTCTTCCCAGTATACTTTGTAGCCGTTGTATTCCGGCGGATTATGGCTGGCCGTCACCACGATGCCCGCCGTGCAGCCCAGTTCCCGCAGGGCAAACGACAGTTCCGGCGTGGGGCGCAGCGACGGGAAAATGTAAGCCCTGATTTTGTTTGCCGCAAGGCAGAGCGCCGCCTCTTCTGCAAATTCCGGCGACATATGCCGGGAGTCAAAGGCTATGGCAACGCCCTTTTCCTGTGCGTTTTCTTTTATAATAAAATTGGCAAGCCCCTGAGTCGCCTTGCGCACCGTGTATATGTTCATACGGTTCGTCCCCGCGCCGATGATGCCGCGCAGGCCCCCGGTGCCAAATTCCAGATCGCGGTAAAAACGCTCCTCGATTTCTTTGCCGTCGCCTGCGATTCCCCGCAGTTCCGCCTTTGTGTTTTCGTCAAAATAAGAATCCGTCAGCCAAAATTCATAGGTTTTTCTTGCATCCATGTTAAAATACTCCTTTTTCTTTTTTGATTCCGTCACTGCACCTGTCCAGAAGCAGGCGGTTCAAATACGCGGTCGCCCCAAATCCCACGATTACGTAAACCGGCACGGTCATCCCCACATAAAAGTCCCCCAGAATCATGCAGACTGCCGGAATGCTGTTTAAAACGACCATCACCAGCGTATAGGGAAGGTTACGGACCGCAAGGTAAAGGCTTCTGGAAACCATTTCTTTCGCGCACATCCGCGCCGCCGCTTCACTGCCCGCCACAACGGGAAACAGATAGCAGAAAACCATGCTCCATAAAAGCAGGAGACAGCCCGTCACCATCCCTGCAAGCGCCCAGATTCCATTGCTCCCCGCCCGCGCAAGGAATGTAATGTCAAACACGAGGATCCCTCCGGCCAACAGAAGAAAAATCCATACCGGGACGGTGCGTCTCAGCGCCGCCTTCCATGCGGTAAAAAAGCTCCGAAACACGGTTTTCCCTTCCCGAAGTTCCCCAAAGGTCCGGAACATGGCCGTATAAGACGCCCCGATGGTGACGATCGGAATGGAAAAAATAAGAAACAAAATATTTACAAGCATCACATCACCGATACGACCCATAAATTCAAAAAATGGATTTTCCACATTTAATTTTTTCATTCCGACCACCCTTTCATTTTTATAGAACCATTTTTTTCGCTGCGGATAAACTAAATCCTGCGCCATCTGCAAGGGCTGTTTATCCACAGTTCCTAATAGCTCTCGCATCCGTTATTTTTCTGCGGCTCCCAGCGCATATTCCAAAAATTTTCCGCTGTTCTCTTTATGTTTTGATTCCACCGGGAATACGAGCAGTAGCGGATCCTCTTCCTCTGTCTCAAACCATTTTTCCAGCACGGTCCCCGTTACATAAATTGCGGCGTATTTCTCCCCCGCCCCCTCGTATATCTGGTTTTCCGGCGTGCCCGCCCTCTCATAAACCCTGTTTTCCGGCGTGTCCGTTTCCCTGTGCGGACTCAGTTCCCTCACGTCGCAGAATACGCCTCCCAATTCCAGGCAGTACTTATAAAAACTTTCCGGCATGGCCGCCGCGTCAATCGACCCAGACGACCAGTTGAAGAAAAACTTTTCATAGGAGCTTTCGTTGGCCTCCGGCAATTCCACATCACCATAGGAAATCAGATAATCCGAATCAATCGAACATTTCTTTTTCTTTATCCCTGAAAATGCGGAAAACTCCTCTGCCATCCGGGCGTCCCTTGAAAAATCGACTTCCTGATTGACGATCACACAGGTAAATTCCGGTTTTTGGTTCTTCCCCCAGAACACATGATAAATCAGGAGGATGAGCAGCCCGAAGGCAATCGCGCCCAGAAGGATATGATACCAATAGTAATTCAGCACATACTCTACCGCATGGCCGCGGTCCATATCTTTTGTTTTTGTCCTGATGTCTTCAATCCATTGCCTGACCATTTTGAGCATGGGGGATGGAACTCCTTTCAATATATATTCACAATGATTTTCAGCGTTCCAGCAGTTTCAGATTCTTTTCAATCAATCCGTACCTCTGTTTCACGCAGTCCGCCGTCCTGCGCGCGTCCCGCGGCGTATGGAAAAGATAATCCTCCAGTTTGTCCACCGTGGTCGTCGCCACATGCATCCGGGTATCGCAGGATGCGTAATAAATATAGACATCCCCGTTTTCTCTGGCAACCGCGCCGTTGGTAAATACCACGTTGGATACGTCGCCCACCCGTTCCTTTCCGAACGGTACGAGAAATACCCCTGACGGCTCCGCCACCGGTTTTGCCGGATTCTCTAAATCCGTGCCAAATACATACAGCACGTATCGAAGTCCTGCCGCCGTATTGCGGACGCCGTGGGCAATATGAATCCAGCATTTCTTTCCTTTAATTGGAACCGCACCTGCCCCATTCTTCGCTTCGGTCAGCGTATGGTAGACTCTGCGGCTGGTAATGATTTCCTCGTCAATCACCGCATGCCCGATATCTTCACACAG
Source organism: uncultured Lachnospiraceae bacterium (assembly GCA_949840465.1). Taxonomy (GTDB): domain Bacteria; phylum Bacillota; class Clostridia; order Lachnospirales; family Lachnospiraceae; genus Schaedlerella. The sequence goes on along the minus strand of CATKXE010000028.1, from coordinate 1,963 downwards.
CCCGAACCCGATTCCCCCGCCGCTTCCGGTGTCAATAAACCCGTCCATGGGGCGTGTGTAAAATGCATATTTCCCGTCCACAAATTCGGGGTGGAGCACTACATTCCTCTGCTGCGGCGAGCGCAGGGTCTTCAGGTTATCCAGCCGCTCCCATGTTTTCAGATCTTTTGTGCGCACGATTCCGGCCTGAGCGACTGCCGCCGAAAGATCCGGGTTGGACGTATCCTTGCTCTCCGAACAGAAAACGCCGTAAATATAGCCGTCCTCGTGCTTTGTCAGGCGCATGTCATAGGCATTCGTCTCCCCCGGGCAGGTGTCCGGCAGTTGTACCGGGTAATCCCAGAACCGGAAGCCGTCGATACCGCTGTCGCTTTCTGCCACCGCAAAAAAAGATTTCCTGTCGTTTCCTTCTACCCGAACCACCAGATAAAATTTCCCGCCCAGTTCGATCGCCCCGGAATTCATGACCGCATTTACTCCAAGCCGCTCCATAAAATACGGGTTCGTCTCTTCATTCAGATCGTACCTCCAGTGGAGGGGCGCATGCTCCCTTGTCAGGATTGGATTTTCATATCGGTCATAAATCCCATTATAAAAATCACTCTTCTTGTTTTTCCTGCTGACCAGCTTTTCATATTTCTCCAGTTCCTCATAGTATCTGCTATGTATCATCGCGTAACCTCCTGCCAATTTGTACAATTCCCGTATCTTTTTCCATACGGTTCTTTACACAATCCCTCTATATCAGATTTCCCAGCCGCTTCACAGCCTCCATGCACATCCGCCCGTTGTGGTAAGGGCATTTCCACGGCTCCACGATTGGCTTCGGAAGCGGTTTTCCCTCAGCGTCCACTGCCCAGAACCATTCCGAACCTTCCCTTTGATCGATCAGATGCGCTTTGATATATTCCCAGACAGACTCCGCCGCCTCCAGATACCGCAGTTCCCGCGGGTTCTTCTGATATCCGTTGATAAAACCGACGATTGCCTCCGCCTGTACCCACCATACTCTGGTGGTGTCATTGATTCCGTTTTCCGCCTCGTTCAGCAGGGAACCATTCGCCAGCGCGCGCTCATAGATATTTTTCGTGATTTCCTCTGTAATCGGGGCGAGCCTTTTTGTATATTCCCTGTCGCCCAGGATATTGAGCCCCCGGTCCAACAGCCACGCGGCCTCAATATCATGCCCATAGGAATACAGATCGATCAGGGAATTCCACTGGCTGTCAAAAAAGACTTCCTGCCTGCCAGTTTTCGGGTTATAAACCTTATCGGCCACCGTATCCAGCATCCGGCGGAGCCTGTCCGCTGTTTTTTCATCCCGGCTCACCCGGTAAAGTTCCGTATACGCCTCAAATACATGCAGCAGCGTGTTCATGGTTTTCTCTGCGAGCACCCCGTTTTCCGACAGCTTGTCATTTTCCTCCGGTTCAAACTTCCGGCTGAATGCCTCCAGATATCCAAACCGGTCCCTGCATTTTTCTTCTATCATTTCCTGTAATTTAAACGCCAGCCGAAGGGCTTCCTCATCCTTCACTGCGTCATAATAGGAGGACAGCGCGTAGATGGCAAACGCCTGATTGTAGGTATGCTTGGCGCCGTCCTTTACCTGCCCGTCATGGGTAACAGACCAGTACACGCCCCCGTATTCCCGGTCAATACAATACTCCCTCATAAAATGGCAGGCATGTTCCGCGTTCACGCGCAGATGTTCTTCCCCCAGCAAAAGATACGCATTGGAAAAGAACCACAAAATCCTGCTGTTTAAAATACAGCCTTTCTCATAATTCCGGTCAATTTTCAGGTCATAGTCCATATACCCGTAATAACCGCCAAACTCTTCATCCTTCAGCCCTTCCCAGAAGGGAATCAGTTTTTCCGTCAGATGCGCCCGGATTTCTTCCACAAATTTCTGCATATTATTATTACACTTTCCAATCTTTATTTCTTTCCAGTCTTTCAC